>NZ_CP086594.1:2880000-3180000 GCF_020866845.1 Sphingomonas radiodurans
GTAGTCGATGGGAATGCGGTTAATATTCCGCAGCCTGGTGGTGTGTGACGGATGGTGTGTGTTGTTCAGCCTTAACGGATTGGCTGGGCTTCGAAACTGTCCCGGGAAATAGCCCCACCGTATAGACCGTACCCGAAACCGACACAGGTGGTCAGGTAGAGTATACCAAGGCGCTTGAGAGAAGTGTCCTGAAGGAACTCGGCAAATTGCCTCCGTACCTTCGGAAGAAGGAGGCCCTCACAGCGGGCAACCGTTATGAGGGGGCACAGGCCAGGGGGTAGCGACTGTTTAGCAAAAACACAGGGCTCTGCTAAGTCGGCTTCAAGACGACGTATAGGGCCTGACGCCTGCCCGGTGCCTGAAGGTTAAGAGGAGGAGTGCAAGCTCTGAATTGAAGCCCAGGTAAACGGCGGCCGTAACTATAACGGTCCTAAGGTAGCGAAATTCCTTGTCGGGTAAGTTCCGACCTGCACGAATGGCGTAACGACTTCCCCACTGTCTCCAGGACATGCTCAGCGAAATTGAATTCTCCGTGAAGATGCGGAGTACCCGCGGTTAGACGGAAAGACCCCGTGCACCTTTACTGCAGCTTCAGAGTGGCATTAGGAAAGAACTGTGTAGCATAGGTGGGAGGCTTTGAAGCATTGGCGCCAGCTGATGTGGAGCCATAGGTGAAATACCACCCTGTTGTTTTCTGATGTCTAACCTCGATCCATGAAACTGGATCAGGGACCCTCTGTGGCGGGTAGTTTGACTGGGGCGGTCGCCTCCTAAAGAGTAACGGAGGCGCGCGATGGTGGGCTCAGGCCGGTCGGAAACCGGCTGTTAGAGTGCAATGGCATAAGCCCGCCTGACTGCGAGACTGACAAGTCGAGCAGAGACGAAAGTCGGTCATAGTGATCCGGTGGTCCCTCGTGGAAGGGCCATCGCTCAACGGATAAAAGGTACGCCGGGGATAACAGGCTGATAACCCCCAAGAGCTCATATCGACGGGGTTGTTTGGCACCTCGATGTCGGCTCATCACATCCTGGGGCTGGAGCAGGTCCCAAGGGTTTGGCTGTTCGCCAATTAAAGTGGTACGTGAGCTGGGTTCAGAACGTCGCGAGACAGTTTGGTCCCTATCTGCCGTGGGCGTCGAAATTTGAGAGGAGTTGACCCTAGTACGAGAGGACCGGGTTGAACGTACCTCTGGTGTACCTGTCGTCGTGCCAACGGCGCAGCAGGGTAGCTATGTACGGACGGGATAACCGCTGAAAGCATCTAAGCGGGAAGCCTCCCTCGAGATAAGATTTCACAGGACGGTCGGAGACCACGACCTTGATAGATCGGGTGTAGAAGTGCGGTAACGCATGGAGCTAACCGATACTAATCGTCCTATTCGCGCTTGAGAGTCCCACCATCAACGACAACCCTGGTTGTTCAAGATACGTGGATGATTGAGTTCGACGCCAGAATTTGGGTACGTCCCGTGGCACCGTCTGCCACGAGACAAACATCGGCTGGGCGCTCTTGCAGCCAGCCGACAACAAAGCACTCCCCTGCATCGATTTTAGAACTGTTCATCACACGCACAGGCCTTATTGCTTGGTGGCCATAGCGTCGGTGTCCCACCCGATCCCATCCCGAACTCGGCCGTGAAACCCGACCGCGCCAATGGTACTATCGCTCAAGCGATGGAAGAGTAGGTCGCCGCCAGGCATTGCGGCCTGTGCGCGTCATGAACAACACGAACCCATTCACAAACGTCTCGTCCACAAAGGACACCGTCGCCCCCGCCCAAAAGCGGGGGCGTTCGTGTCTCTCAAGGACCATATGGTGACGCGGGGTGGAGCAGCCCGGTAGCTCGTCAGGCTCATAACCTGAAGGTCACAGGTTCAAATCCTGTCCCCGCAACCACCGCTGTAGAACTGACAACGCCGCCCTTCGGGGCGGCGTTGTCGTTCGTGGCCCAGGTCAGCAAATCCGCCACCTTCGCTACGACCTCCGCCTCGGGGCCATGCTCCCCATCGGGGTAGATCGTCACGCTCTCGATAAGGGTCGATATGATTTCCGCCGCTTCCCCGCGAATGGGCTCGTCGTCCAGTGTTTCGCGTAGCTTGCCGACTTTCTCCTCGAACCTGCGCAGCAGGGCAGGATGCGGCAGGACGGTGGCCGTTGGGACCGAAGCCGCATTGCGAGTGAGCAGCATCTCCAATCGATCTTTCTCGGCCTCCCGGTCTCCGAGCAGTCGGATCAATGTCGGGCTGAGCACGCCGGTGAGCATGTTCGCGGCGAGATTGTCGATCTCGTTCGAGACCACGGCTAAACGATCGGCGGACGCCTGATCCTTCTGCACCGTGGAGTCCGCGAGACGCGCCATCTCCCGCCGAAATTCCTCTGCAAACAGCTGGGCATGATCCTCGGTTAGCAGATGGTGTTGAAGCACGGAGAGGGCTGCGGTTTCAAGCGGACCCTTGCGTACGGACACCGTGTTCGAGCACGTCCCACGCTCCTTCTGTCCGGCGCAGCGATAATAATCCTTCCCCGTGATCGTGTAGCCCGATCCGCAGCAGCTGCAGCGGATGAGGCCCGATAGTAGGTGCTTCTTCCGGTTCTGACGGGCGACCGGCACCAGCGCGTTGGGGCGACGACGCCGTTCAATTTCAGTTTGCACCGCCTCCCACTGCTCGTCGGCCACGATGCGCAGGTCCGGCACGGCGACTTCGACCCACTCCGATCGATCACGTAACCGATACCGGCGCTCGCGCTTTTCGCTGTCGGGGTTGCGGCGCCACTGACGGCGTCCCCATACAAGCCGCCCAACGTAGAGTGGATTGTTGAGAATGCCGGTAGCCTTCTTCGGGTCGCCGCGGATCGTCGATGCATTCCACTGTCCACCGCGAGGTCCGGGGATCCCGTCGGCATTGAGACCCGTGGCGATCTGAATGGACGAGGCCCCGGCGGCAAATTCTGCAAAGATGCGGTCAACAATAGGGGCTTTGTCCTCGTCGATCTCGAGCAGGCCGCGGATGAGTTCGCCGCGAGCATCGAGGCTGATCACGCGCTTGTAGGCGTAGGCCCGGCCGCCCGCGAACCGACCGGCGAGGACAGCAGCCTCCATGCCGCGCGCGGTCTTGTCGATCAGGTGCTTGAGGAAGATCGCGCCGAGGAGACCAGCGACCGCAAACTTGATCTCGTCGACGTGGCCTTCTGAGACCGTGTGCAGCGCCACGCGGTGATACACCAGCTTCTTGCCCGGGAAGGCAACGTCTTCGGCATCACGGACTAGCCGGTCAAGTGCCTCGCATACGACCATGTCGACCGCGCCTGTCTCGATGTCACGCAACATCTTCATCAATCCTGTTCGATTGCGGCGATAGCCAGATTGTTCGGGGTCCAGGTATGTCGCGACCACCGTGCCTCCGAGATAATCCACCAGCTTCATGCACGGTGCCGCCTGATCGGCGCTCGATGTCGCGGTCTGCATTGCGGTCGAGTGGCGGCCGTAGAGCGCGATGCGAGGTGGGGACTTCATCAGCATGACGGAGGGGCTCCGGTTAGATAGTTTGGGAGGGGTGAGTCGTCGCGCTCGAACCGGAAATGCTCCTGCGCGGCTTGGCGGGCGAGTAAACGGACAAGCGCTTCAAGCTGTTCGTTGAAGCTGGTGTCCGCGATTGGCTGTAGAGTGTTGCTCGACAACGGACGCAGCTCATCCCCGGCTCGGGCGCGCCCGACCGCATCGATGTCAGACGAGGATGTTCGTCGCGCCATGCCATGGTTATGGGATTGGCAACTTGGGTCTATGCAAGAACGTCACGCATGACGTCGATTCCGCGCCATACTTTTCCGAAAGACGCCATCCCGAACAACGTCGGAACCGAAATCTGTCGTTTGCGTGAGGTCCGTGGGTGGACGAAAGCGGAGCTTGCGGCTCGCAGCGGCTTGCTTCGGGAGACGATCAGCCGCATCGAGACAGGCAAGCGACCTCCGCGGGCAGATACGCTGTTGCGGCTGGCGAGGATCCTGCTGGCCGACCAGGATGATGTGGAGCTTAGCGACATCGTGCCCGGCTGGCCGGAGACGGATGGACGGCAGGTCGTCGGCCATGGTCCACGCAGCCGGGTGCGCCGTCAGCAACTTAAACTGACCGAGGCGGAGGTGGCGAAGAAAGTGGGCGTGAGCATCTCCACACTCTCGAGGTTCGAAGGCAACACCCGCGCCACGCCGACGCTCCTCGTGACCAGAACGACCCCGCACGGTGATGTCATCCAACTGCTGCGTAGCAGACAACTGGCGCAAGCCCTTCGATTCGCCGATCTCGCCGACCATGAGGCGTTCTGCGCTGCAGAGGACTGGCTCGATTGGCCGGTGGATCCGATTGACGATGCTGCAGCAGAAGACCGATGAAGTCCTTCGAACGAAGGGGCGAACCCCTAAACGAACGCTGGTCGTTCGCCTCATACGGGCTTGCTCATCGGGTGGGACGATCTGTTCTCCATGCTTTGCGAGCGTCTCGCACCGCTATCCAACGAGGGAACCCTAACGGACGCCGCCAGCTTGCCGACATCCTGCTGCCCTTAGCGACATCAAGAACCGTGCGGCGAGGCGTCCGCGCGCCTAGATTGTTCTAGGTCCGCAGCAAACGCGCACCCACTGGCTATCCAGCGCCTTGAAGGGGCAATCGCAGCGCGCCTCGCTGACCGTCCGCCAGACCGGTCGTCCCCGCACCTTCCGCCACCCTATTGAGGTCGCCTGCCGAGCTAGATCCGCAGCAACGGCGCTCGCCTTAACCCAGAGGCCCGGGACCCGCTTGGCGAAGTTGGCCTTCTGCCGGTCAGTGATCCCGTACGCGACCAGCATGAGGCTGAACGGCGTGGTCCGCGACTTGCCCGCCCTGTTCGAGAACGGCAAGCCACCGCGGAGGAGGTAGATGTCGGCGGCTGCCGCGACCTTGGTCTGGAAAAAGTCGCTGTCGGTCCTGACCGGCACCAGGCACAGCGCGACCTCGACCCGGCCTGCCGACCACTCGCCATACGCCCGGGTCATCCAAGGCAAATAGCCAGAGTAGGGCGGGTTCATAAAGACGAGTCGGCCGGACCAGGGGTCCTTAAGACCGTCGTCGCCTTCTGCCAGCAGGAAGCGGCGCCGCGCTGCAACCGGGCTTAGAGCATGTCCGCACGGATCGAGGTCGATCGGACCGAAGACCTCGACCATCGGCTTCAGGAATCTCTCCGGCGTGAACCGTGCGTCACGATCCTTCTTGTCGCCGGGGCCCCAGTGGGACCGCTCCTGAGCGTGCCGGCGCACTTTGGGGGCAACGGTGGCGAGCAGAGACAGCAAGTTCTCTACCGAACCCTCTCCGGCCTCGAGCTCGACGATTTGGTCGGGCAGCAGCGCGGCCTTCACCGCGAGCTCTTCGACCGACAGCTCGAGCGCGTCGCGGCGGTTCCGCAGCTTCTCCGCCAAATCTTCGCCTTGTGCTAGGCCCGCAACCTTGAATGGCAGCGCTTTGAACACCGCAGTCAGCGTGGCAACCGGTCCTCGGCCGGCTTCCAGCTCGACGATCGCTTCGGGAGCGACATCGGCCATCTCGGCTAGGTTCGGAACTGATCGGAATTCCGCGACGCGCGCCTTGACGAGCTCGTCGATCAGATTGCTGCGACGAGGGGCGCGTCCCCGCGGCTTCACGGCTGGGCCCACGGTCTCACCATCTGCTACGGTCTTGGTCGGCCCGTTTTCTGGTGCAACGATGCAGTCGGCCATGATGATCTCCTTCAGTGATATTCAGCTCAGCCCGCGCACCCGACCGTCTAGCCGGGTTGAGTGTCGTCCCTTCGGATTCGACGCGAACATGGACGGCCGGGGTCAGCGCGCCGCCCCGCGATGGTCTTCGTTAAGGATGCAATTGCCATCGACCGCGTAGGTCGCGTGATACTCACCTTCGAGATCGAGGTAGAATCCGCGCAGCCGCTTCCAGCGCATGACTGCAAGCGCCGCAGCCAGCGCGTTCATGTCGGCGATCTGGATGTTGCTGCGGTAGATCTCGAGGTCGCCGCCCTGCATCGGGATGCGATCCCGATCGTGAACATGCGCGCGCATGGCCGGCGTGCTAGTGGTGACGCGCACGAGCCCCATCAGCCGATCATCGACGATCGACAGCCCGACGCCAGCATCGATGAATGGTAATCCCAGATCTTCCAGCGCGGGGACGAGGAACGCGCGCGCCTCGACGCTGTCGATGCACAGGAACACGAAGTCGGCAGCGTCGAGTAGCGCGAGGTTGTCCGGTGCCAGGTGCGTAGCATGTGTAACGATTCCGGCGTGCATGCGCCCGTAGATGCGTGCGAAATACTCCACCTTGGGCAGGTTTCTACCGACGTCCTCCAGCGAAGCCGCGCCGGGGCTGCGAAACGCATTGTGCGGCTGCATGACGTCGCCGTCGATGAGGTGAATGGCATCGGCCGACGTCTTCGCGAGCTGATCGAGAATGTATGACCCGGTGCCGCCAAGGCCCAGGATCGCGACACTGCCGCCGACCAGCTTCTGCGACACCGCTTCGATCCCGGCGCGGGTCGTTGCAGTGTCCGGATAGATGAAAGGGCTGGGCGTCGGCCGCATGGCGATCAGCTCAGCACGGTGGCGTTGGCGTTGAAGAGCATGCCCTCAACGATCGGCACCACATCACCGGGGTTGAGCGACCCGGCCGTGCGGTCGGGCGCGCCGCGCCGGTAGGTGACCGAAAGCGAGGTGACGGTCTGGCCCGGGTTGACGGTGATGGCGAGGCCGACAATCTGCTCGAAAGTTGCCATGTCCGCACGCATCGCATGCCACTTGCCGTTGAGGCAGATCATCGTCCGCTCGGCCGCGACGGCCGGCTTGGCTGCCGAACGGTCCTCCTCCCCAACAAGGTACAGAGCGCGACGCCGAATGGTGGCGGGCTCGGACGCGGCGACGGGGCGGACCGCCGCTGGCGGCGAGGGAAGGCGGGTCGATGCGGTGCCTGCATGCTGGATCATGATGCTCTCCTTCATTTCTAATGGCTGTCGCCCGCGCCGCCGAGCCGCGCGGCGGCAGCGTCGTACTGGGCCTCAAGGACCGCCGTCCTGAGCTGGTCGTAGGTGTCGCGCGGCGAGTGCCACGACCCGGCCCACCAGCCAGGACGCAAGTTGCGGAAACGCGGTTCGTCTCCGCCTGCAGAGCGGCTCGACTGGCAGCGCTTCACGATATCTTGCCAGCGAACCGCCGGGTCGGCAGGCGAGATGTCTAGGTCGGCGAGCACCTCGGCTAGGAGCGAGACCATGATTTCGCTGCGCTCATGAAGGGGCACGCTCTGAATCGGGATCGTAGCGAGCTTGTCGGCGAGCGGCGCCGGCAGGCGCTCGGGCGCGTCTGCCTGAATGAGCCAGGTGACCTCGCCCAGGTCGACCACGGTCCCGATCCTCTCCTCCATCCATGCACGGCCGAGGACCGGGTCAACCATCGACGCCAGCGCGACCGCGGCATCGGCGTTGACGTCGGCGCCGATCACCGACACGACCGGGTTCGCGCACCGGGTCGCTGCCATGGCGGTGACGATCGGCGACACCCACAAAGCTTCGCTCATGTCGGTCGAGCCGGAAATGCTGGCGCCGATCACAGGATCGGACAGGTTGAGGAAGATGTGGAGCACACCAGCTGCGCGGGCGAGCGATCGCGCCGCGTGCGAGCGACCGGCACCGGCAGGTCCTGCCAGCAGCGCAGGTGCCATGCGGAACCAGGGACGGCCGGCTGCTACTAGGTCGTCACACGCGGTGCGTACGGAATGAAGGAAGGCTGGCTGCCACTCGTGTCCGACCAGGAATGGGATACCGGCGGGTCCGAGCCGATCGCCGCCCAAGAGGGCGAACGGCTCACTTAGCCCAAGCGGCGGTACGCCATCGCTCACCGAATGGCCGATGATCATCGCCGGGGTCGCCGGCTGGAAGACGCTGGCGAGGTCGGCGGTCATTCGCCCCTCCACATCCGCAGCGGTCGCGTGCCGCCGGCCCCGCGCCCTTTACGCTTCACGCAAGTCTCGGTCTCGAACATCTCCTCGACCATGCGCTTCTCCAGCGCATCCGCACCGTGCTCGGCCGCATAGTCGAGAAACTCGAGGAAGCGGTCGCTCTGCCAGCGTAGCCAGTCGCGCAGACGCTCCCGCTCGGCACGCCCTCGGTACGCGATCGACCATTCCGGCTTGCTCGCGCTGTCCCGCTGCAGCGTTAGACAGAACCAACCCTTCTTGTCCGACGCGTAGCATGACACGCGCATGTTGGCCGCGGCCTTCTCCAGCGCCTCGGCGTGTTCCTTGGCGGCACGCTCGCGTTCGGCGACGATCATCGTATCGACCTCGATGTCGAGCGTCGCTGGACCGAGCAGCAGTACCAAGCGCTCAAAAAACGCTGCTCCATCACCGTGCTCTTCCAACTGGAGGATCACCGTCTCAGCTTCGGTGGGGCAGGCGCATTCGCGCGACCAGACGGCCTGCGCCGCCGCAGCGCTGCCAACCGGTTGCAGTAGCAGAACAACGCGCCCGCCCCATACTCGCGCGAAGCGGAACGCCGAAACCGGGGCCGTGGGCGGCTGGACGCTGCTCGGTCGGGGAAGGTGTCGAAACAAGCTCATAGACGCACACCAATGTAGAGAACCATACACTCCCGTTAAAGGCTCCCGCATCATCGCGCAAGGAGAAAGTGGAGACCTGTACACTTATACGGCGCTTGTTGAAACGCACTTCGACCGGCAAGCACGAGCCATGGCGACTCAGGACGATACACCCGCTATCCTACTCGACTTCAGCGAGGCCCTACGCGTCCTCATGTCGGCGCTTGGCATGGAAGGGGTGACTCGATCGGCGTTCCAGTCTCGCGTCCGTCAGCTGCAGCGCATGGGGCTGCTGAGTCGCGAGGAGGGACGTACCTATGAGCGATTCAGTTATGGTCTGCTCGAATTGGCCCGGATGGCGATCGCGTTCCGGATGATGTCGGCGTTCATGCTACCGAGCGTTGCCGTCCGCTACGCGACCGAACGTTGGGCGGAAATCGTTCCGTCCCTGATCGGCGGTCTGGATGAGGCCGATGCCCGGAATCGCTGGAGCGGCGATAGCGCGCGGCACACACCCGTGCTTGCAATTGAGGGGGTGGCGCTGTCCCGGCTGGGGCAGAAGGCCGCGAGCGACAGCCGGTACGATGGCCCTCTTGGGCGCGTCATCGCTCATTCCGGCGAGACCGATCTGATCGGTGTATTGACCACCACTATGACCGAAGGGGTGGTGATCGACACGCGCTCGTTCATGTCCCGGCTCGTTGGAGAGCTACGTCGTCTCGATTACGTGTCGGAGGCCCAGGTCGCGAATGAGGTTGATCGGCTGCGCTTCAGCGCCCCCTAACCGCAACCGGCGGCATCCAGACGCGTATCGCCTCCAGCTCTCGCGGCGTCAGCTCCCATGGCCGACCCAAATCGGCGTCGGGTGGCACCACGCGCATCGCTGAGACCGGGACCGGCGCGAGCGTGACGTAGCCCGGCTCCATCGCCATCTCCACGGCTCCATCCACATTCGCAAGGGTGGTGATAGGCGGATCGTAGGCGGTGACGAACGGATGGTCGATGACGTCGCTGAGGCGCCGGCCACGATTGCTGTGATCTCTCGGCCCGTCGATGCTTACGACGACCGTCTCGGGCAGTGCTGACTGTGCGATGACGATCTTGGGCGCAGGTTCGTCCATATACTGGCACACCGGCCGCTCGCTGAGTGCGAGCACGCCGGTGAGCGTTCCCATGTAGATGCCGCCGCACAGCGAGGTCGCATGCGCTCCGACCGCTCGGTGCACTTCGACGCGGCCGCTGGACAGCGGCTGGTCGTTGTTCGCTCGCGCCGCTGCGATGATCGCGTGGAGGCATGATGTCCAACCGATCCACGCCGCAACCAGCGGGCGGGCCGAAAGCATCCAAGCCGGCATCGGTGCGGATGCAACGTCTGCTGCCTCCAGCATGGCGCTGGCGCGCGCTGCGCGGAGACGACGGGCGACCCTGCTTTTCGCGCGACTGAGTTGGAGCGCGCCGCTTAGCTGCGCCGCGCCTGATACTGCGATCTCGTCGGTGAGTAGGTTGTCGATCGCGTCCATAGGCCATAAAAGTGGAAGAGGTGAGATAGGTGTTCATGCGGTGGCTTCAGCCGACATGGGGAGGTGTCGCTGAATTTCACCTGAGAACCGTTCCGTTAGCAACTTGAGCAGTCCCGTGGTGAGGAGGGTCGCCTGAGCGGCTGTTCAGAACTAAGGCGGGTTGACGCACGTGTCGCGCTGTGTAGCGGAAATGGTTTCGTCAAAGCAGCAGCGATGCTCTCGAACAACCCGGATGGCAGAAGCTGAAGAATTTGGAAGGGCTGCTCCGAAAGTGCGCGGACGTGCATTCATGGTGGAAACCGGACTGGCAGCTTTCGGCAGGCGCTCGCGGTAAGTAGTCTTTCCTTCATAACGCTGCCCATGGCGGCTATCTGTTCACACCCGCGGTTCAGTGGGCTGCGTAGTTGTCGTCGGGACGATGGGTGGTGATCCGCCGGGTCGGATAGGCGGCGGTGCCGCCGCCGGGTGATCTACCGCCGCCTACCCTATTGGACCAGCGTATCGACTACAGGCGACAGCGTTGCCTTGCTCGCCCGCGCCCGGGACTGTACGTATCGGTGCGCCGGACGTAGGACTTGTAGCGGCGCGCACGCTGTCCGATGGGCATTGGATCGCTGATTCTGAACGTTGCGAGGTTGGGTCTGTCGGCCGCGTGCCGGCTGCGCCTGGGCTGCCCGGGGTGGCTGCGGGGCATTTTTCAGGCAGGTCTCGACATAGCGGCTGTCCTGCCGGTCGGGCGAGCGCTGCGCCTCGCCAGGGGCCGCGAGCAGCATCATCGCTGCAGCAGCCATCGTCATGCTAAATCTGAACATATTTTGTCATCCTGTGGTTGAGCCGTTCGATAGCCTGGGCGCCTTGATCGTCCGATTTCCGTGCGGAGTTCGAATGACGAAGGCGCGCGAACGACTATCGCCGATCAGCGTATGGGGGCTCGGGTCGGCTGATCGCCGAACTTGTCTCCACCACCAATATGTCCGGCGAATTTCGTCCACACGGGTGCGCCGGATCAGAACGGGGACAGAAATACCGCGGTAACGTCGATTGCCCAGCGGAGACATTTGCCGGAAGCTCGATGCCTCTTAGCGGTTGGCTGAAATATAAGCGAGTAGGTCTAGCGCACGAAAGCGCAGCAGGCGCCGATCTCTATGCCGCTATTACGATGTCACTCAGCCGAATTTGTCGAAATGGAGATGATTTCGAACCTCGAACGCGGAATATCGCTGGAAGAGCAAGTAGTCATTCTTGTCGTCGACGACGATGCCGATATCCGTGATCTTCTGGTCGAATATCTTTCATCTAGGGGCTATCGGGCCTTTGCCTGCAAGGACGTGCTTGCCATGGAGGCCGTACTGGCGCGCGAAACGGTCGACCTGGTGCTGCTGGACGTCATGATGCCGGGAGAGGACGGCTTGTCGGCCTGCCGCCGCCTTTCGGACCAGGCCGGGCCGCCGGTCGTGATGCTGAGCGCGCTTGGCCGCGAACATGACCGTATCCGTGGCCTGGAAGTTGGAGCAGGGCATTATTTGTCAAAGCCCTGCAGCGCGCGCGAAGTGCTTGCTACCGTGCAAGCCGCGTTGCGCTCGCGTGGCGCGGTCACGCTCTCGGGACACGGGTACGTCTTCGAGGGTTGGCGGATCGACGTCGAAGCGCATGAGCTCGTCGACCCTGACGGCGTGCTCGTGCAGCTGACCGATGGCGAATTCGCGTTGCTGCGCGCGATGATCGAGCGACCTCGCCGGGTCCTGACGAGGGATCAGTTGCTGCATTTCGCGCGCGGCCCGGACAGCGACGCCTTCGACCGCGCGGTCGACGTCCAGATCAGCCGGTTAAGGCGCAAACTACGTGCGCCGGGCGATGCGTTGATCCGAACCGTAAAGAACGAGGGATATGTGTTCGCCCCGCATGTGCGACGCGCATGATGTGGCACCGATCCATTCGCCCGCCATTGTATCTGCGGATGTTCACCATTGTCCTGGCCTGTGTGGGCGCCGTTCAATTGCTGAACGTGGCGTTCGTCGTACTCATCGGGCCACCATTACCGCGTATCTATACGGTCGCCCAGGTAGCCAATGCCCTGCGTCGCGGCGCAGACGCAGGCGGCGAGATCATCATTACGCCTGCTAGGGCAATACAGAGCGACGACAATCCACGCGCTGCGGCGCTGCGCAGGGCCGTCGCTCGCCAACTGGCGCTTCCCCTTGACCACGTTCGGATCTCCGGCGTGCTGATGCCGTCCCGCGACCTGCCGTTGTTTTCCAATCCGGGAGCGCGGCAGCAGGATATTCTGCAGGAGGTTCTCCTTGGCGGCTTCACGGTGTCAATTCGTCGCGCGGACGGCAACTGGGTGTCTGCGCGCCCAGCCCGGACCGGATTCGAGCGGTGGCGGATCGGCGCGCTCCTGCTCATTACCTCGTCTCTGCTCGCGGCGATCGGTTTTGCTTGGCTGCTTACGCGGCGCGCGGCGCGTCCAATCACCCTGTTCGCCGACGCCGCCGATCGGCTGGGCAAGGACCCCAGTAGCGCGCCGGTTCCGCTAGAAGGGCCGCCCGAAATCGCGCACGCTGCCAAGGCGTTTAACGAGATGCAGCGGCGGCTCAATCGGTATGTCGAGGATCGGACGATCATGATCGCCGCGATCGCGCATGACCTGCGCACGCCCCTGATGCGCCTTTCGCTGCAGATGGAACGGTTGCCCGAACAGCATCGGCCGCCCATTGCGCGGGCAATCACCGAAATGGACGCGATGATCGGTGCCGCGACGAACTATGTTCGCGACGTCAGCGAGCCCAGGGTGCGCCGCCGGCTCGACCTTCGTGCGCTTGTCGAAGCCGTCGTGGACGATTTCGTCGATCTTGGGGGCGATGTGAGGGTCGAGCCCGGAGAAGCGCTGATCATCGATGCGGACCCGGTGGCGCTGCGGGCGGTGCTGAACAATCTGATCGGGAACGCGCTGCGGTACGCCGGCACTGCGTGCGTCGAATTGCTGCACGCACAGGGCACGGCTGAAGTTCGGGTCAGGGATTACGGCCCCGGCATCGCGATCGAAGATCTCGATCGCGTGTTCGAACCATTTTTCCGGGGCGAACGGTCGCGGAACCGCGAAACCGGCGGCGTCGGCCTAGGGCTGGCAAGCGTGCGCGGCATGGTGCGGGCGCACGGCGGCGACGTGACCGTGCTGAACCATCCAGAAGGAGGCGTGATCGCCACCGTAAACCTGCCTTCCCAAGAACGAGACGAAACGAAATTCGGCAGACACACCGCGCAAACAGGAGGGCTGAGTTTCTTCAAGCAATAGGCGGCGGCATGCCCGCCTCTGCGCAGTTTCGAGATCGAATGAGCATCAACATCTATCGTCACGCGGGCGTCCGAGCGTCGGGAGCGAGGCCTGATCTAAGACATTGGACCATCTTGGCGGGGGCGAGCCTGCTCGCGGCATGCGGAACCCCGCTGCGGCGCGCCGACATTCAGCTGCCGCCAGCGTTCCAGGTCCAGGCGGATACGCTCGACGCGTCAGCGCTCGATCGGTGGTGGGTGTTGTTCGACGACCACCAGCTGGCGGTGATGATCGAGCAGGCGCTGGCCAGCGCGCCCGACGCGCGGTCCGCGATCGCCGTATTGGACGAAGCGCGAGCGAACCGCCGACAGGCGATGGCGCAATATGATCCACAAGGTGGCCTCAGCGGGTCTGTGACTTATCAGCGAAGCACGATCTCCGGCCTGAACACCGGCACCGGCGACGATTCCGATGGCACTAGTCTCGTCGGCGCGCTCACCGGGGCGGGGCAGACGACGACCTATAGCGGCGGCTTCAGCCCGAGCTGGGAACTGGGGCTTTTCGGGCGGCGCTCGGCGCTGCGGTCGAGCGCCGACGCCGATCTGGCGGTCGCGCGCTTCACCTATGAAGCCTCGCGCCAAAGCTTGGCGACCAATGTCGCCGGCGGGCTCTTCGAGGCACGCGGGTTAGCGGTTCAGCTCGAACAGGCCAGGGAAACCGAACGTGTCACGCGCGAGCTTGCCGATATCGGTCGCAAGCGGGTTGCGGTCGGCATCGGCGCCCCGGTCGATTCCGCAACGCTCGATTCCGATCTGGCCACCGCGATTGCCAGCCGGCAGGCGCTGGAAGCCCAGCTGACGGTTTCGAAGCGCACGTTGCTGGTTTTGCTGGGCCGCGGCACCGATCCTGTCGAGCAACTGCAGATCGAAGCCCGGCTCGGCACGCCCCCGGCGGTCCCCCAGACAACCCCCGGCGAATTGCTGATGCGACGCCCCGATGTTCGCGAAGCCGAGGCGCGCGTGCGCTCGGCGATGGGCAATCTGAAGCTGGATCAGCTGGCGCTGTTCCCCAGCTTCACGCTAAGCCCAAGCGCGACCCAGACAAAGATTACTGGCGACAATGCCTATTCTTCCGGCCTGTGGTCGATCGGCGCCAATTTCCTGATGCCGATCCTGGATCGCCCCCGGCTGTTGGCCGAAATTCGCGCCGAGCGGGCGCGAGGCGAGCAGGCGGTAATTGCCTACGAGAAGGCGGTGCAGACTGCTTATGGCGAAGCCGAAAACACGATCACCACCTACACGGCCGACCGGGCTCGCCTGCAACAGCTTGCGGTTGCCGAGGAGCGCGCCCGCTATGCTTTCAATGCCCAGCGGACGGGTTACCGCGCGGGGATCACCGATCTCACGACGCTTCTTACCGCCGAGCGCAGTTGGCGCAGCGCGACGACGCTGCTTTCCCAGCTTCAGTCCACGACACTTACCGACGCGGTGAACGTCTATCGCGCGCTCGGGGGCGGTTGGACCGCCGGCGACGCCACGACCACGGCTCTCAATGCTTCCAAGGGGTCCCAATGAAACGCCTGCCACGTACCAGCTGTATCGGCGCCGTGCTGCTTTGTACGGCCGCGCTGGCGGGCTGTTCGCAGCAATCGACCGACGTCGGCAAAGAAGCTGCCACGCCCCGAACCGTCAAATTCGTAACCATCGATAGCCGGGCGATCGAAAGCGGCATCGCCGCTTCGGGCCAACTGGCCGCGCGAGAGGAAGCAGCGGTAGCGCCGCAGCTTTCGGGCTATCAGGTCGAGCGGGTGATGGTGGACCAAGGTGATTGGGTTACCGCCGGTCAGCCGCTGGCCGTCCTTGACGACACACTGTTGCGATCCGAGATCGCGCAGCAGCAGGCCGCGGTAACGCAGGCCCGCGTGAGCGCCGAGCAGGCGCAAGCGCAATCGCAGCGAGTAGCCAGCCTCGACGACAGTGGCGTGCTGTCGGCCGAAGCCATTCAGGAGCGGCGGCTGGGCGCCCGCACCGCCCAGGCACAATTGGCACAGGCGCAAGCCATGCTGACCGACAAGCGCGTGCGCGAGCGATTGATGATTATCCGCGCACCGGTCGCTGGGCGCATCCTCGAGCGGACCGCGCGGCCCGGTGATGTTTCCTCGCCCCAGACCACGCTGTTCCGGATTGCGCGCAACGGGCAGGTCGAATTGAACGCCGAGATCCCCGAGCAGAGCATCACCCTGATACGTCTGGACCAGGCTGCCCAAGTAACGCTGGCCGATGGTGCCGAAGTGACGGGCCGGGTACGGCTGATTGCCTCCGAAATCGATGCGCAAACCCGGTTAGGCCGGGTGCGCATCACGCTGCCGGCGCAAAGCAACATACGCGCCGGCGGCTTCGCCAAGGCGATCCTGCAGGCTGACAGCGCGAAGGTGACCGCGGTACCCGAGGCGGCGATACGCTTCGGCGCCGATGGCGCGACCGTCACGACCATCGGCCAAGGCAACAGGGTGCGCGAAGTGTCGGTGAAGGTAGGGCGCCGAGGCGGCGGCTTTGCCGAACTGATCAAAGGACCGGCAGCGGGTACTCGGGTACTTCTGCGCGGCCAGAGCTTCGTTCTGGAGGGCGATCAGGTCAAGCCGGTTGCTGCCAGTGCGCAGGAGCTTCGCTGATGTATTTGTCCAGCTGGGCCATCCGCAATCCCATTCCGGTGGTGTTGATGGTGATCGCGCTGACACTCGCGGGTATTGCGAGCTATCGGTCGCTGGTCGTCAAGCAGTTCCCGAACATCGATTTTCCCAGCGTCCAGGTCACGGTCACTCAGAACGGTGCCGCGGCTTCGGAGGTCGAGACCCAGATCACGCGCCCGATCGAGGATGCGCTGACTGGCATCGCCGGCCTGCGCCATGTCAGTTCGACGGTTACCCTCGGCTCGTCGGTGACGACCGCCGAATTCGAGCTTGGCAGCGAAATGCAAAAGGCCACCGACGATGTCCGGACCGCAGTCGAAACGACCCGGGCTAACCTTCCACAAGGCATCGATGCCCCCAGCACCAGCCGGGTGGACCAGTCGAGCGCGCCGATCCTGACCTATGCGGTCAGCGCGCCAGGCATGTCCGATGTGGATTTGTCGTGGCTTGTCGACGACACGATCGCGCGCTCCGTCCAGGCGGTCGGCGGTGTCGCGCAGGTCACGCGGGTCGGCGGGGTCGACCGTGAGATCAACGTCACGCTCGATGCCGATCGGCTCAGTGCCTGGAGTTTGACGGCGGCCGACATCAACACGGCTTTGGCTAATCTCAACCGCGACGATACCGGCGGCCGCGCCGATATTGGCACGCGCGAACAAACGATTCGCGTGCTGGGCTCGGCGACGACGGTGGCCGCACTTAACGACGTCACCATACCGGTGTCGAACCGCTATGTCCGGCTGGGCGACGTCGCCACCATTTCTGATGGCAGGAGCGAGAAGCGCGGGTTCGCGCGGCTGGACGGCCGGCCTGCGGTGGCCTTCCAAGTCAGCAAGACCACCAATTCGAGCGATGTCTCGGTCGAGCGTGCGATCGACGAAGCCGTGCAGCAGCTGGACTCCAGGCGAACCGACATCGAGATACGCAAGATCGTGTCGACGGTGAAGGAAACGCGCGAGAGCTATTCGGCCACCGTCCATGTCCTGATCGAAGGCATGGTGCTGGCCGCGCTGGCGGTGTTTCTGTTCCTGCGCAACTGGCGGGCGACGCTCATCGCCGCGGTGGCGATGCCGCTGTCGCTCGTCCCGACCTTCGCGGCGATGCTGGCGTTCGGGTTCAGCCTCAACATCATTACGCTATTAGGCCTGACGCTGGTCATCGGCATTCTCGTCGATGACGCGATCGTCGAGATCGAGAATATCGAAAAGCGTATCGAGCGGGGTGAGAGCCCCTACCGCGCATCGCTGATCGGTGCTGATGCGATCGGCCTGGCGGTGATCGCGACCACGATGGCAATCGTCGTGGTCTTCACGCCGGTATCGTTCATGAGCGGGCAGGCGGGGCAGTTTTTCAAAGAGTTCGGCGTAACCGTCTCGGTTGCGGTCTTGTTCTCGCTGCTCATTGCCCGCTTCGTGACGCCGTTGATGGCAGCCTATTTTCTGCGTCCGCTAAAACATGAGGTGCCTCACCGGCCGCTGCCGCGTTTCTATGCCAGCGCACTCGATGGTGCGCTCAAGCATCCCTGGCTGACGATCCTGCTCGGCACGGTTGCGCTCTTTGCATCGCTTGCACTTGCCTCGACGATGCCGACCGGATTCCAGCCGACCTCGGACCCAGGCTATTTCTATCTCGAAGTCGAAGGGCCGCAGGGCGCCACGACCGCCGACATGGACGAGGCGGTTCGGCACGCTACCCACAAGCTTCTTGCCCGGGCGGATGTCGAAACCGTGTTCGCGCAGGTCGGCTCGATCAGCAGCGGCGGCATGGGCGGCAGCGGCGGGTCGTCGGGGGTTAGTTCGGGCACGTTGACCGTGGTGCTCAAGGATGACCGGTCCAAAACCACCGACGCGTTCCAGCGGTCGATCACAGCCATGCTGCGGACCATTCCTGATGTTCGCATTACCAACCAGGGCGGTTTCGGGTCCGCCGGCGTCGAGATCGTGCTTGCAGGATCAGACCCGGAAACGCTTCAGCAGGCGCAGAGCAAATTGCTGGGACAAATGCGCACCGTCAAGGAAGTGCTTGAACCGCGACCGTCGCCGCCGCCATCGGCGCCCCAGCTGGTGATCCGGCCGATTTCCGAGGCTGCGTCGCGCCTCAATGTTTCCTCGCAGGCGATAGCGCAGGCCGTCCGCGTGGCAACGATCGGTGACATCGACGCGAACACTGCGAAATTCTCCGAAGGTGAGCGGCAGATACCGATACGCGTGAGGCTGCCGCGGACCGCGCGCGAAGACCTGACGTCGATCGCCAGCCTACGTATTCCGACACTGGACGGGAAAACCACGACGCTGTCGTCGATCGCTGACATTTCTTTCGAAGCCGGGCCCGGCGAGATCATTCGATATGATCGCGAACAACGGCTGTCGGTTAAAGGTGATCTGAACGACGTTACGCTGGGCGAAGCGCGCGAAGAAATCATGAAACTGCCGATCATGCAGAATTTGCCGTCCGGCGTGCGGGAAGCCCCCACCGGCGACACCGAAGCTATGAACGAGTTGTTCGGCAATATCATCGGTGCAATGGCGTCGGGCGTATTCCTGATCTATTTTGTCCTGGTCCTGCTGTTTCGTAGCTTCTTCAAGCCGGTCACGATCCTGTCGGCACTGCCGCTCACGATCATTGGCGCGTTTGTCGCCTTGAAGCTTGCCGGGCTGGCGATCACGATGCCGGTGCTTATTGGATTGCTCATGTTGCTTGGCTTGGCGGCGAAGAATTCGATCTTGCTGGTCGAGTTCGCGATCGAGGATGAACGCGCCGGCCAGGCACAGCGCGATGCCATCGTTAATGCCTGCAAGGAGCGGGCGCGGCCGATCGTGATGACGACGATCGCGATGGGCGCGGGCATGCTGCCGACGGCGATCGGCATCGGCGAAGGGGCAACCTTTCGCCAACCAATGGCAGTTGCGGTGATCGGGGGGCTGCTGAGCTCGACCGTCCTCTCGCTGGTGCTCGTCCCGGCGGTATATGAGCTTATCGATCGCTTCGAGATGCGCATCCGGCCAAAGCTAGCGCGCTTTGTCACGCCCAAACAGCCTGGAGATGACGATCCCGTCACGTTCGTCGAACGCGCACCGGCAAGGGCGTAGGATTGTTCATCCGCCGCCTTGGCTACGCAGGCAGCCTGGTTCCGGCCAAGCCGATCTCAATCACGGCATCGCGGCAACCGGAGCGACTGACGGATTTGTTGGACGCGCTGGCGGGTGTCATCTTACGGGATGTGTCGATCGCGTCGTCAATGGCTAGGATTGGGTCTTATTGTCTGGCTGTTGTTCGGCTTCTGCTCCGAAGCGCACGGAGCAAGCTTAATGAAATCTCAATGGCGCAGACCTTAGGATCGTTGCTTCATCAAGCCCAAACAAGGACGGCACGTTGAGCCTTCTTCGACGGCTTTTTCCACCAGCGCCGGCGGCAATTGAGGTTGAACTGACCTCTAAACTGCTGAGCGGTGGCGGCGGGATTGGGCTGGTGGGTGCGATCGCCTGCGGAACAGGTGCGCAAGCGGCGCTCAACCGCGATTTGGTACCGGCAGTTCTCCTCCTAATGATCGCCCTCGTGTCGGCTGCTCGCCTGATCTTGATGCAACGTATGCGACAAACCGGCGGCTCGCATCCGCGCGATCTGTTGTCAGCGCGTCGCCGGGAGCTCGGCTATGGCTTGGGCAGTTGCATCACCAGCCTTCTCCTAGGCATCACCAACCTGCACGTGTTGTCCTACCGCGATCCGGCGCTGACGCTGCTCGTCGTGTGTGGGCTGTGCTGCTACGTCTTCTCCTTGATTTTGCGGACGGCGATACGGCCGTTGGTGTGCCTGCCGAGCATTATGCTGGCGCTGGTCCCGACAATCATAGGATTGATGTCGTTCCTCGACCACGGGACGCGACTTGATCCTACCTTCACCTTGCTCGCGTTGGCCACAATCGCGATCGTGCTATTCGTTGCATCGGTGCAGCTGACTAGGCATCTGTACGAGACGACGCTTGATCAGTTGGTGTCGCAGCGAGACCTGATGCAGTTTGCGCGTCGTGATCCGCTCACCGGGCTGAACAATCGTTTGGCTCTGCGCGAACATTTTGACACGTTGTTTCGGCCCAGTGCGACCAATGGCCCTGCTCTATCTCGATCTTGACGGATTCAAGCCGGTGAATGACCTGCACGGGCATCAGCTTGGGGACGCGCTGTTGAGCCAAGTCGCCGCCCGATTATGTGCCTGCCTCGGCCCTGGTGAGGATGCGTTCCGAATTGGGGGCGACGAGTTTATCGTGATCCTTTCTAGGGTCCGGCACCAGAGCGAAGTGACAGAGATGGCGCGACGGTTAACGGCGTGCGTGTCCGAGCCCTTTGCCCTTGGCCCTGAGGCAGTACGGGTCGGTGCATCGATCGGCATCGTGCTTTCCGAGACATCTGTGGAGTTGGATGATTTAATGGCCCGTGCAGATGTTGCGCTTTATGAAGCGAAACGAAGCGGCCGGGGCATGTTTCGCTTTGCAAAGGATGCGTCTGCGCTGCGGCTGGCGAGCTGAGCGGTTCCAATCATCGGTGTGTAGCGCAATTGTCGTTTTCAGGCTGAGGTTGCGTGTGCCGACATCTTCTTCTGTGCCTCCTGTGGAGGAGCCTCACCAGCGCAGTTATACCCGCAAGCCCGCTGCTGGTAATTCTGCCACACTCTAGCAAACGCGCGCTCAACGCGTTTATCAGAGTGGTTCCTTGTTGCGCCAGCAGGTCACAGGTCCTCCACCTTTCCACAATCGTGGCCTGGATGGCGACGTTCAGGCCCAATGGGAGGATCGACAGCGACTACGTCGGCGTGGAGATCATGCGCCCGAAGCGGCTACTGCACACCGACGCAGCAGAGCGCGGCACCGAACGCGCCATCGCCGAGCGGTAGAAGGGGCCCGCGGTTGAGATCCTGCACGAATTAGCATTGGAAACGCGGGTTAGCAGCGAGTTCCTCGGCGACCGTCCCGTGGCAGACGCGCAATGAACAAATGCCCGAAACTGGGTAACGGGCAGGAAGGTCTGAACGTCTGAAATGGGTCGAATCTGTTGTGATTAGTAGACGAACGAATTATCCAGGTGATTGGCGACCTAGCGCCCTTCCGCGTCCGTCCGTCAGCATTTTGAATGAGCTTAGCAAAAGCCTCTTTGTGGTACATCAACCAGTGCTCGCAATAGCGCTTACAACTCCGCAGCTTTGCAGCTTCGACGGAAGCGGGTTTGCAATAGGTAACAAGGTGTTCTGGACAACTTGCGCTTTGACGATCTCTGCTGGGTCGGGCGACCGAAGCACTATAAGACGGTCATCTTCAAAGGCTATAAGGCCAATAGCTTGAAAAGCTTCCAGCCAACCTTCCATCGGCCAGACGCTCCAAATCGTCTTAAACAGCTGCGCATTTCTGATGATATCGTTGAAGTGCTGCAGCGGTGGATTGTAGACGGGGTGATGTTGGTGGCAGGCGATCGCTCCGCCAACGAACAGTAGCGGAACGCCCGCCGCATCAGCGCGAAAACCGAAGTCGGTATCTTCAGCGCCATAGCCGCTGAAACGCTCGTCGAAGCCGCCCAGCGATGCAAAGCGCGCCCGATGCATGGCAAAGGTCAGTGACCAGAACAGTCCGGCGTTGCGCTCGCGTCGAACGCCGTTAGTTGGAAACGGACGTGCCGGATGCGACCTGCCTGCTTGCAACAACTCAACGTCAGTCCAATCGTTACCGGCATCACCAGGGCCCAGATACCGAACGTCGGCGCAGAGCAGGGCATCATTAGAGTCAAGCGCAGCGTTTAGCGTAGCGAGGCATTCGCGCAACGGGATGCAATCCACGTCTAGGAAAAGCAGTCGCTTGCTCGTCGCGGCACCGGCAGCGCGATTGCGCGCCATGGCGAGGGGCAGGCCGGTGGTCGGCAGGCGCAGTATCTTCACCGGGAACGTCGTTGACGGCGCAGCGATCGGCTCATCGCTCATGTCGACAACGACAAGCTCGGTTGGTTGCAGCGACGAACGCCGCAGTCCCTCGACCAAATTGACGAAATGCGCGGTCCGGTTGCGGACGATCGTCAGCACGCTTAGCCCAGTCACCGGCGCGTCCACATATCGAGCCGATATCGCTCGGCGCGGTCGGCGTGGACAACGGCTACCGCACTTCCCAGTATCTCACGCAGCTTCGTCGTCGCTTCGTCGCCGGTCTGCGGATAGTCGGTTTCGCCGATGTAGTGCACCAGTAGGATCCGGCCACCAGGTGCAATGTTCTGGCTCAGCCAATCTCCTGCCGCCGACAGATCATGGTCGCTCCAGTAGTAGGCGACCTCGGACAATACGACCAAGTCGAGCCCGCCGACCGCCGGTGCTTCGCGTGGAAACGCTAGCCGATCAAAGCGTACCTGAAGCAGCTTGGCGCATCGCTTGCGCGCGGCGTCGATGGCACCTTGCGCAATGTCTATCGCCAACAAGCGCGTGCAAAGCGGGGCAAGCTTCTGCGTGAGCACGCCGTGCGCGCACCCAATCTCGAGCGCAGAAACATAGCGGCGATCGTCCAGCATGCGCACGGTATGCGCGAATTTGGCCGCCTCATAATCGCTGCTAGCAAGCGACCACGGATCATCGTTACCAGCAAAAATGCCATCGAAGTAATTGGCGTCGAGGCTATTCCCGGACGACATGGCGCACCTCGTTCAAATGCAGGACATCGAAGGCCGGCATCCGCCGTGCAGCAGGAGCAAGGCGGAACCCCTTACCATATACAGCGCTCGTCTGGCTTCGGTGGGCCATCAATGCGTGACGACGTATTCCTGAAGACATTGCACGAGTACGGAAGGTTCGCCTTGCGGCCGCCAGTGCTGGATCACTCCATACGCGGTACTCGAACAGCGCGACGGACCGGCAGGCCGAGTAGATGGCCGCCGTGGCGAGTGCATGAAATGCGGCATGGTCGCAATGCGGCTCCTGGGCCCCGGTGACGGCGACTGCATCAATGCGGAGGGTACGGATGAGCATGGCAAGCCGGCGAACGGTCGACCGCCATGCCGCGCTTTCGGGGTCGTGCGGATGCGCGTCGGCCCATTTTAGGAACTCAGGCCGTCCGCTGTATCCCAAGCGACGTGCCGCAAGCCTTGCCTCGCGTTCTCGAACCCGCGCAAGCCACGGCCCGCCAGCGCGATGCGACGCTGCGCCGTCGGTTAGATACACCAATCCCGCCAAGCGATCCGCCGCGGCGGTTTCGGAGATGAGAGCGCCGGCGCCTAGCGTTTCATCGTCGGCATGGGGCGCCAGCACCAACCATCGTGCACGCGCATAGCGGCTCGTCAGCAGCAGCGGCGCGATCACCACAGCGGATCCTCGCCCCAGCAATCATGCTCAATCCAGTCGCGAACTGCGGTATCGCGAACTTGATCGGGGCCGGCTTGACGCAAGTACAGACTGAGATCGCGAGTGATCTTGTCGACACGTTGCTCAGTGAAGGCGCTGCGGGTGCCGACCAGCCGGGCCGCATGCTCCATCACGTCGAGCGCCGCGCGTTCCACCACGCCGCGGGTTATCCGCACAAAAGCCGCTGCGTCGGCATCTTCGCGACCGGCACGCAGAGCGGCCTCGCGCACCCATAGCCAAGCCGTTCGTGTCGCCACAATTGCGTGACCCAACGCTGCGCGCGACAGTGCATCGGCGCGAGCGGCATCTGACAGCATGGCTCGCGTTTCTGCCAGGAGCGCCTCGATCCCGCCAAGCTGCACCGCCGTGAACCGCCAAGCACCGGCCGTGAACCGCGGTTCGCGGTCGTAATCGCCCGGGGCGCCGAGCAGCGCGGGGTCATCGATCCGATATCCGGTCAGATCATACGTCCCGCTCATGCTCGCGCGCATCCCTCGAACCCGCCAGCCGCTCGCATCCGTTCGTTCAGTTTCATTTGCGGCGACGATCGCGAGACGTCGTGTTCCATCTGCGGGACGGACGGTAACGATCGCGAAGTCGATGCCGCCAGCACCGCTTGCGAAGCTTTTGGCACCTTGCAGCCGCGCACCGTCGTCATCTTCAATCAACGTCACGCCGGGTGCCGGTTGCGTCGCCCAAACGCCGAATACCGCATCCTGATCGAGTAGCTCGCGCAGCCACGCATTCTGGTCAGCCGTCGCATACCAGTCGAACAAAGCTAGCGCGTTAACGTGCCCTTCGAAGAGCCTCCCAACGCTGAGATCACCGCGGCCGACGCGGCGTAGCGCATCAAGCATTGCATAATGACGCTCTACCGGATCGCCGAACTTGTCGCCGCCAGACGCGACCGGCGCGAAACGTCGAAGGAGTCCCGAACGCGCCAGGACCGCAATACTATCGACCGGGTAGCCAGGCGCGTCGTCATAGCCGACCCCAAGCCGTGCCAACTCGCCGACGAGCGGGTCGTCCAAAACCTTTGGTAGGTCGGTCATGTTCACTCTCGGTCCGCAAGCGCAATCAGATGTGCCATCGCGCGCGCCGCCCCGTCGGGCGTATCCAGCGCTGCTGCCGCGGCAGGGTTCAGGCGTTCGGCGGCCGCAATCAACATGGGCCAGTCCGCAGCGGCAGCATCCTCGCACACCACCGCTGCACCGGCTGCAGCCAGGCCGCGCGCGTTCGAGTGCTGCTCGCCGAACGGGCGGTCTTCCGGAACGCACACGAACGGCCGACGCGCTGCCAGCACGATACCGATCACGCCATTTCCAGCACCTCCGATCACGACGCCTGCGCGCGCGATCCATGCCGCCGCATCGCCGACCCACCCAAGGATCAACAAGTTGATCGGAAGATCAGTCGCTTGCTCACACGGGCCGATGACGACCCATTTGCGATCGGGGACGACACGCGCCGCGCGCCCCCAAAAAGCAGCGTCAGTGGACGAGCCCCCGCCGCCCAGAACGACCAGCACCGTGTCGGTCGCCACCGTGACCGATGGCGGACGTGGGCTCAGCCCCGATATGTAGGTGGTCTTGTCGCTGACCCATCCCAGCATCGCCGGATCGTCGAGTGGCGATGCGAACGGTGCGACGATGGAGATCGCAGCGTTGAAGGCCTCGACATGCGGAGCATCGTCCCGCCTTCCTCCAAGCCGCACATAGACGATGGGCACCGAAGCGAGCCGTGCAAGCATTGCGACTTCGCATGACACATCGACAACCATCAGCGCGGGTCGCGCCTCGGCTATCCACGCACTGATCGCGGCAACCCGGCGGCGGATGTTATCATGATCTATCGGCGCGTAATGGAGCGCGGCCGGGCGGTTTACCTCGCCATCCCCGTTATTGAACGCGGTATCGATGCGGTCATCCGGCAAATCGACAAAGGGGTGTGATCCCGTTTTCCCTGCCAGACCCGTACCAAGCATCGTGACCCTGCCATTCCCTTCATCGGAAATAGCCAGAGCGCGGGCGCGATGGCCGACGCCGTGGTGATGAACATAATAACCGATCGGCCGAGTCATCGCACAACGTCCCAAAGCGCCATGTCCTTCGGCATCGGTGGCAAACGACTTTCATGGGCCAGCATTGCCGATATGCCCTTTTGCCGACGTTCCTCGCGCCGCCAGGCCGCTCGGCGCGCCCAGTGTTCCAATGCCGCCACCCGCGGCGCTCCACCATCGTTGATCGTGTCGGCAAGCTCGGCCATGGACGTGGCCATCCCACCGGCAGCGCGCCCTTCGGTCCGCGCGGAGACACGGGTCCAAACCGGCAGCGGGTGCACGAGCCGCGCACCCGCCGCGACCGCGGCGGTCACCAGCGCGCGATCCTCACCGCACGGGATTGCCGGCACGCCACCTATCGCATGATACATATCGGCGCCGATCGCCAGGCTGGCACCGGTGTGATCGCCATGGCGGGGCGACGGATCGTGCGGCACCGGATCGATCGCATCCTCGATCTCGCGCACCATTGCCCAATAACGATCGAACTGGGTGACGACCGACATCACGGCCATCGAGACTGGCTCAAGGTTATCCAGCACGATTCGTCCGCCGACCACGTCCGCACCCGCGTCCATTGCCGCCAGGTTGGCCGCGATCCAACCATCTGGCGGCCGGCAATCAGCATCGGTCGAGATCAGCACGCCGCGATCGCCGACGATGTCCGAACCGACGTGCATGGCGCGCCGCCTTGCCGTTCCCACATGCGCCTCGTCAGGCGCTAGCACGCATCCGTCGATCCGCACGTTGAGCCTTGAGCCGCGATGCGTGGCCAGATCCGCCGCAATCGATGCGCTCTCGTCATCGCTGTTGTTGATGCACAGTGCGACATGGATGGTTCCGGTGTAGGTTTGTGCTGCAAGCGCACCGAGCAGGATCGGCAGACGCGCCGCTTCGTTGCGTGCAGGTACGCAGATGCACACCGCCTTGTTCATGAGTTGTCGACAAGGCTCAGGGCAGAAGGACCGCTATCGTTTTCGGCCTGCAACGCGAGAGAGCGGGGCGCGACCAGCTCGTTGTACAAGGCTTCGTATCCGTCAATCATGGCGCCTGCATCGCAGATCGCTTCGGCTCGCGCACGGCAAGTCGCCCGGTCGAGGGCCATCGCCCGTCGGGCGGCATCGGCGAGCGATACGACATCTCCCGGCGTCGCCAACGCGCCGCTATCGGCATCGACCAGATTGGGTATCTCACCCCGGGCGAATGCCGCCACCGGCGTGCCGCACGACAGCGCCTCGGCGACGACCAGACCGAAAGGTTCATCCCAGCAGGGCGTGCACAGGAACGCTCGTGCACCCGCGATCTGCCGCGACAGGCTCTCATGATCGAGATGCCCGATGTGCCGAATGTTATCGTCGAGGTGAGGCTCGATCTCGGCCGCGAAATAGGCCGGGTTTGATATCGGACCCGCGATGCGAAGCGGCAAACCTACCAGTCGCGCGGCGGCAATGGCCAGATGCGCGCCCTTTTCGGGCACGATGCGGCCATACCAGATGAGGTAGGGCTCAGCGTCGGCTTTGGCGCGATACGAAAACTTGCCTAGATCGATGCCATTGCCGACCACACGGTCGATGGGAACGATTGGTGACCAGAGTTCACGAATCGTCTGGGACACCGCGACGAACCGAGTGCTCTTAGCGCGGCATAGCCGGATGCCGCTCTCCAACCAGCAGAACGGCGGGGTGTGAAGCGCCGTTACCATCGGCATCGGCAACGTGTCCGCCATCGCGACCGGCAGATAGTGCAGCGAATTGTTGTGGACGATGTCGAACGTGCTGCGGCGTAGATTAGACATCAGCCCCAGATATGCGTGGTGTTCGCGGAAGAACATGACATCGGATGCCTCGGCGAGGCCAGCGGCGTTCAACGTCGTTTCGTCGCATATCGCCTCAAGCCCGATCGTCGGATCGGATCGCGTCGAAGCGAATACGGTTACCGCATGTCCCCTGCCACGCAGCGACTTGGCCAGGCGGTGGGTATGCATTTCAAGCCCACCCGGGAACGGTTCGCTGATGGCATGCTTCAGGTGTGCAACCATCGCTATCCGCATCAATCCGTCTTCCTACAGTGAAAGGCCCGTACGAGCCGGACGGTGTGTTTGTTTGCGCACCGATCGGCAAATGAGGCGGACCATCGACGGCGGTTGAACGCTAAAACGGATAACGAACCGCAATTCAAAAATGATCCATAACCGAAATGATTTTCAGCCGGTGGTTTCGAAGGCCGCGTCGGAGAGGTGAAATGTTTTGAACGCGCTGACATAGTCTTCTGTGGTTGCGCGGTGACTAGCCACGACGCGGCTATTAAAACGTGCGGCACCGCTCATCAGGCCACTTAAAAGAGGTAAAGCTCCTATATCGTCTGCGGGCCCGAAATGTTTTGTGGTAATATTCCTGAGAATAGGATGAACAAACGTCGAGCGCTGAGAAAGCAAGGGAGACTGCCCAGCGTCGGAAAATTTATCCTCACTGCCGCTCCGACTACTCCAATGCTATCGACTATTCAGGCACAGGGCTTGTTAAAGTATCGCATGGACCGTCGATGATCGTCGTAACGCCGCATCCGCCCAAGATCTCGCCGCCATGTCGCAATAGAGGGGCATTGCTTCAAGATCCTCCTCTATGATGAGTGCGCGGTTGCTTAGAAGCTCCCAGGCAGCTCGACGAAGTCTTCGCCCTTGCGGGGAAGTACGTAGGGGCGGAGGCTGGCCTACAGGTGCTCTGACGATCACGCGCTACCCACCCCGCCGGTAACCAGATCGCCGTCGCAAAGCCCAATGAGCATCGCGGATAGAGCGATCCGCGTTGCACCGACAGCACCCCACCGCTGTATTCATCCAGTCGGCCGCACGACCGTCGTGCCCGTCATTCGATCTCCGGATCCGTTTTTCCGTCGAAGACTGTGGCTGGCGCTGAGAGCTGCGTACGAGTATGAACGACCGTCTGAAGCTGAGATGAAGACCGAGCGCACCTGACGTCCGCTTCTGGGTCGTGATCGCCTCCGAGTTGCTCGGAGGGGGCAGCACTTTGCGGTCACTAACCGCGTAGGATCTTGTCCATGGCCCGGCCTTTGGCAAGTTCATCGATCATCTTATCGAGCCGCCGAATCTCTCGCATCAGTGGTTCCTCGACCGCTTCGACCCTGACGCCACACACCACGCCTGTCACCAGGTTGCGCGAAGCATTCATCTCTGGCGCTTGTCCGAAGAAGTCGGCGACCGTCATCGATGTCGCAAGCGCGGCGTCCAATGATTGCTGCGTATGCCCGGTCAGCCAGCAGACGATCGCATCGACTTCCGCCTTGGTGCGACCCTTCCTCTCCGCCTTCGCCACATAGGCGGGGTACAGTCCGTTGAAGCTCGTGCCGTAAATGCGGTGCGTCATTCCCACCTCGCGTCCAAGAAGGGCTCGCTTAGCTCGGCCCGCCAGCGTTCGCCAACTGCCAACCCATGACTCTCCAGACGCTGCATCAATTGCCTGAGAGAGCGCCGTCAGCGTGAGATGAACGTGCTTCCGATTCTAGCATGAAGCAATGCGTCGTTGAGCGTCGGAGATTGAGCCGATGCGAGCCGACGACCGGCAACCCAGGTTATTTGCCGCCTGCCTCACGCTGCTTGGCGGCGCGCTCCGTCAAGGTCTTCAACGTCTCGTCGAACCTGCCCTCGCGCTCGGCTTGGCGTAAAAACTGCACCTCGTCGACGAGGATCTCGCGCGGGGTCGGTTGCAGGGAGAACTGGGCGACAACGGCGTCGGCGAAGGCATCAAGTGGCATGTAGCCGGGACGGTTCGCCTGCCCCGGTGTGAGATCAGTCTGCACGCCAGGCGGCGCCAGCTCGATGACCTCGACTTTGCCCGCCAGTTGGGTTCGTAGCGAGACGGTATAGGAGTGGATTGCTGCCTTGGTCGCCGAGTAGGTCGGCGCGGCCACCAGCGGCACATAAGCAAGACCCGAAGTGACGGTTACGATCGCTGCATCAGGCTGACCGGTCAGGTGGTCGATCAGCGCATTCGTCAGCCGGATCGGGCCGAGGATGTTGATTGCCAGCGTCGCCTCGGCATCTGCTAGATCACGCCGCGTCGTCAGGTCCTCAAACTTCATGATGCCGGCGTTGTTGAATAGCACATTCAGCGACGGGAAGTCTGCCACGACCTTTTTGGCGAACGCGTCGACTGCCGCTGTGTCCTCGACGTCAAGGGTCACGGTGTGGATGCGACCGCGCCCGGCTGCCGCTTGTTGCAACGCTTCCGGGCGGCGGCCGGCGATGATGACGGTATCGCCACGATCGTGGAAGCGGTGGGCCAGCGCTTCACCAATGCCAGTGCCTCCGCCAGTCATCAGGATCGTGTTACCGCTGGTCTTCATCGCTGACTGCTCCGAGCTGGGACGTGGTGGTTGGCTCAAAATGCCCGACACCGCGGATCGTTCATCGGCACCCCGACTGGACTTGCGACAGACGCGAGCCCTTACGTCGTGCTGCATGGCCGGATGTGCGTCATTGAACGCGCCTGTGACATCGGCAGTTTGCCCAACTCAAGCGATCGAAAGCGGCACAAAGTCGACGTGAACAAATGGCCAAGTCGGCCCACCTTGCCGCCATCGCGAATGACCGCAAGTGGGTCTCTGCCGCCAGCCTTCTAGCCTATGCGCTGTCGGAGGCCGTCTGCTTGCGCGCCAAGTCCGCACTCTCCGCTTTGAGTGGCCGCGATACGGGGCAGACCTCCTGAACATAGGCGTTAAGCGTGTTGGCGAGGTTGGCGGCGACCAAACGGTAGAAAACGAACTGCCCGCGCTTTTCGCTAGCCACCAGTCCAGCGTTCTCCAGCACTGACAGGTGCTGCGACACGGCGGGCTTGGACATCTCAAACCGCGACGCGATCTCGCCCGCGCTCAGTTCCGTGCGCGCGAGATAGGCCAAGATTTTGCGGCGGGGAGTGGACGCCAGAGCTTCAAACACTTTCTGCATGAAAAGGTAATTAAGGGATAAGCTAACCACTTGACAAGGGGTGGCTTGTCACAGATCATTTAAGCCGTGAGTTAAACGCTTGAAGGCTGACATGATGCCGGACCCTGATCGCTGCCATGTGAACTCGCTGGTGGAGCTGCCCGAAAGCAGTCCAGTGGAAGGCGTCGTACGATGGGACCCGGTGCAATCGCTATGGAACGGCACCATGCTGGCGGCGTCGCTGCTGGCGGCGTCGCTGCTGGTGGCGCCGGCGCTGTTCAGCTGGGGGGCGCTGGCAGTGTGCCTAGTGCGGACCGGTTCCACCCTGCTGCTGGGACATAGTGTCGGTTTTCACCGCCGGCTGATCCACCGCAGTTTCGACTGCCCGTTGTGGCTGGAACGCATGCTGGTCTGGGCGGTACGCTTTTGGGTATGAGCGGGCCATTGTGGATGATCCGCACTCATGACCTGCGCGACTGGGCACAGCGGCGCAGCGACTGCCACGACTATCTAGCGCACCGCCGCCCGCCGCTTGGCGACGCATGGTGGCAGATGCACTGCCGGCTCGAACTGGCGCGTCCGCCCGCGTTTGACCTTGGCAGGGCAGGGCGCGATCCGTTTTACCGTTTCCTGGAAGCGACGTGGATGGCGCAGCAGTTGCCGGTGGCGGCGCTGCTGTTCGCGGCGGGGGGGTGGGGCTGGGTGGTATGGGGCGTGTGCGTGCGCGTCTGCCTGTCGGTTACAGGTCACTGGTTCGTTGGGCATCTTGCACACCGGACGGGGCCGCAGAGCTGGCTGGTAACTGATGCGGGTGTGCAGGCGCACGATGTGCCCTGGGCGGCGATTCCCACCATGGGCGAGGCTTGGCACAACAATCACCATGCTTTCCCAGGATCGGCGCGCATCGGCCCCTATCCGGGCCAGAGCGACTGGGGCTATGCCTTCCTCCTGCTCCTGGAACGGGCGAGGCTCGTCTGGAACATCGCGCTGCCCGAGCATCTGGCGCGCGAGGGCGTACTGACCAGGGTGGCGCCCCGAGCACAGGCACGAGGCCGGACCCGTTGCCTCCGACGCTGCAGCAGTCAGGGTCTAAGCCGATGAGCCGATTGCTATCCTTCGCCGGCATGACGCGCCCGGTCGCTTACGCGATGCTCGCCCCGGTGTTGCTGCTTGTGCAGCACGCCACTGTCTTCCTGCTGCTCGCGACGAAGGGCAACTCTCTCTTGCCGGACGCCGGCTTCTGGCTGCTGCCGCTAAGGCGGTTGGCGACGAGCCCGGACCTGCCGGCCGGTCACGCCGCGCTGGCGTTCGCTGTCTCCTTGACGTCGGCGGGAGCGTTGGCGCTGCTGTCGTTCCGACGGGCCAATTGGTCAGGCGCGGGATACGCAATGGCGGCGGCCACGGTTATCCCGGCCGTGCAGATGTTGGCTGTTGCGGTGCTCACGCTGCTGCCCCGCTTCGCCAGACGGACGCAGGCCGGTCCCGAACTCGCGCCGGGCGCAGACGTCGCCCACGTGATCCAGGGCTTGCTCGCGGGCGTCGCGCTGATCGTGGCGGCTGTGCTGGTGTCGGCGCTAACGCTGGGCAGCTACGGCTGGAGCCTCTTCGTGTTCACGCCGTTCCTGGTCGGCGTGACCACCGGCTACCTGGTCAACCGTCGCCTGCTGCTGAGCTGGGGCTCCACCGCCCGGCTGGTGCTAGCCGCCGCGGCGCTGGGCACGGTCGCGCTCTTGGCTTTCGCGCTGGAGGGTCTGATCTGCATATTGCTGGCGGCGCCCCTCGGCGCGGTCGCAGCCGTAGTGGGAGGCGCTGCCGGGCGTGCGGTAGCTCGCGCGGCGCACGGCGGTGGCCGACCGCTAGCAAGCTTGGCGCTGCTGCCCGCCCTGTTCGCGCTGGAGGCGGCCGTGCCGCCGGTGCTGCCGATCGCCAGCCGCGCGTCGGTCGACGTCGCGGCATCGAACGCTGCGGTATGGGCGGCGCTTACCGACGGCGGCGCCATTACCGGCGGTCCCGGTCTGGTGGGTGCGGCGGGCCTTGCCTATCCAGTGCGCGGCCGGCTGCTCGGGGAGGGTGTCGGCGCCGTCCGCCTGGGCGAGTTCTCGACCGGCATCGCGCGCGAGCGCGTAACGGAGTGGGTGCCCGGCCGCCGGCTCGCCTTCGCCGTACTGACGCAGCCGCCCGCCATGGAAGAGACGAGCCCCTATCGTCGTGTGCACTCGCCGCACGTGCAGGGTTACTTCGATACCGGCACGACGCGCTTCACGCTGACTCCACTGCCAAGGGGAGGCACCCGGCTGGACATCGAGGCCCGCCACGTCATGCGCATCGAGCCGGTGCTTTATTGGGAGCCGCTGGCCCGGCTCGCCATCCGGATCAATCTGTCTCGGGTCCTAGACGATCTGAAGCAGAAAGCCGAGCAGTTGAACGCCGCCGGGAGTGACCCAGAAATATATAAGCAGCCTTCGGAGCCTGTTTGAGACCCATTGGAACCCAGATGAATGAAGGTCCGCTTGTGGGTAGCGACCTAATGCCGGCGAATGACCTGATGTGGGTCTTCGTTGACGCCAAGCTGGCGTCTGCTTAGCCCCGATCGCGGCCACGAACGCGCGGTGCAGTGATGCGCGACAACATCCATCCGGTGCGACGACGTGCGATTGCCTCGTTTCAACCTAGCGTACTACGGATTTCCTCAGGGTATTCGAGGGACGGCGATGGTTCTGATAGCAAGCAGCCGCGTGTCGATGGTCGGCGAACGGTGGCCACTGTTCTGGGCGGGGTGCTTTGCGATCAGCGCGGGCGTGCTGCTGCACCTTCCGATGCTCGCCATGGCGCATGCGATGGGCAACCACCTGTCGGGCATGCCGATGGACGGCTGGATGTACTTGGGCATGGGGCTGATCGGAGTAGGCGTACCGGCCGCGATCATCGGCGCACTCCCCAAGCATCGCTCCATTGACGATGCGAGCGTCGGCACGACGTTTGAGGCGCCCGACGATACGCCGCTGACGCGCTCGCATGCCGCCGTTCTGGTGGTGCTGACGCTGGGCCTGATCATCGACACGATGAAGCCGGCGACGCTCGGCTTCGTGCTGCCAGGTATGCGCGGGGAATACGGCATGGCCAAGTCAACGGCCGCACTGCTGCCGTTTGTGGCATTGACTGGCACAACGGTCGGATCGTTCCTGTGGGGCTGGCTGGCAGACATCTATGGGCGGCGCGTGTCGATCCTGCTGTCGACCATCCTGTTCGTCTCGACCTCCATCTGCGGCGCGATGCCGTCCTACGACTGGAACCTCGTCATGTGCTTCCTGATGGGGTGCTCGGCAGGCGGCATGTTGCCCGTCGTGTACACGCTGCTCGCCGAAGTCATGCCGCCGCGGCATCGCAGCTGGGTGCTGGTGTTGGTCGGCGGAACGGGACTGGTCGGTGGCTATCTTGCGGCGAGTGGCGCGGCGCACCTGTTTGAACCCTTGTTCGGCTGGCGCAGCCTATGGCTGCAGGGCTTTCCAACCGGGTTGCTGCTGCTCGCCATGGCGCGGTGGATCCCAGAATCGCCACGATTTCTGCTCCAACGCGGCATGCACGCGGAGCTCGCCGCCATGACCCGGCGGTTTGGGATCGTCCGACGCCCGCCCGTAGCAGCGCCGACGGATACGGCACCGGCAGCCGCCTATCCGCGCGAGCTGACCGCCGCACTGGTGATCACCGCGCTGTCCTGGAGCTTCGTTAATTTTGGCCTGCTGCTTTGGCTGCCGACTGACCTGCAGGATCGCGGCTTCAGCGCCGAGATTGCCAGCGGCATCATCGCCAGTTCCGCACTCGTCGCGCTTCCCACGATCGTGATCGCGGCTGTGCTGTACAGCCGGTGGAGCAGTAAGCGCACGCTGATCGGCACCGTGCTACTGACGTTGGCTGGGCTGGTCGGCGCGCTTCTTCCTGCGCAGACCCTGGCGTGGCCGCCGCTGCTGGTGGCTGTGATCGCGCTGCTGGTGGTAGGCACCAATGGGCTGATCGCGGTGCTGCTCCCCTATGCGGCGGAGAACTACAGTATGGGCGTGCGCGGACGCGCCACCGGCTTGATTGCGGCGAGCAACAAATTCGGCGGCGTTGCGGTCCAGCTCGCAGCGTTCGCAGGCATGATCCCGACCTTGGGCGGTGCCGCCGTCGCGCTGATCGTTCCAATGGGCCTGTCGGCGGCGCTGATTGCACGTGCCGGGCGCGAAACGCGCGGACGCAGCCTGCGCGAGCTGGAAGCAGCCTAGCGAACGAAGCTGGTCGCGATCGGTAAGGCCGTCCCCGAACACCATGACGTTAAGATGCCCAACTCAAGCGATCGAAAGCGGGACTAAGTCGACGTGAACGAATGGCCGAAGTCGGCCCACGATATCGCCATCGCGAATGACCAACTGGGGCAGCTCAGACCTCCATTCGTTTCGAGAGCTCAAGAGCATCGTCGACGTCCACGCCGAGGTAGCGGACGGTGCCCTCGATCTTCGCGTGACCGAGCAAAATCTGAGCGACACGTACGTTGCCGGCCGCCTTGTAGTAAACGACCTCGTGAATGTCTGCTGTGGGGTCATCAATTCAAAGGCGCTTTAGCTTCCCTCCTCGAAGAGCTTCTTTGGAGAGAACGAACCATTTAGGTATGTCTGGGTGAATGTGGCCGCGGGCATGGGACGTCCGTACAGGTACCCCTGAGCTTCTTGACACCCGAGCGTCATCAAGGCGGCCTCCTGCGCTGCCGTCTCTACACCTTCGGCGATCACGGCGAGCCCGAGACCCCTCGCCATGCCGACCACCGCCTCCACGATTGCCGCGTCGCCAGCCTTGCGGTCGATCCTTGCCACAAAGCTTCTGTCGATCTTCAGCCGTGTAAGCGGGAACTTTTGCAGCAAACTTAAGGATGCGAAGCCGGTGCCGAAGTCATCGAAGGCAATCCCCACGCCCAGTGCTTTCAGCTTCTTCAGTGCCTTCGTTGCTTGTTTGCTGTGACGAAGGACCGTGTTTTCCGTGATCTCGATCTCCAGTTGTTGAGGGTCCAGGCCGTTCCGCGTCAGAGCAGAGGAGACGACAGTGAAAAGGCGATCTGAGCGCAATTGAGCGGGAAACATATTCACGCCGACGCGCAGGGGCCCGAGTCCAGTACGACCCCAGGCGGCTGCCGCGACGCATGCCTGCTCGATGATCCAATCGCCCACCTCCTCCGCGATCGTGCTTTCCGCTAAAACTTCGATGAACGTTTGCGGCGGCAAAAGCCCGTGATCGGGATGGCGCCAGCGCAGCAGCGCTTCGACCCCCAACAATGCTCGGCTGGGCAACGCTACCTGCGGTTGGTACCAAAGCTCGAATTCGGCATTGGCAAGTGCCTGACGCAGCTCAGTTCCGAGGCGGTGCTTCTGTTCGGAACTGTTCTGCATCGCACGTGCAAAAAAGGCGCGCACGCCCCCACCGTTGCTTTTGGCGCTATACAACGCAAGGTCGGCGCTGGAGAGCAGTTGCTCAACGCCCGTCGCATCCTTCGGCGCGATCGCGATGCCAATGCTCGTGCCAACGAATATGAATTGACCGGCCAGTTCAAACGGAGCTTCCAAGCCGTCAAATATCGAGGTTGCGACTTCGTCTATTTTGAGAGGATCGTTACAATTTGCAATCAAGATGGCGAACTCGTCGCCACCTAGACGCGCCACGAAACCTTCAGTGCCCGCGGCAGACGTGAGCCGAGCCGCCACTGCTGCCAGGAGCGCGTCGCCGACGGAATGCCCTAACGTGTCGTTGACGTGCTTGAAGCCGTCCAGATCGAGCAGCAGCAGCGAACATGGAGACTTCTCGATCTCGACGGCCAGCTGCGCGCGCAGTGCGTTACGGTTCGGAAGCGACGTAAGCGTGTCGCAATGCGCAAGATGCTCCAGCCGGCGCTGAGCTGTTTGTCGGTCGGTGATATCGCGCAGCAGCGCGCCGAACATCGGCTTGCCACCCTCAAACCACATCGACAACGAGAGGTCCACGGGGAGCTCTTGACCATCCGCGTGCAGCGCCAGCATCTCGACCGCATGTCCTGCTAGTCGCGAGTGACCGGCCCGAACGGCACGCGCGAGACCGGCATCGTGCGCGGCCCTGTGCCTGGTAGGAATGATGATCGAGATCGGCTTGCCCACGACCTGCTGAGCGCTGTGGCCGAAGAGCTGCTCTGCTGCGGTGTTCCAGGAGACGATAAAGCCGTCCGGTCCGGCACAGATCGCGGCTGTAGCCGAACTGGCCAGCATCTGCTCGTAGCGACCTTGAGCCGGGAAATGATCATCCAACTTGCCCGCTCCCCGCCCGCATCTGCGCGGCTTTCGTGCTCTTTCCAATCGACTTAATGCTGTAGGGTTAAGGCTTTAGAAAGCGCTGCGTCCCAGCTAGCGCTCATCACTGCATTCTTTCCCAAACAGAAAACGGCCTGTCGAAGCGGACAGCAGGTCCCAATAGATGCTTTACGCGATCGCCGGGTCGTAAGAACGAGATGAACGAGTGGCTGAAGTTGGGAAGCAGCAAGGCGGCCGCCAGCGGCGGCTTCTGGGTCCTTGTCGACGCCATCATGGGGAGAGCTCAGCTGGCTTGCTGCGGCGTCAGCGTGCTCGCGACCTGCCGGCGCACGATCTCGCTCACGCCGCCAAAGACAATATGTGAGGCATAGGAATAGAGGTTGCTTGCGATCCCCGCGTCCCACGGCGCGCTGCCAAGCCCTGCCGCGGGGACCGCGGCTTCGTCCAATATAGTCGCGGTGCCGAGCCCGAATGCAGCACCATAGCCCGCGGTGACCGTAGGGCGGAACTCCGCGGCGATACCATAAGCGGCACCCAGAGCGATCCCGATCGCATAATGGACCGCCTGCCCGGTCAGCGGCTTGTCCGCGTCGGGGATCGCTCGGCCTGTGACGCCCGTCGCAACGGCATCGGCAGCTTTTTCGGTTGCCGGTTCGGAGTCGCCTCCGTTCGACGGCAGCAGCGGAGATACCACCGCCTGAAATCGGTCCATTGCAAAGGATGCGACGGCACCCGCGATCGTCCCTGCGACAAGACCGCGCGCGATTTTGGCAGCGTTGCTCTCGTCAGTCTTGGTTGGGGTCGAGGTCATCGCGTATCACCTTAGTTTCGAGACTCAGTAACTCCAAAGCTGCAGACGGGTTGCCGCATCAGGAGCCCCAGCTTCGAAACAGTGAGATTAACGAATGACCGGTTTGGGGAAGCGGGATCGGTCGCACGAACGGCCGGATTTGGGTCACTGCGGTGATGGTGGACATATTGTTGGCCATCACGAACGATCGGCGTCGAGACGGTAGGAGCAAAATGTCGACTCATCGCTCGGCAGCCCCTACTCGGTGGAAGAGGGCAGCCGCCGTAAGGAAGGCCACGACGAACGTAAGGTGGAAAGCAACCACACTCGCGGCGAATGCCGGGTCGCTGGCTATAACGGCGATGACGCCCGTGACCGCTAGCATAGCAGCGGCGCCGGCCGACCCGCGCGCGAGCGCTACGGTGCGGAAGCGGCCGACGGCCGCAACGACGAGCGCGAGTATGACAATGCCGGGATAAATAAGGTTTAAAGTCGCATGATCGTCATTGATGATGCCGACGGCCGCGTCGATCCAGATGAGCGCGAGAGAAGTTGCCGTCAGCAGTGCTGCGCCCATACGAGAGGAACGGTGCGAGTGTCGCCGAAAGGTGAGCTCGATAACGAGCCCCGCTGACCCGATCAGCATGCCCGCGAAGACGAAGTCACTAGCCGTCCAATCCACTTCTCGGGTGACCTGCATAGCGGCTAACGGTAGCAGCAGAACGAGCGCGGCAATGCTCCAGCCGGTCACCCTCCAGCAGTTCGTCGTAGCGGCCTGGCCTGCGTCTTCCCTGTTCATCGCTTTGGCTCCATTGTTGGTGGGTTGGTCAGCTGGAATCTGTCCGGGCGACCCGTGAGAATCATGAGCGGCAGGTGAGATCCTGGTGAAAAACGACGACTCTTTGCTCTTTTTCGCGAACTTCGTGCTCGATCCTCGCGATCGCATGCTGCGCCGCGCGGGCACGCCGGTGGAGCTGAGCGCTCGCTGCCTGGACGCACTAATCCTGCTGACGGATGAGGCCGGCCAGCTTGTGACCAAGGACCGCTTCATGGCGCAGGTGTGGCGCGGCGCTCCAGTGACGGATGAGGCGTTGACGCAGTGTATCAAGACCCTTCGCCGGCATCTCGGCGACGATGCGGCAGCGCCGCATTTAATCGAAACGGTGCCGCGGCACGGCTACCGCTTCATCATGCCCGTGACACACGGCGAGGAGGCGCTGCCATCCGCGCTTGGTCTGCCGGCCGCCGCCGCCCCGCTGTCACGGTGGCGGGACATTTTCTTGATCGGCGGGGCCGGCACACTGGGCGCTGCCGTCGCCGGTATCGCGGGCGGGATCGCCTTCGGTGCCCTGGGGGCCGGGCAGGCGAATGGCGACGCGGGCAACGGCGCATCGATCTTCCTTGTGCTGCTTTGGCTGACGATCGTCACCGCGACAGTTGGGGGCGCGGGTGTCAGCTTTGGCATTGCGCTCGCCGGGCTCGGGCGACCGCCTGGATGGCGGATCGTGGGTGGTGCGGTTGGCGGCCTGGTGGTGGGCTCGATCGTCAAGGTAGTAGGCCTCGACGCGTTTTATCTCCTCCTGGGCCGATCCCCGGTCGACATGGCAGGTGGGGGCGAAGGAATGTTGCTTGGCGGTGCCGTCGGCGCGGCGAGTTGGGCAATGGTTCGCGGGTCCCCGGTTCCGTTCGGTCGTCAACTTTCGCTGGCCGCGTTGGCAGGATGTGCCGGGGGCAGCGCGGTCGCCCTGCTGGGTGGCAACCTCATGGCCGGCAGTTTCTATGCCCTCTCGCGGACTTTTCCTACGTCCCACGTGGGCATGGCACCGCTTGGCAGCTTGTTGCTCGACAGGTCAGGCGGCATCGTTCGGGTTGTAACCTGGGGGGTGGAGGGCGCTCTGTTCGCAATCTGCATCGCTGGAGCCATGGCCTTATACGCCCATCAGCAGCAGCGAGCTCGATCCCTGGTAAGGCATCAGACTGATCCCGGGCGCTTCGACGTCGACCTTGTAATTTAAATCAATGAACGACCGAAGGTGGGAAGCTGAAAATCGGACGCGAATGGCGGATAGTGGGTCGTTGTCGCCGGCAGCTATCGGGGTGCAGGCAATGCGGTGGCGGTCAGGCCTCGTAGCTTGGTCGCGCGATCACGCGTTTGTACCATGCTTCCGCGTTCACGCGGTCGGACAAAGGAGCCATGCCGATCAACGCGGCGAAGTCGATAATCGTCACGGCGACAATGTCGGCCATATTGAAGACATCACCCACGACGAATGCACGCCCATCGGAAAGCTCGCGATCAAACCACATCATCGCCTGCGTCAACAGCCCCCGGTTCGAGGCACCAAAATCCCTGTACTGCTTAAGAAGTGTAGCGGTGGCGGGATGGGCGTGTCGCCAAAACATCTTGTTGGGCTCGCTAATCTGTATCTCGATCCGGCGAATCCACATGTCGATCAACGCCACATCGACCGGCGTCTGGCCGAACAATGGTGGCTCAGGATGAATCGCATCGAGGTACCGACAGATCGACACCGTTTCTGCGATGGACGTGCCATCACTCAGCACTAACACAGGGACTTGGCCTAGCACGTTTCGAGCAAGGTGGTCCGCGGCTTTATGCTCACGCCCGCGCAGGTCGAGCATAACCTCGTCGAGCGTGATGCCCTTTTCCGCCGCCGTGATACGCACGCGGCGTGGATTGGGCGCTGGCATGGGCGCGCTGTAGAGCTTCATCATACAACCTGTGGCATGCGGTGGAACGGCACGCAAATGGCGCGGGTCGCACCAGTTGCGCCATCGGCGTTCGGCAGCATGCGAAAGCCCATGAGCGACAGATGACCCATCCCGCTAGGGCAACCCAACGCGCTTTACCTTCCGATTTTGCCAAGCGATCCGAGCACTCCGGGCCTGAGGCGTGCGGTGCCATCTCGGCCGGGACTGTGGGATGTGATAATATTGCGTAGGCCGATCAAGCACTAAGCTGGACGGGGATCATTCGAGTTCGTGTAGCAGTGCTATTGCGATTGATCGCATCTCAGCCGCGGCTACCGCCTTGGTGAGAGTGATTCGCAAAGGGGCGGGTGTGTCAAGGTTGACTGGCTTGAAACTGCGCTGTGCGCTGACAGCGTAGTCGTTGTGGGTTTTTCCGTTAACTGCGATCGCGCAAACGCAGCCGTCGGCTGCGGACGAGACCGCCGCGCGTCGCGAAGCCGATGATATCGTCGTCACAGGCGTCCGCGAGCAGGGGTATGCGTCGAAGACTCAGACTGGCGGAACCTTCGCTGAAACTCCAGTGCTCGATACGCCCTTTTCGGTCACGGTGATTCCGCAAGAGCTTCTGATCGACCAGCAGGTTCGTTCGCTTAGCGATATCGCCCGCAACGACCCCTCGACAATCGTCAGCAGTCCACCCGGCTTCAACGACACGGTCAATGTGCGCGGTTATAATCTCGACAATTCTTCGAGTTACCGGCGAGAGGGGCTGATCTTCCAGAACCAGGTGCAAAGCCCGTTCGAGAACAAGGCCGCGGTCGAGATCATCAAGGGACCGACTTCCGTCCGTTACGGTTTCACGCCGCCCGGAGGCGTGATCAACTATGTGCTGAAGCGCCCGACGGCGGAGCCCTATCGGTTCGCGCAGGCTTTTGGCGACAGCTTCGGTGGTTACGGTGCCCATCTCGATATCGGCGGCCCGCTCGGCGATGGCTTCGGGATCCGGCTCAATGCAGTCACCGCGCGCGAGGCGACCTTCGTCGATGGTGTATCAGGGCCGCGCGTACTCGTCAGCGGCCTCGTCGAGTGGAAGCCGACCGACCGCCTGACCATCGATATCGAAGGCGAATATCAGTACCGCGATCTCGAACAGCAGGCGTCGATCACCACCGGCTCGTTCGCCGCTGGGCTCACGCCCGAGCAGCGGCTCGACCTGCTCGAGCGATTCGACCAGACCAAATTCATCGGACAGTCATTTGGGACGTATCCCACCTCCAACGTCATCGGGTCGGTTGGCGTAAAGTGGGAATTCGCCGACGGCTGGACCCTGCAAACACGCGCGCAGCAGATGCGCCTGGAACGCGACCAGCAGGCCGTAAGTATCGCGCCGGGCTCGCTACAGGCCAATGGTGATTTCACCGGGCGCATCTTCTTCAGCCCCAACCAGATCCGCGATCCCTTCTCGACCGAGCTGGTCCTCACCGGCGCGTTCGACACTTTCGGGATTCGGCATGAGGTCGCCGTCGGCGGCGCTTACAGCCGCAATCCGCTGCGCTACTCGCTGGTATCGGCGCAGCCGAACGTGGGCGTCTCGAACATCTTCAATCCTGTCGCGAATCCAAGACCGGCCCCTTCGGCGCTCGTCGTCAGCCCGGTCACTGACGCGCTGATCCTCACGCAGGAGGCGGTGTTCGTTTCCGATCTGATCACCGTGACCGACTGGTTGAAGCTGTTCGTCGCCGCACGCTATGCCGAGCAGCGCAACGAAGAGCGCACAGCCGCTGATCAGCCACGCATCACGACCTATGAAGACAATGCGATCTCGCCGAATTTCGGCGTCCTGATTCAGCCGACCGACCGGCTGACGGTCTACGGCAGCTATTCGGAAGGGATCACAACGGGCGTCCAGATACCGCAGGATGCAGCCAATTTCGGCAATCCGGCAATCTTCCTCGATCCTGCCCGCACCAGGCAGATCGAGATCGGCGCGAAGGCCGAGCTCTTCCGCGGCGCGCTTGCAACCATCGCCTATTTCGACATCAGCCAACCACTCGCGGCGCTAAGCGATACCAACGTCTTCGATTATATCGGCGACCAGGACCATCGCGGCGTCGAGGTTAGTCTTTCCGGCCAGATAAAGCCCGATCTGCGCCTTGTGGCCGGTGCGCTGTATCTCGATCCGACGATCAATAATCCCGCCAACGCAGCGATAAACGGCAACCGTCCCAGCGGCGTGCCGCGTGTCCAGTTCAATCTTTACGCCGACTATGAAGTTCCCGCGATTGACGGACTGGCGGTCAACGGAGGGCTGTTTTTCACAGGCGACCGCTTCGCCAACGACGCCAACACTTTCAAGATCGACGGCTATGTGCGGTTCGACCTGGGCCTGCGCTATGCCTTCGACCTGGGAGATCAGCGGGTGTCGGCACGCCTGAATGTCCGCAACGTCGCCAACAACGACTTCATCGAGGGCACTGCCTTCGGTTCGTTCCTGTTCGGATCGCCGCGTGCGGCGTTCTTCTCGCTGACGTCGGAGTTCTGATGCAGCGTCCGGCGATGATCTGCGCTGCTTCATCCCCAAGACGGGACGGCTGACGCGGTGCGCCGGCAATTCTGGGTCTTGGCACACCGATGGGCGGGACTGACGATTGCGCTGTTTCTGATCATCGCTGGCGGAACCGGATCGCTGCTGGCCTTCTACCCCGAACTCGAACGGATCGTCGCGCCGAGCTTCATGCAGTCGCAGACCAGCGGGCCACGTTTCGATCCGCTCGAGCTGCGGCGCCGTGCCGAGCTGCTGTCGGGGGGGCAGGTCGATTACGTGCCGCTTCACATCACACCGGGTTCGACCGCGATCATCTCAGTGTCGGCGCGGCCGGGGCAGAGCCAGCTCGGTTTCAATGAAATAGCGCTGGACCCGGTGAGCGGTCTCGAGCGCGGGCGGCGGCAATGGGGTGACATTACCCAAGGCACGGTCAATCTCATGCCATTTCTGTACAAGCTGCACTACAGCTTGGCGGCCGGCGATATCGGACGATACGCGCTGGGCATCGCGGCGCTGATCTGGCTCATCGATTGTTTTGTCGGCTGGTATCTGACGCTGCCCGCCATGCTTATTCAGCGATGGTCGGCTTGGCGCAAGGCATGGACGGTGCGGCGTGCCCCATCCGCCAAGCTCAATTTCGACCTGCACCGCGCTGGCGGGCTTTGGCTTTGGCCGGTGCTTCTCGTCTTCGCCTGGTCAAGCGTCGGGTTCAACCTTGAACCCGTCTATTCACCGGTTATGAAGGCTATGGTCGGCGATGTGCCAAGCTTCTCCGACGTGCCGGCGCGCGACGTGCCGCTCGTTTCGCCACGACTGGACTGGGCAGAGGCACGCGACCGTGGCCGGCAATTGGTCGAAGCCGCCGGCCGCCGCGACGGCTTCGTCCTGACTTGTGAGGAATGGCTGCGGTTCGACCGCAACCGCGGCGTTTACATCTCCGCGTTTCAATCCGACCGCGACATCTACAATCGCTTCGTTGGAGGCCGAGCCGCATTCGATGCCGACACTGGTCGCCTCGTGTTCCTGAAGTTGCCGACCGGCCAGCACGCGCGAACGACTGTCGATACTTGGCTATCCGGTTTGCACATGGGGGTGGTGCTCGGGCTACCGTGGCGGATCATGGTCAGCACGATTGGACTGGGTGTCGTTATCCTGAGCGTGACCGGCGTGATCATCTGGATGCGCAAGCGCTCCGCGCGCCTGTTCCGGACTCGCCGTATTGGCCTAGCGATCGAGCCGCTTGCGCAACCGGCAGAGTAGAACGCTGGTACAAGGGCTCGACAATCAGCCTTCGTTCGGGGCGTCCAATCTTCTCAAATGAGCGACCAGGACGGTCGGCGATTCTAGGTGAACGAACGTCCGCTTCTGGGAGCCAACGCATCAGACTTACATGTCCATTTATGGGTCTTGTAGAGCGGCGATGACCGGATGATCGAGGCGATCATCCGGTCGATCGATCACTTCTTCCGCGCGCGCTTCGGCGCTGCAGCTGCAGCAGCGTCTTCGTCTTCGTCCGCCTGTTCCTCGCCTGCCTCTGTCAGCGCTTCTCCCAACGCCTTGAGCTTGTCCTGCGATTTGTCCGCCTTGTCGGCGATTTTGGTCGTGGCCGCTCCGAGCCGATGCAAAAGGGCGTGGATGCGGTCGGCGTCCGGGGCTTCCTTCTCAAGCTGTTTTCGAAGAGCTCCCAAATCACGCAGGATGCCCTTGGCGCCCGGTATATCGACATCCGCGAGCGCAGCCTCCCAGTCCTCCACCATGTCAGCGCCCTTCACGGCTTTGGTTTCGTCCAGACCGCGATTGATTGCGTTCATTGTTCCGGCAAACTTGGCCATCAGTGATCCTCTCACATGGGGTATTCCCATGGCGCGAACGAGGTACGCCGTGCTTGTTTCCGCTTATGGGCGAGCCATCGTATTGATGCAGGACAATGCCTGCCTCCCGAGGCGCTTAGGCTCTGAGAAAAGCGCCGTCCCGGGATGAAAATACGATCGCATAGGCGTCTGCTTACCGCGTACGGCAAAGCGGCGCTGAATGCCTGCTTCTGGGTCTAGACTGCAGCAAAGTGAGCAGGCTCGATCTATTCGGCGAAACCTTCCAGACTTTAGACAAGCGTGCTGGGCTGACGCGGGAAGCAACCGAATTTGCCCCTTAAAGCGCAGGGGTGCGCCACGCATCACACTTTTGCAGCCCGTTACGCGAGGATAGGTTCGAGGATGGCGGAAGAGGGATGGATGCTGCCGCCGGTATTCGCAGCGGATGAGACAGCGCTCCTGCTACGGATCGCGCCGCATATCGATGACGCGATGCTGTGCATGATCGCCGCCGGCGACCGTGGCCGTGACCAGGATGCGCATGCACAGATCCTTCGCCGGATGCGCGATGCTGACGTGGTTCCTGACGCGCGCTGGGAGCCGCTCGAGGTTTTGTCGCTTGGTCAATGGTACGCCCCCGGCGATGACCCCGAAGATCACTGGATACGCGCGTTTTGTTGCGCCTGGATGCTGCGTATCGCGATTTCGAAGGATCCGCAGGCTGCAATCAATCCGCATGTGTCAGCCACATCGTTGGTACTCAGCCTGGCGCGACTGGGCATCAACTTCTGGGATGAAGCCGGGGCGCTTCTCGCCTGGATTATCGCATCCGCGCCCGACAAGGGAATGGGGCCAGAGACGGCCTTTCTGGGAATCGTGATGCTACGCTGCGCTCTTGGCGCTGACAGTGTAGCGGACGATCAGGTCATCGCCTTGTGCGAGTGGGTAGCCGATCGCGAGCAACGCGAACCCAGGGCGTGGGCCCTTGATGATCGATGGCTGCTGCGCATCCAGCACGACAAGGAAACCCGCGAAGCCGGCAGGACGTTGGCGCTGGAGCTGCAGGGTCTCGACATCAGCGATCGGTCGAGCGAGGTTTGCACTTGGGTGAGGTTGATCGCCTCATTACTGGCCGAGCCGAAATAAGGCGGTGCGCGTCGTAAGCGGTCGATCGGGAGAATGGTTCGATGGTGGCGTATGTGCCGCGGAACTTGAACGAACACCATGTCGAAAATCCGTTGTTCGGGAAGGTCTATCAAAGCGCAATAACGCTGACGGCTTGGAATGGCTGGATCGAGGTCGATGGCGTCGAGGTCGATATCCATATCCTGCTCCCGTCCGACACGGTCAACGAGATGCGGACGATGAAACCGATCGTGCTTGCGCTTTGCGAGCGTGCAGAGCCGATGATCCGAACAATCCTCGAGCGACGCGACCAATACCGTACCGAGGTCGCCACGCAGGCCGCGTTCTTCGTCCAGGACTGGCTCGAAGACGAAGATCCGGTCTCGCCGGAGACAATCGCCGAACGTTTGACGCTGACCAGTTTCGCTATCGATGCCGACGGCTATGATAACGGACCACCAAACACGTCGTTTCTGGGTTTGGACTTTATACTGGCCGATCAGCATCCGATCAGCGTCAGAGTCGATGTCGACGAAAGTCTGAATATTACGAACGTTGAGGCGGGCTAAATCGCGTTTTCGATATTCGGCCCTCAATCGACATGAACGGATGGCAAATCTCGGGACGCTGCAATCCGGCCCTAAATGGCCAATTCTGGGTCTTTTTGTCGGTCGAGGCGACCGTTTCAGCGGCTGATCGCCAAGTGATGCAACACGATGCCTGATGTGGTCGCGACGTTCAGCGAGTCGAACCCGGACGCCATTTCGATCCTCAGGCTTTGCATCCGGCCGAGCAGCGCGGGTGACAGGCCGGGCCCCTCGGCACCAAACAGCACCGCGTTGCGCAAGCCAGGACGCCAATCGCCTAGCGACATCGTTCCGGCAGGGCTGAGCGCCACGCCCGCGATCCCGTAACGTTCGAGCAGCGAAACAGGGTCGTCGCTCCGCGACAGTATTGCGTACGGGATGTCGAGTGCCGCACCTACCGACACCCGGATCGCTTTCCGGTAGAACGGGTCGCAGCAATCTGCATCGAGGATCATCGCGTCGATGCCGAATGCGGCGGCGTTGCGGAAGATGCCGCCCATGTTGTCGTGGTTGGCGATGCCCGACAGCAGCAGAACGTTAATTCCTCCATCGCTCCGACATGCGTCGCGCAGGAGAGTGTCTGCCGATAGCTTCTCCGATTGCCGACCGATCGCCAGCACGCCGCGGTGGAGTGGGAACCCCGCTACTGTATCCATCACCGGTTGCGCGGCGACGAAGACCGGCACGTTGTTCGGCAGCGACGCCAGCATGGGCTCGAGCGCGGTGACGCGCTTGCCGGCGATCAGCAGCGACAAGGGGCGGTGCCGGATGCTGGCGATCAGCTTCTCGACCACGACGGTACCTTCGGCGACAAACAGGCCAGTGCGGCCAACTAGGTCACGCTCGCGAATGTCGCGATAGGCATCGATCCGCGGATCATCTGGCTCGTCTATCGGTATAAGCAAAGCCATTGCGCACCGATAGTTTCCTGGCTCGCCCCCCGCCAGACCAACGTTCAGCCAGCAACAATGCGGTCTACCGCAAGCTGCTATCAACGGCAGGCACATCGGAAACGAACGAAGGGCCGAACTTGGGAAGCAGCGAGCCCAGCGGGAATGACCGCAGGCGGATCAAAAGAGACAAGCTGATTATAGCTGCGCCCGCAGGGTAATCCGGGTCAGCTCGGGCGGGCGCCCAAGCCGGAGTGCGAAACCGGGCCAGAGCGCGGTCCCGTTGCTGACGTAGAGCGTCATTCCGCCAACGTCGTAGCGCCCTGACACGTAACCGTTGTTGCCTCGGGCAACTAGCCGATCCAGGCCGACGATCATGCCGCCGTGGGTATGCCCGGACAGCTGAACCCCGACGCCGTTAGCGGCTGCTCGACCCGCCTCCTTCGGTTGGTGGTCTAGGAGGAGAATGGGGACGTTCCGCGGCGCTCCTGCCAAGGCGGCGGCGAGGTCGGGACCAGGATGGCCTTTCGCGGGCGCTGACAGGTCCGTGACTCCCGCAAGAACTAGCCGGGCATCATCCCGAGACAGAATTGTGTGAGCGTTCGGCAGCATCCTCAGCCCCAGGCCGGCGAGGTGCCGCATCCACGCTTCGTAATCGAAGAAGTATTCGTGGTTGCCCGGGATCGCGTAAACCCCGTCCGGCGCGCGGAGGTCGTGCAGCGGCGCGACATCTATCCGGCGCATCGCGACCGAGCCGTCGATGAAATCGCCGGTTGCGACAATAAGGTCGACACCGGACCCGTTGGCGCGCTCAACCACCGCGCGTGCCCAGCGCTCCGGAAACAAGCGGCTGATGTGCAGATCGGTCAGTTGGAGCAGTTGGTAACCGTCGAACTTCGCTGGCAAGTTCCGAACCGTGACCTCCAGATCCTTGATCGGCGGCACGCGTATCGCGTTTGCCACGCCGACTGCCGCGAGGATCACCGAAAGCCCTGCCGCCGAGTAGCGCACGTCATTCGGCAGAGTGACGCCGCGGCGTTGCACAAGCACCGCCACCAGCGTCCCGAGATCGAGCAGGACCTGCAGCACCGCGAAGCAGCACGATCGCGCCGAATGCCCAGTTGAACAAGATAACGACAACGCGCGGGAACTCGGGCGCGAACACCGACCCTGACGAGAGCCGGCTCCAGTAATGGTATTGCGATGCGACGAGCAGCAGCACCGCAATGGCGGCCTTGATCCACAAGGGCAGGGTCAGCGGCAAGAGCGTGCGCGCCAGCACGTAAAGGCATGGTGCCGCGAAGATCAGGTGGAAGATCGTCAGGGTCCTTCGGGTCAAACCCACGCGCATGAACGAACGTCCGGAGTTGGAGATGGCCCGAGCGGGCGCAAACGTCCATCTGGCTCTTCATAACAGCAACCTGCTGGAGACCTAACGACCCAAAGGTGGTCGTAACCGAGGTGAGTCGCGGATTGCGGAGGCGGACATTTTGAACGTAGTTCTGACACCCGTAAGGTTGCGGCGAACCTTACAGGTACGGCCGCGTCACGATCGACTGGTCATAACACTTCATCACCTTTCTAGACGACGGTACCAAGTTGAGTACAGTATCAACCGGTCGAAGGAGGGAGTCGTTAAGCGCACGGAAATCGGCACGTCTCGCCTTTTCGGCTTGTCGGTACTGTCTGGCGTGCTGCTGGCGCTCAGCTACTCGCTCCATTCGTTATGGTGGGTGGCCTGGGTTGCGCCTGCGCCCGGCATCGCGGCGGTGTCGCTCGCGCCCATCGCTCTCCAGCGGAGGTTGGGCCTTGCGGCGGGCCTGCTCGCGGGCTCAAGCACATTTGCCTACCACCTGACAGTCGGGGGCTGGGCTACTGCACTCGTCATCCTCAGCTTGGTCGCGGCCGCTTGGGCAAGCGTCTTTCGGCTCGCCGCAATGAGCGCCGAACGTCGACCGGCACTCGTGGCGGTTCTGGTCGTCCCCGCGGCTTGGTCAGCGATCGAGACACTCATGATCCACCTCTCGCCGCATGGCAGCGCGGGCAGCATCGCCTACAGCCAAATGTCGTTCCTGCCCGCGGTCCAGATCGCAAGCCTAGGCGGCGTCCCGGCCGTCAGCTTCGTTCCGCTGCTCGCCGGGAGTTTTGCCGGGCTCGTGCTCGCATCGGCGCTCGGTTCGCCTGTACGTGGATTGCGTTCCGCAGGTGCACTCACCGCCGTGGTGGTCGGGTGCGCGCTGCTGTTCGGCGTCGCGCGCCTGTCTGTCACGCGCCCGGACGAGGGCGTACGTGTCGCCATGCTTGCGACCGACGGCCTGCACGAGCGGCCGCGCGACTGGCGAAGCTTCCGAGAAACTTATGGTCCGGCGATCGCGCGGGCGGCCGTGCCGGGAGCCGTTGTGCTGTTGCCTGAAGCCGTGGCCGGCATGAATGCGGGGGAGGCCGAGAAGGCCGCCGGAGCGCTCTCCTCATTCGCTCACGCGCGCGCGACCACCATTGTCGCGGGCGTGGTGGTGACGGACGACGCGCGCGTCACCAATCGGGCGCTCGTCGCCCGGGCGAACGGCCGTCACGCCTGGTACGTGAAGCAGCATTTAGTGCCGGGCTTTGAAGCGAACATGTCGCCTGGGGACCGTCCGCTCATGCTGGACGCAAACCTCGAGAAGGTCGGCGTCGCGATTTGCAAGGATATGCATTTCCCAACGCTCGGCCGTGAGTATGCGCGCGCGGGCGCGCGGCTCATGCTCGTCCCTGCGCTGGATTTCGACGTGGACGATGAGATGGCAGCGCGCATTACCGCGCTCCGGGGTGTCGAGGGCGGATACTCGATAGCACGGGCGACCCGGCGCGGTTTCAGCATGGCCAGTGATCCCTACGGGCGTATCCTAGCCGAGCGTCGGAGCGGGCGGGCGCTGTCGACGCTCACCGCGACGGTGCCGACCGTTTCCGCAGGGCCAACCGTTTACGCGACGATCGGCGACGCGTTTGGCTGGTTGTGCGTTGTTGGCTGGGCGGCTCTGGTCCTAGCGCGATTTCTAAAACTGTTATCTCCGCCAGCCGTACCTGTGCCAGCCCTGACCTGTGCTAAAATCGAACGGTTGTGAAACGGGCATCAACAGTTCGACCGTTCCGGCCTTGAAAACTCTCCGGCGGGAAAGTCCCCAATCAAAGTCGTTCGGGGCGGTTGCTTGGTCTCCCACAGCGGCCAAATGCTCACCTGAATGGTCGTCGGGTTTCGGGAACGCCTTCTCGGCGCTGAACGGCCGGATCTGGGTCATTCAGACAGATGCTGTTGCAAGAACTCGACTGTTTTCGGCCAACTGTCTCGTCGAGCCGACATGTTCGCGGCCTCGGTCCCACCCATCATGCTCCAGTATCGGGCGCTGCCGCTGCCGGGCGGGAGGGCCGGTCCAAACACACCATGCCCGGCTTGCGGGTAGCGCAGAAGGGTCGGTGCTGCCTTGCCGTTCTGAACAAGGCGCCCCCCGATCATCTCGGACATTTCGCAACTCGGCCAGACAAGATCGGTGTCGCCGCAGATGAGGAGGATCGGGGCTGCAGTCCGCTCGACTGGGATAACGGACTTGGGATGCTCGCCGACCTTCTGCAATCCATTCGAATGCACCCCATATGTTCCACCTCGCGGGTGCGACCATGAGCCATAGGGCAGGCTCGGCACGTCCTTGCCGTGTTCTGTCCATGTCGATCGCAGACCGCCGGAAATCATGGTCAGCGGGCTCATCCCGTCCCAGACGACAGAAGACGGCATACCTACAGCCACCGCTCGAACATCTGGACGGCGGACGGCAAGCGTGAGCGCAGCTTCGGCACCCTTCGAGTAACCAATGATGCCGATACGCCCAGGATCGACCTCGGGACGCGCCTTGAGCCAATCGATGGCCTCGGTGAAACGCTCTAGGGGTAGCCGCGACATTTTGTTGGGAAGCGTATTGGCACAATGATAGCCGACCTGAAGTGCGCCGAAGCCTGCTGCCTGTAGCGCAAGCGCCTCCCGCTTGGCCTCGTTGCCGAGACCGCCATCATAGCCGCCGATAACCACGAGTGCAGGGCGTGGCCCGACGCCCCGACCGGGAAAGTAATTCCCGAAAGTATTTTCGGTCTGGATGCGCACGCCGGTCGGACCAGGCGCAGCAACTGGACAAACGCGTGTTTGGTTCAGACCCCATACAAAATAGCCGGCGAAGGCGAGCACGAGCAAGCCGAACGCGATTAAGATTCGTTTGCCCCAAACCTTCCAGCGCGGACGCGATCTCGGAGTGTCGGTATTCGCCATGACCGTTCCTGTCATCGAGGCTCTCTTTCTTGGGTGCCGTCGCTCTTAGCATGGCCAGCCTTTCGATGACGCGATTGGAAATTCATGCGCGTCGCCAGGGCGAGCAGCCAGACGATGAAGGGAAGCTCTCCTAATTGCATTAGGGCCGCGACCCTCTCGGAAGTCGCGATCGCTCCTGCCGGTGCCAGACCGGGCATCACGAGCATAGCGCCGGACCCGAGCAGCCAGCCCACTCCGCCTGCCAGCTCGCATAGGCCGAGCAGCTTCGGAACGAATCCGCTCTGGATGATGAGCAGGCCGAGGGGGAGCAGCCACAGCCCCCAGAAGATGCCGGCGATGCCCACGCCGTGACAGTGCATGCGGATCATCAGAGCGGCGAGCTCATCTCGTTGTGCTGGGGCGAAAGCGTTCGCGATGCCTGCATCGAGCGCCAGTGACAGCGCGCCGACCTCAGTCATAAGATTGAGGAACATGATTGGGATCGGAGCGAGCGCCAGGACAAACATCTGCCGTGCAAGGTCACCGCTTACCGGCTTGAACATGCGGTACATCTGCAGCGCGAGAAAGACCTCGACGGTCTGATAGACCGCCTCGCTCAGCATGTTCAGCCGGATCATCGGCTCGGCAGCGGCGATCCGCATGGTCAAGCCGGCTGAACCCGCGCTTCCGATTAGCTTGGCCGGATCAAGCGCGAACGAAACCGGTGCGATCACTGCGTCGAGCCCGTACAGGAGCGCCGCTATCGGAATTAGTTTTCGGAACTCTTGCAGATCTGCAATTTCGATTATCGGTTTCACCGGGATCGCTCAGCGGATCGTCGCGGCGAGCGCCACCGCCACGGATCTGCCGGCTGACCGAAGTAGGTAAAGGCTACATAACCCCAAGGTACGATAAACGGGAACACCACGACCATAAGTACAGCGACGAGCGTGCCTGCCACGGCCTCGTCAATCCGGTGCTCGGCCCAGAGCGGGAGCGCGATCCGGACCAGCCAGATCAGCTTCCACGTCATCTCGAAGAAGAGAAGCGGCAGCATCTTCAAAGGGTATCTCAGGCCCAGGATTGAGAGCAGCCCGAGCGCGCACAGCATCGAGAGGACGACGCCGTGCATGACCTCCAGCGTGGGGCCGCGAGCAATGAGTAGCGGCGCCATCTGCGAACCCAAGCCGAGGATCAGGAAGAGATAGCCGGAGCGCAGCAGGTTAAGGCGGAAAACGGACGGTTCGGTCATGAGATTTTCCCGGCTCGGCCTGGAATGACAAGATATCCCCCGGTTGGCAGTTCAACACGGCGCAGATCGCCTCGAGGGTGGAGAAGCGGACGGCCTTGGCCTTGCCAGTCTTCAGAATCGACAGGTTAGCGAGCGTGATATCGATGGCTTCGGAAAGCTCGGTGAGCGACATGCGCCGTCGTGCCAGCATGTCGTCCAGATGCACGGTGATCGGCATGATCAGACGGTGCCAGCCAGATCGTCGCGCATGGCTGATCCTGTGGCGAACACTCGGGCAAGTACGAACACCATCAGCGTCGCCAGCCATCCGCCGACCGATATGTCGCCGGCAGGTGCGGCCGCTCCGAGGCTCGGCCAGAACCGGGCCAGCAGCGCGCAGGGCACATCGAGCATTTGTAGGGCGAGAAGAGCCCAGCCGATCTGCCGCAGTCCGGCGGCATTAGCCGGTGCGAAGGGGTCTCCGTGCGCCGCGCTCGCTGCGATCGATGCCAGCGGCACCAACAGCCGATCGGAAGCAATTGTCATGGCCACGCCGATCAACATGAGGAGCCGGATGCCAAGGAGGGCGGCGGCCACATCGACCGTCGGATCGGCCTTCACGAGCATTGCGCGATAGAAGCCGTGGAACGCCCAAGAGCTGGCGAGCCCAGCCGCGATAGCAACGAACAGAAGCCCGTTCACCACGCGTCCAATGCGGAGGACTGCTGCCACACCCGGTATAAGTTGATCCCGCCGTTGCACCGACTTTTCCCTTATCGTTATTCAATAATCCTCCTGGCATAGCGAGGTCAACAGGTTTATTGAAAAACGATAACGAAATTGTTGCGGACACGATAGGTCGGCGGCGTAAAGCTATTCTTATTACGCACTAATTTATGGAAAGGCGGCGGCGCGGCGCGGCGCGAAAGCGGCTATCGCCGCCCACCGTCTCGAAGGCGGCCTGTCCGCACTCCACCGTCTCTAGCCGTACCGAGCTGATCCGGCTTGCTAAATTTGCGGTTTGGTCAACCTGAACGAATGGCCGAAGTTGGGTAGCGGGACAGGTCGCCAGGATGTCGCATTGTGGGTCAATTCGTTGGTGCGCGGAGGCTAGTCTGTGCCAAGCGCGGACCTTTGCGCGCTGCTAATTAACGTCTCGACCGAGATACTACGAGGGTTGAGCTTACCGCGCCGAAAAAGCCGATCTGGGAATTGCGGCACCATCGCCATCGGGTCGGCTTATGACCACTGATGTGACGCGGCCGTTCTCAGCAATGAAACACGCCTGATTGCCTGTTGCGCCGAGTAGAAACCAGTCATCTCCCAAGGCCTGCATCTCGATCTCCGCCTGCGCGCCACGCTTCCAATAGAGCGTACCGTCGCGGCTTGTTACGTGGCGGTCGCCGTAATTGCCGACATAACGAGCAAGCGCTGCGGCTGTCATTGTCGGAGGCGCGACGCGCGCGCGTGCGATCCGCAATTCCCAGCGTAGTCGTATTTGATCGTCGGTGGACGCACTAAGCGCGAGCTGCTCAAGTGCCCGCGCGTGAGCAATGAGCATCGCCGAGCCGACTGGCGATGCTATGGTCGGAAGCACGCCCACCCCTTCCCAATTGGTGTTCGTGATCGCGTCAATTGCTCTGGCCGTTGAAAGGCTGAGTACAAACCCGCCCGCAATGGGAAACACGTCGCTTTGATTGCCGGCACCCGCCGTTGGTTCACCGACGACCTCTCCCAGCTTGCGATTCGCGATCTGATAGGCAAGCTCTTCTGCGGCAGAGGCGGTCGCTGGACCGGTCAGGACAAAGATCGGCTTACCCTTGATCCTGCCAGACGGAAGGTCGCGGACAGACCGCAATGGCGTGGCCTTCGTCCCTTCGAAAAAGGTGACGAAGAGCGTGTTCGGTTCTACGAAGTGGCTCAACAAGTAATGCACGGCATCCGGAAAGCCGCCTGCATTTTGCCGGACATCGATAATAATCGCGTCGCCATCGCGCAGAAAACGCATCGCGCCGTCATAGACCCCACTGGTGACACCGTTGGTCCAATCGAAAGCGACGATATTCAGGTATCGGACGTTGCCTTCAAGGATACGCTGCTCGATCAGGCCTTGATTTTCCCGTCTGAACCTCTGAGCGGCAACTCCTGCTTGTGCGTTGAGTGCAGCATATCCCATCTGGGGAGCCGCACGGAGGACCGACGCTTTGGCAGGGTCGTGGACGAGATACACGTGCCTGTCCCGCGTGACGGCTTTTAGGTCCTCGGTCACCAGCGCCGCGAATGCGCGATCGTCAGCGATATCGTAGCGTCCCGACGCCACGCTCTCTGAAAGTTTTGATAACGCGGCCGCACGCGCCTCAGCAACTACATAGCGCGTCCGGATGAAGCGTTGAATCTGCTCGATCAGCAAAGTCCGATTCAGCTTAGACTCTGCCCTAAGCGGACTCGCAATTTCAAATGCGAGCGCGACGATCAAGACAAAAGATCTGAAGATCAGTCTTTTCAGCACCGGCGTTCTCCCGCTCGACTAAACGTACATCGAAAGGACGGCGGTGGACATGGGAAGCGCGCATTTCGAACGATTGGACGGCGCTTAATCGGTACGCCTTGCTGCCCTTGGTGTCGAAACCGAACGGCTGTGGCATTGCCCAACCTTCACTTCCCACGTCATCCGCCGAGAGCGGACTGCGAACTAACCACTATATTCTGCCGGGCGTAAGAACGAGATGAACGAATGGCCGATGTTGGGAAGCAGCAAGGCGGCCGCCAGCGGCGGCTTCTGGGTCTTTTGGGCAGCGGTCCTAACCATCGGTAACGAGGATCGAAGACCTTACGTCGCCGGTGCCGCGGGCAGCGTTGCCAGCGCGTGGCGGACGATATCGGCGTCGCGCTTCAGGCGGATGAGATGCTCGACGCTCAGCCCCATGCGCTCGAACAGCGCCTCGGCGAGACATCCGCAGCGGTCGCGCATCGCTGCGCCCTGCGGGGTGAGGCGGACGTTGACGCGGCGTTCGTCGGCTGCATCGCGCTCGCGCATCACATGCCCGCTCGCCTCCAGCCGTTTCACCAGCGGGGTGATCGTGCTTGATTCCAGCGCGAGCCGCTCGGCGATGGCGCCGATCGTGCGGCCGTCGGTCTCCCACAAAGCGTGGAGCACCAGATACTGTGGATAGGTAAGGCCGAGCTTGTCGAGCATCGGTTTGTACGCGCGACTGATCGCCATGCTCGTCGCATAGAGCGAGAAGCAGAGCTGGTCGTCGAGGGGGAGGGCAGCGGACATAAATTTCATATCGCGATAACGATGGGTCTGGACAAGGCTCCGTTCTTTTATATGTCACGATAACAAATATCGAGGAAAGGAATGCTCATGTCGGTCACTGTCGTTTACAGCACCCGCGCCACCTCCACCGGTGGCCGCGACGGCGACGCGCGGTCCGAGGACGGACGGTTTACCGCTAAGCTCTCAACGCCGAAGGAACTGGGCGGCGCGGGTGGCGAGGGGACCAATCCCGAGCAATTGTTCGCGGCGGGCTATTCGGCCTGCTTCATCGGCGCGCTAAAAGCGGCGGGTGCGCAGCTGAAGCTGCGCGTACCGGCGGAGACGAGTGTCACCGCAACGGTAGGGATCGGTCCGCGCGCGGCGGGTGGCTTCGGCATCACCGCCGATCTTGAGGTGAGCCTGCCCGGGCTCGACCACGCGGATGCGGAGCGGCTGGCCGAGGCCGCGCATCAGATTTGCCCCTATTCGAACGCGATCCGCAACAATGTGGATGTGGGGCTGACGGTCGTCTGAGGATTGGGCGCCTGAGGGATGGGTGCCTCCCGCATGACGTGGGGGGCACCTTACATCAGGCCATGCCGGATGAGCATTGCGTCCGGGTTGGGATCACGATCACGGAAGGCGCGGAAGCTCTCTGCCGCCGGACGGGTTGCGCCGCGCGCCAGCACTTCGCTGCGGAACCGGTCACCGGTGGCGCGGTCGACCAGCCCCGCCTGGGCGAAGGCCATGAAGCCGTCCGCCGCGAGCAGTTCCGCCCAGAGATAGCTGTAATAGCCCGCGGCATAGCCGCCCGCGAAGATATGGCTGAAGGCGTGCGGAAAGCGGTGCCACTCGGGTGGACGGATCACCGCCACCTCGTCGCGCACCGCCTCGATCACTTCCATCGGATCGCTGCCCATCGTGCCGAGGTGCAGCAACAGGTCGAACAGTGCGAATTCGATCTGGCGGACGAGGAACATCGCCGCCTGGAAATGGCGTGCCTTCACCATGCGATCGAACAAATCGGCGGGGAGGGGGGCGTTGGTCTTGTAATGGCCGGACATACCGGTCAGCACTTTGCGATCCCAGGCGAAATCCTCCATCAGCTGGCTCGGCAGTTCCACCGCATCCCATTCGACGCCGTTGGTGCCGGCGATGCTCGGCCTATCAACCTTGGTGAAGAGCAAGTGGAGGCAATGGCCCGTCTCGTGCAGCAGCGTCGTTACGTCGTCGTGGGTCAGCAGCGAGGGCGTCTCGCCGCCATTGGGCGCGAAATTGCAGACCAGATAGGCGACCGGCACGATTAGCGTATTGCCGTCGCGGAGCCGCGGGCGTGCCTCCGCCATCCATGCGCCGCCGCGCTTGCCGCTGCGCGCATGGAGATCGAGGTAGAGGCCGGCGATCACCGCATTATCTTCGCCGATGACGTCGAAGAAGCGCGCGTCGGGGTGGTACAGCGACACGTCGTCGCGCGCGACGAGGCGGATGCCAAACAGCCGCTGCAACAAAGTCTGCAAGCCGGCCATAACGCGTGCGACGGGGAAATAGCCGCGCACCTCCTGCGCATCGACCGCATAGCGCGCGCGGCGCAGGCGGTTGGAGACGAACGCATTGTCCCACGGCTGGAGATCGTCGATCCCGCAGTCGCTGGCGGCGAAAGCCTTCAACTTGACGAGGTCGCGCTCGGCTGCGGGCCTCGCGCGCCGGGCGAGATCGCGCAGGAAGGCGATCACCTCGCCGGCATTGGGCGCCATCTTGGTGGCGAGCGACCAGGCGACGGGATCGGTGAAGCCGAGCAATGCGGCGGCCTCGCGGCGTAATTCAAGGATGCGCGCGATGCGGGCGCTATTGTCGAATTCGCCCGGCCCCTGATCCGCGGCGCGGGTGCCGAAGGCGCGATAGACGCGGGCGCGCAGGTCGCGGTTCCCGGCGAAGGTGAGGATCGCGCTAACGCTCGGCTGCTGCAGCGTGATGCGCCAGCCACCGAGCCCCTTCGCGCGTGCGGCATCGGCGAACATCGCCATGTCCGCCTCCGACACGCCAGCGAGATCGGCGGGGTCGGTGATGTGCTCGCTCCACGCTTCGGTCGCGTCGAGCACGGCGCTGCCGAATTCGTTCGATAGCGCGGACAGTTCGATCGAGATTGCCTTGAACCGCTCGCGCGCCTCGGGTTCGAGCGCGACGCCGGCGAGGGAGAAATCGCGAATCGCGTGCTCCACCGCGACGCGGTCTGCCGTCGGGAGCTCCGCGAAAGCCGGCGCGGTGCTGAGCGCGACGAGCATGTCGTAGAGCTCGCGGTTCTGGCCGACCCGCATGTTGTACTCGACGAGGCGCTTCTGGCCCTCGGCATGGGCGGCGCGCAGCTCGGGCGTGTCGGCGACACCGTGGAGGTGCGAGACGGTGAACCAGATGGCGTTGAGCGCGGTTTCGGCGCGCTCATAGGGCAGCCAAGCGTTAGCGAAACCGGTCGGGCGCGTGCTGGTGAGCGCGGCGATGGTGGCGGCGTGATCGGCGATCGCAGTGTCGAGCGCGGGGTCGATCTGATCGGGCGCGATTTCGGCGAAACGCGGCAGGGTGAGTGGGTCGAGCAGGGGGTTGGTCATCGGTGGCGTCCTTCGAGTGCCGTCAGAGCAAGTGTGGCGGGTCGAGGCAAGAGGTGCCGCGCTCCAGTAGGGCGGCGCGAGCAGCGGGACAGATAACCGCGAGAAATGGAACCGGCGTATCAAGTCGCTGGCGCATTGGAGCAGCAGCTTGCGCAGCCTGGGTCAACCAACGTGCCAAAACAAGCCGTTCCGAGCCGATGGTTAGACCAGGAAGCCTGTCCGCTCACATGAATGGGCGGCAGGTTTGGGGTAGCGGAACAGGAAGCGTGAATGACCGAATTTGGGTCGTTGCGGACCGCTGTCCAGCCAAGACGGTCGCGCTGATCTCGGCGGCCAGAAGACCATGGCTCAGATCCGTCGCGCCGCTACCGCTTGCCTGGGATTGCTTCCCTGGCGATGAAGTCGATGACCGCTGCGCCGTTCGCGGTCGAAGGGGTGACAATGTCGAAGTGATTGGCGTTAGGCGGCGCAAGCTCCGCGACTGGATCCCCCGCGGCCTTTGCACCTGCAACATAGGGCTGCATGAAAGGGCGAAACTCGCCAATGACCAGCAATTGACGCAAACCCAGTGGGAGGTGTTCGGCCGGCGAAGCGAGTGCGTAGGCTGCTGGCTTGTCTGCTGGCAGCCCGCCCATCAGCGAAGCGATCACCGGCTGTCCGCAGACCTGCGCGTCGATGCCGACGAACGGCGCGAGCGCGGCGGGGCCGTCGATTGCCGCGACCGCGACCGGCCTGACCTTCACTGCGTTCCAAGGCGCCGGCAAGCGAGAGCGCGACGCCGCCCACATCGCCAAGTGCGCACCTGCCGAATGGCCGACTAGGATCACGCGCGACAAGACCAGCTTATAACGTTCGGCGATCTCGGCCAATTTGTCCTCGGCAGCAGCGACATCCTGGAAAGTCCCGGGCCAGCCCCCGCCTGGGTCGCCAATGCGGCGATACTCGATGTTCCAGGTCGCGAAGCCGCGCTTGCCGAGTGCGTCGGCGACCCCGGCGATGCCGGCGCGGGTGTCGTAATCATTGCGCCAGCAGCCGCCGTGGATGACGATCGCTACCGGGAATGGCCCGCGGCCGCTCGGTATGCGTAGGTCGGCGACCTGGAGTGGGTCCGCGCCATAGGAGATCGTCGCAAACGGCTTGGACGCCTTCGCACCGAATGCCTTGTAGATCGTCTCTGGTGACGGGGCGGGCGTTGCTGCGATTCCCCATCCAGCAAGCAGAGCCGCAGCCGATAGCTTCAACCAACGTGACATACGCGCCCCCTGAGAGAGCAATGCTATTTTGCAGCGCGCGCCTGTATTGGATGAATACGACACGCACCATCGCCGCCTGAGAGGAAAACCCTGGTAGGGTGAATGGCGGTGGTGTCGCTGAACCGGTCCGAACCCGTCACCTGTTTCGCTCCACCGCCGCCCATCAGACGCGAGAAGGTGAACGAGCGTCCGCCTCCGGGAACGCTTACATCGCCGTGGATGACTGCTTTTGGGTCAGATCCGCTGATCGGTAATCTCGCCTCGATGCTCCGTCAGACGACCTATCAGGAGCGCGGACCGACACTTCTGGGCAGATTTCCAAGCGCGGTACGGCTGTGGTCAGCTTGCTAGCTGTCCGCTGGGTTGCGTTGGGGTGACAAGCTCGGCACCCGACCGGTCTCCGGGCACGACGCGTTCGAGCAGGATCGCAATGGCGCCGACGAACGGTAGCACGATCAGCGCTCCTGCGAGATTGAACAGGACGTGCGCGTTGGCGATCCGCTGACCGGTGTCCTGAGCCGTTGCGGCACCGAACTGGGCAAGTTGATCAATCAGAAGAACGCCTATTAAGACCGCGCCAGCGTTAAATAGCAGGTGGAAGATGCCTGCCTTTACGGCGGCGCGCGACCGGCCGAGCGTTGCCAGCAGCGTGTCTGCACAAGTGCCGATTTCAGCGCCGAGCATAATGGCGACACCTGCGGGCAGGGTGATGACCCCGGTGCCTGCCAGCGTAATGACGATCCCCATCATCGCGGATGAAGACTGGATTGCTATTGTTACCAGTGCTCCAGCGAGCACACCGAGCAGCGGGTTCTCCAACCCGCGAAGCCACGCAACGATGCCGGCGTGCTCCTTGAGTGGCTCGGCCGCAGTGCCGATGATGTTCAGACCGAACAGTACTAGGCCCAGACCGAGCAGGATCGTGGCGTTTCGTCTGGCCGCGTCGGTTTTCGCTGACGCCTTCCATAGAAGGCCGGCGGCGATCGGCAGCGGCGCATAGGTGTCGATGTTCCAGGCGAATATCTGGCTGGAGAGAGTCGTTCCGATGTTGGCACCAAGGATCATCGGCAGCGCATGGGCGAACGAAATCAATCCCGCATCGACGATCGCGATCAGCAGGATGATGACCACCGAAGACGAGTCGAGCGCGATTGTCGCCGCGGTGCCGGCGCCCAACGCGAGGAAGCGGTTCGATGATGATCGCTCCAATAGCCTCTGAAAGCGGCCACCCTGCGCCTGCTTCAAGCTGCCTGCCAGTATGTCGACGCCATACAGAAACAGAGCGAGCCCACCGATTGCGCCCATCGCTAACGTGATCCAGTCGATACCTTCAGCCCGACCGCTGGCTTGGGCAGAAACCGAAGATGCGGCGCATAGCGATACGATCGCAGCAGCAGTGACAGGATAGATCAACGAGCGCCTGGACATGCATTGTCCTAACGTCGCTTTGCGACGCTGCGATGAACCCTCCGATCAGCGCCAGAAGGGCTTGCTGTCCATCAGCGTCGCATAAGCGTCGGCTGCTTCTTTGATCAGAGGATCACGCCTGGACATGTCGGGCTCAAGGGCGTCGGCGGTGGGAGTGCCGGCAAGCGAAAGTTCGGCAATGACGATCGGCGCTGTCGCCAGATCGTTCAGATCCCCAAGGTTGGCCTGAAGCGCGGCCAAGGCTTCGTGGAATGCCTTATAACGCCGCGCCGGCTTCTTGCCGCGGAAGAGACTTGCGAAAAACTCGGTAGCGTAGCGAAGCTTCTTCGCCTCGATACGGACGTCGTGCCGTTCGTCATCGCTGACTTCATCTAGATTTCGGCCAAGACGCTTGAGTCGACGCCGGTGTTTATCAAGAGCCGCTGCAGCAAAAACCTCGATAGCTTCCTCACGCACTGCGCTCCGGACGTCGTCGGAAGCCCACGAGCCGATCGCCGTCCATTCGGCCATGTCGAGCATCAACGCACGCGTCCGTTCGGACGCGAGCGCCGTCTGCACGGCTTCATAAGCTGACTTGCGAGCTGCATGCAGTGGCTTACCCGCCTTTCGGCTGGAGACCCGCTCCAGCATCACATCCAGGTTGCGAGCATGGCCGAGCTCCGCGGCGATCCAGCGCAGTTCGGTGCGAAGCTGATCGTATTGGTCGTCTGCAACGATGGTCTTGAAGGTCGACAGGGCGGAACGCAACCGACGCAGGGACACCCGCGCCTGATGCAGTGCGCCGGCATTCCCCGTGCGGCGCAAGATGTCCTCGTTGAGACGAAACTGGCGCACACAAGCCCCGACGATCATACGAAACCCGGCTGCGGTCGATGTACCAGGTCGCAGGGTCAATAGACCGGTCTTGACCGGCTTATCGAGGTCGGTGGTAGCCAACCTGTATCCGCGCTCCGACTTGGTAAGCACGCCTAGCCGTACCGGAACCGATTGATCGAGATCTCTTGCGAGCTCGAAGAGTGCGGCGGGTTCGCCGCGCTTGAGCTCCAGCTCGACTTCATGAACCGGGTCCGAGCGAGTTGCCGAGTGGACCGCGCCGCGATCGAATACCACCTCGATGACGGCGTCTGCTCGTTCAACCAAAACGGTCCTGCGAGTGACCTCGACACGGAAGAGCGGCTTGAGCCGATCGACGTCTGCGGCTGGTACCACACCGCTAATAGGGGCGTCATCGTCTTCGAGCACTGGTGCGTCGCCGTTGATCTCGCATTCCCACTCGGGACGGACGAACAGTCCAGCAGCAGCGCTACTCTCTGCCTTGATGGTTTGGATGCGTCGATCGCCAATCGTCCGGATACGCAGGGACAAGCCGGCCTCAAGCAGCTGCTGCTCGGGCGTATCGAAGTACACCGACTGCTGCTGTCGGTCGGTCGCTTGATCGCTGCTCAGCGGCTTTGTCGCTAGAAGCGCCGCGGAATTATCTGGATCGATGGCGAGCTTCAGCTCTTATTCTTCGTGCTGGCTGGTGATAATCCTGTCCCCGCCCGAAGCGAACCCCTTCGCGGGTACTATTTTGCGAGCACGTTCCAGCTTCGTCTTCTTGGTCAAAATCGCCTCCATGTCGGCCGAGCAACGCTCGAGGCTTCGTGAACCTAACTCACCGGCGATATCGAGGGTCCAAACCAGGAGGTTCGCCGCAGAGGACACGATCAGGCCGACAGCGTGCCTTCGGTCTGCATCTGCCAAAACCTGCCAAGATATTGAGATGGGACTATTAATTCATCAGAACTGTCTTCGCTCCCCAGCGCGACCCAAATGATGCCGCCGCCAGAGATAGGGGCATGCCCGGTATCAAGAATGACGGCGTACGGTGATGGCCAGCGCCAGCAAGCCAAGGACCGCGACGACGAATGGCACAACGAAAGCGATGAGAAGCGGCACGCCGAAAAACGCCCACAACAGGACCATCGAGACACTGATGCCCGCACAGACCATGATCCATACGAAGCCCAGGACGAAGGCCATCCAACCCTTGCGGTGAATCGGCGCGTAGCCATTCTCGTCGCCAGCCTCTTTGAACCAGATCTCCCGCCCGTGCCGGTTGAGTCTCGGTGGCTCGCGATTAGGCATCGTGTGTGGGTAGCGCGCCGTGCCGAACCGGTCCACCGCGCGACGCCTGATCCGGCGCCGGCTATCGGCGGTCTTCTAATGGCTATCCGCATGCTCGGAATTCTCGCGATTGCGGTCGCGATCGCGTTGATCGCGCTCATGCTGCACGAAGGCGAGCCCGGAGCCGCATGGTGGTGGCTGCTCGCGCTTCCGTTCGGCGTCTGGATCATCGGCCCCGCGATCGCACCCTACATCCTAGCGCACCGCGCTAAAAAACCCTGGTTTGCCCGCGCGATGCTGGCGTTTCCCTGCCTGTCCAGCGCATGGTCGGTCACGGCCTATTATCAGGCGTTCTTCGTTTCGGCATCGTCGTCCGCGGTGCTCGTCATGATCTTCGTGCCACTGTATCAATGGGCAGCGCTTTTGTTCACTGGCCTGGTGAGCGCTGGGATCGTCCGCTGGCGGGGCCGCTCTCGCTGACAACGCGACACTTCCAGTGCACGCCATGCCGATGTTGCGAAGCTTAGTCCGCGCGGGCGGGGGCGGCATCTGTGCCAGACGCTATGGGCAATTTGTCCACATTAACTAGCGTCCAGTTTTGGGGGCCGCGGTGGGAGCACCGAATGGCGGGGTGTGGGTCCTCACGGCCGCGAAGCCTACGACGCAAAAAGCGGTCGGAGGCAAGCAAGCTGCCAATCTCGGACGAACAAATCTGAACAGCGTTTCTGACACTCGGAAGTCAGCGGGAACCATACAAGCGCGGCTGAGGCACAACCGACCGGTTTGGACCCGCCAGCTTATGATGACCTTCGCCAGAATTGAGATTGACTTGCATTATGCGTATGCATAGCTGCTGCGAATGGTTCGCAACAGGGGTTAATGAAGGTGCTCATCGAAGGTCTTGCCGTTCTGCTAGCAGCTCATGCCGCAGCGCCGGTGAAGACTCGCTCTCCGGCTGAAGGCTCATCAGCAGGATCGGCGAAGGATGATGCGCAATCATCGCGTCATGAGCAAATCGGCGACGACATCATCGTTAACGGTGAGCGGATCAAGGGCGCGCAGGCTGCATCCAAAGCACAGATCGGGGTGCTCGGCGATAGTGAAGTGTTCAATACTCCGTTTTCGACCAGCGGCTACACCGACCAACTCATCCGCGACCAGCAAGCCCGCTCGCTCGCGGACGTGCTCGCCAACGATCCTTCTGTGCGTCAGGCGACCAGCCGCTACGCCGAGTCGGAGGTATTCGTGATCCGTGGCTTCCAGGTCTACACGACGCTGTTCAACGGCCTTCCTGGACTGGTCGACAGCCGCCAACCGTTTCTGGACGGTGTTGAGCGCATCGATGTCTTCAAAGGACCAAGCACGCTGGTCAACGGCGCTTCGCAGGAAGTGGGTGGGACCGTCAACTTCGTGCCCAAGCGAGCCGAAAGCGGCGGCACCCGCCGCGCCACGATCGGCTATATTGGCGATGCGCAAGGCGAGGCTCATTTCGACGTGGGCAGACGGTGGGGCAGCAACGACCAATGGGGGCTGCGGGGTAACGTCGGCCTCCGCTACGGCGATACGCCCGTCGACAATCAACTGGACCGCGCAGGGATCGGCGTTGTCGCCTTCGACTACCGTGGCGATCGGCTTCGCGTCAGCGTCGATGCCAGCTACCAAGATCGAAGGTTACTCGCCGAACTTTCCGGCTTCTCAGTACTACCCGGTTTCGGCATCCCGCGCGCGCCCGATCTCGACCGCAACATCTTCGACCGCTCGTCATCTTACCGAAAGCGCAACGGCATCGGCCTGGTTTCTGCAGAATACGATGTCGCGGACCGGATCACGGTGTTCGCGGCCGGCGGGTATCAGCACAGCAACGAGCGCTACTCAGGACCCTATTCGCCGACCATTACGACACCCGATGGGACTACAGATGTCTCAACCGTCCCGTACGTTCTCACCGACAACAGTTACGTCGGCCGTGTCGGCATACGGGCCGCGTTCGAAACCGGCCCTGTCAGCCACGCAATCACGGTGTCGGCGGAGAGCTATCTCGATCGCTATTATGGTGGATACGCCGTCTTCGACACGCTGACGAGAAACATCTACAATCCCCGCCCGCTGGCACAAGAAGTCTTAGCCTATCCCAATCCGGAGACCGCATATCGGCAGCGCAGTCTCACCAAGAGCGTGGTGATCGCGGACGCCGCCAGCATTCACGACGGGCGGGTGACGCTGATCGCGGGGGTGCGCCGCGTCACGATCGGATCGACCAATCGTGATCCTGCTGGAGCAATCAACTCTGACTATCGGCAGAGCCGCTACACGCCCGCCGTCGCACTTCTGGTCAAGCCTCTGCCGCGCCTCACGCTCTACGGCAACTACATCCAGGCGCTCCAGCTGGGCGCGACCGCGCCGGTGGGCACCGCCAACGCGAATGAGGTGTTTCCGCCAACTCTTGCCAAGCAGTATGAACTTGGTGCCAAATACAAGATCGGTGCCGCTGCTGGCGTAACCTTCGCCGCCTACAACATCACGCAGCCAAGCGGCATCACCGATCCGGTGACCCGCATCTTCTCGGTCGATGGGGCGCAGCGCAATCGCGGGCTGGAGCTCAGCGCCTTTGGCGAGGTCGCAGCGGGACTCCGCCTTCTGGGCGGCGCATCGCTGATCGACGCGGTTCAGACGCGAACCGAGGATGCGGACGGCGACGGGCGGGGCGACCTTGACGGTAACAAAGCAACCGGCGTGCCCGATTGGCAGGCGAACTTCGGCGGCGAGTGGGACGTGCGGTCGCTGCCTGGACTGACGCTCACTGGACGCATGCTTTACACGTCGCGGCAATATGTCGACCCGGACGAAAGCCGCACGATCCCTGGCTGGACCCGCTACGATGTCGGCGTGCGCTATACGGCGATTGTGGCGGGCAAGCCGTTGGCGTTCCGCGCGACTGTCGAGAACGTGACCGACCACAATTATTGGTCATCCTCGATCGGCTCCACGCTAGCGCTGGGGGCACCGCGCACCGTGCTTCTGTCGGTAACGCGGGACTTCTAAACTGGTGGGCGTCTCATGGCAGCTCTTGGGAGTGGCCCATCGCTGCGCAGAACTGACAATCGTCTTCTCCTGATTGTGGCTGGGGCTACCGGCCCGCTGCTAGCATTTGGTCAGCGCAGCAAGAGCACGTCGATCGGCCGCGAGCCGCTCCTGGGCTAATACATCGGAGCGCTTGTTATCATACATCTACATTATGCTCAGCCGAAGACGTCGGCGTGCCGAGTTGCATCAGCAAGCCAATAGTGATGCAATTTGCACGCCGGTTGTGCCAGCGCCAACATAGCCCGCTTAACCAGTTGCACATCGCATTCTTTTAAAGCTTTCCGCTTAGGTTACTGACAACACCGACAGCGCGATCAGTGCCGCCAAGAGCACCATGAAGCAAACGCTTGCGGCGTTCGGCGGTGGCGAGGTCGAGAGCGTGTCCGGGCTGGGCAAGGCAAGCTTCTGGGTCGCCAAGGTTGACCAGTTGCAGAGCTTTATCGGCGAGGATCGCATGGTGCTGATTACGGTGCCTGATAGTCCTGATGCCAAAGACAAGGCGATTGCTCTGGCGAGGAAGGCGGGGGCGTAAACCCATGTGGATCCTCGCTGAGACGGCTTTCAGTAAGAGCGTCGGCGGCCGTCCCGGCGGGGTGACCCTCGTATCAATCATGCGCGGCCGTTTCCTGGCAGACTATTCGATCCGTCGTGCGTTGTTGGTATCGCGTACTTTGCGCGCGCAACCTGAGGAACTGAAATGCCGGATCAGATCGACACTGATATGGACGACCAGAAGGATCGTCCAACCGACCAAACCACCGAGATGGTCGGCGAGAGCAGCGTCGATAAGGACGATCCACACAAGGCTGAAAAGCTCACCAAGACAGGTCGCGACATAGATCCCGACGAGGGGAGCGACTAGCAAATCCAGGCGCCGTCACCGCTAGAGGCTACTTTCGCGCTTTGCGGGCGGCATAACGGGCGTCTCGTGCTGCCTTCATTTCTTCCGGGCTGGCAGGCTTAAGGCGCGCGGCCTTCAATGCTTCCGCCGCCGCAACTCGGGCAAGTTCAGCGGCCTTGGCGGCGATTTTTTCGGCTTTGCCGGCGGCGACCGCAGCGGCCTTGGTGGCTCGCTCCTGCGCAAGGGCCTGATCCTGCTTGTCCGACGCTTCGCGTCTCTCTGCCATCAGGGCCGGGTCAACCGGCGGCTTTGCCTTCAGCTGATCCAGAGCCTTTTGCTTGGCGGTTCCAGCCGAGGCCGCCCGATCGCTAAATGAGGGGTCTTTGAATGAAGGCACCTGATTATCCAACAAAATTTGGGCCGCCGCTTATTGCGCGATCTGCTATCTTTCAAGATTGTGCCCGATCGAGGGACGGCGCCCTCACACCGCATTTCGGCGATGACGCTAGACAGGCTGGCGTTTGCCCTCGATCTCGCTGGCGATTTTGCCGATCATCACATCAAGGCCGACGCACCGGTGGGCGCGCCTGCATCGAGCAGCTTAACGATCAGCTTCAGATCGGCGCCGGTCAGGTGACTTACTGTGTCGACCTCCTCGTCGTCGGTCCAAGACAAGCTGAACCGGCGAAGGTGATCTATCGCCGCAAAGAGGTCTGGCGCCATCAAGGCAGCATCTCCTGAGGGTTCGGCGAACCGCCCTCGACAAATAAATGACGGGCGCTTGTCCGCCTCCCGATCTGGAAAGAGCTTATTTGGACGCGAACTGCCCGGCCTCCGCGCCTAACTGCTGCTTGGCATGGGCGCGTGCTGCCGTCGCGCTTTTGAAAAGCTCGGGCTGCAAGATGGAGGTTACAATCGGGTAGCTCTGAGAGTTAAAGCGCGTGTCGCGGATGGTAATCCGAAACTGGCCCTCTGCATCCTTGGCGATCAGAAACGGCGCGACGAGGGTTCTGGACATAAAGACCTTTCATTTGGCCGACGAAGGCGGCGTCCGCTCTAGGCGCTAGGTCGCCGAGCAGGTTCTGGAAATTAGCAGACAGGTAAGCGGCGGATGGTGTTACACCCGCCGCCAACTTTCAGGCGTCCTGCAGGTTTACGGCAGACGTCTTGCCGCGACGGTCGGTCTCCAGTTCATAGGACACGCGTTGGTCCTTGTTGAGCGTCGTCATGCCGGCACGTTCCACGGCCGAGATGTGGACGAACGCGTCGCTGCTGCCGTTTTCCGGCGCGATGAAGCCATAGCCCCTGTCGTTACTGAAGAATTTTACGGTGCCATTGATCATGAGGATTTCCTTGTCCCATGTGTCGGGCATGTGCCAACCGCGGCACATCCCGGCGTCTTGAAGCTAGAAGGGACAAAGGGAAGAGCCGAGGCGGCCCATCATCCGTCGCAGGCGACGTTCAGCCCGTGCTGCATAGCGCGGTTCCGCAGGAAAGTCATCCTCGTTCGGACGGACTGTGTAATCGTCGGCGGCCGAGGCGAAGGGGTTTAGATCTGGGTACGCACTTGGGTTCTGCTGGGACGGCTTTCAGTAGAAAGGGCGGCGCTTCCAGCAATGCATCGATTTTCGCATTGATCATGCGCGGCAACGGGGTACACTCCCTCGTCACCCATGGCCGGCTAGCCGACGACGCTAGCGAAGCGCCGGCTTTCGGCACAGGCAGCCATTGCCCAAGAAACTCCAAAATGGCTTGTTGTCCCACTGTCTATCGATGCGGAAATTCTAGGCAGAGTGTGGCTCCGCGTTCCGATGCCCAATCGGGCTTCGCACCAATCTGGCGGGCCAAGCCCTCGATCAGAGCCATTCCGGTCCCCGTACCAGGCCGCGAATTCTGGGCGCTGATCGGCAACCCCTTACCGTTATAACAAATCTGAACCCACATTCGATTATCGCGCTTGCGTGCCTCGACGACAATCGATGGCTGCTCCGGCCGGCCCTCGCCGTCGAAGGCGTACTTCACGCTGTTGGTCGTGAACTCATTTAGAATGAGTCCAAGCGGGATTGCCGTATCGCTGCTAATATCGACGTCATCGACCTGTGCGTCCAGTCGGACGCCAGCTTCCTCGTGGAGCGCGAGCAGGCCCTCAAGGAGCTTCATGACATAGGGACGCAGCGGCAGCCGGTCGGCGTTCTTGGCTGCATAGACCTGCTCATGGACAAGACGGAGCGCCTCAATGCGCCCGCCGACAACACCCAACTCGTATCGGATCTCGTCCGACGCGGCCGTGTTCATCCGCGCCGGTCGATGACCGACGGGTGCTGAGTAGCATCGTCTTCGTCAATCGCGACGGACTGCGCTGGTGTGATGCACCGAGCGCGTATGGTCCGCACAAGACGCTGTACAACCGGTGGAAGCGCTGGGGTGAACGGGGCGTTTTCCTGCGCATGATGGAGGGTTTCGCGGCAGCGGAGGCCGTGCCAAAGACGGTCATGATCGACGCGACCTACCTGAAGGCGCACCGCACGGCATCGAGCCTGCGGGTTAAAAAGGGGATCTCGGCCGCCTGATCGGCCGCACGAAAGGCGGCATGAACACCAAGCTGCACGCTGTCAGCGATGCAGACGGGCGGCCCTTGAGCTTCTTCATGACCGCCGGGCAGGTCAGCGACTACACTGGCGCGGCGACCTTGCTCGACGACCTGCCCAAGGCGCAGTGGCTGCTCGGCGACCGCGGCTATGATGCCGACTGGTTCAGGGATGCTTTGGAAGCCAAGGGCATCCAGGCCTGCATCCCAGGTCGCAGATCGCGCACCGAGCCGGTCAGATACGACAAGCGCCGCTACCGGCGCCGCAGCCGCATCGAGATCATGTTCGGCCGCCTAAAGGACTGGCGCCGCGTCGCCACTCGCTACGACCGCTGCCCAACGGTCTTCTTCTCCGCCATCGCGCTCGCTGCCACTGTCATCTTATGGCTATAACCAATGAGTCCTGACGCTAGCTACGGCCGCCTGCTCAAATGCTTGCGAGCCATGCGCATCAATGTGATCGCGCCGACGTCGTGATCTCCCTAATAGCCGTGAAACATACTGAAGCCGTCCGATGCCTGTTTTCCTTAAACTACTCCGGCTTAACCAAGCTCGGCCACTTGACGCCAATTTGTTGCAGATACGTGTCGTACTTCTTCGGGTCGTAATACTGCTGCCGCATCCGATCGCGAAATTGCGCCATGATGTCGGCGTTCATTTCGACATATGGCTTCTCGTCCGTCAGGATCGGCTGATACTTGACGTCCTTGGTCTGCACATCGGTGAAATAGCTCTTGGCGGCGGTCAGCAGCTCGGGGCGGGTCAACAAATCGAGTAGCGTCATCGCCATTGCCTTGCCGCCAGCCACTGCGCCCTTGTGCGCGATCGGCGTCGCCATCGCGATCGCGTTCGACCAATTGTGGCCGGGCAGTTCGGGGATGTTGGACGGATAGCGGATCGTGATCGTGGGCTTGGTCCACGAGACGTCACCGATATCGTCGGAGCCGCCGCTCTTGGGCTCTTCGTCGGGCGCCTTCAGCTCGTCGAGCTTGGTCTCCAGCCCCTTCTCCTTGCCGGCGACCAGCTTCTGCACCGCCTTGGCAAATTGCTGCTCTTCGGGAGTCCACTGCGGCAGGCCGACCTTCTTGATATTCTCATAGGCGGCCTCGGCGATCGGGCGGTTCATGTGCTGCGGTGCCGCCGTGCCGATAATGCGGCGGGTGACTTCGGTATCGGTCATCATTGCGGCGGCGGTGGCGATCTTGTTCCCAATCTCGTAATTCTTGCGGATGTCGCCGAACGATTGCTCGCGGAAATAATACCAGACGGTCGCGGTCGACGGCACGACGTTCGGGAAATCGCCGCCGTCCTTGATGACATAATGCGAGCGCTGCTCCGGGCGGAGATGCTCGCGGCGGAAATTCCAGCCGGCATCCATCAGCTCGACCGCATCGAGCGCGCTGCGCCCGCGCCACGGCGCGCCGGCCGAATGCGCGCTCTCGCCGCTGAACGTGTAGAGGACGGAGACGCCGCCGGTGCCCGATGGCTGGCCCCAGCTGGTCTGCAGGTTCGAGCCGACGTGCGTGAACAGCACCGCGTCGACATCCTTGAACAAGCCGTCGCGCACGAAGAACGCCTTCGCCGCTACCGGCTCCTCGGCGACGCCGGGCCACAGCAGCAGCGTGCCGGGGATCTTCTCGCGGATCATGATGTCCTTCACCGCGAGCGCGGCGGCGATGTTCACCGCCTGGCCGCTGTTGTGGCCCTCGCCATGCCCCGGCGCGCCGGCGATCATCGGCTCGCGCCAGGCGACTCCCGGCTTCTGGCTGGCCTTGGGGATGCCATCGAGATCGGAGCCGACCGCGATCGTCGGCCCGCCGCTCCCTTGCGTCCAGGTCGCGGACCAGGCGGTGGGGATGCCGGCGATACCGCGCGTCACCTTGAAGCCATTCTTTTCCAGCACTGCGGTGATGTAGCGCGAGGTTTCAACCTCCTGCATGCCGAGTTCGCCAAAGCTGAAGATCGAATCGATCATCTCCTGGACGAGCTTGGCGCGCTTCTCGACGCCCGTTGCGGCTTCCGCCTTCAGCGCGTCGAGCCGGGCGGGCGCCACCTGCGCGGGGGCGGCGGTTGCCAGTGACAGCGCCATGGTGCCGATCGTCGCCGTGCAAAGCAGCCGCATCTTTTTTCCCCGGTGAATACAGTCCCTAGGCGCTACCATGGCGGGATGCGGGCGATCCGCAAGGTCGGTTGGGCGTTGGCGGGGGCGAATTCTTCGGCGCTTGGCGGACGCTTTATGCGATCTTAACCGTCCTTACGCATCTTTGGCCCTCCGGGAGAGGATCGCATGAACGGCGCCGTCGCGTTATTAATCGTAAACGCGCTGGTGGCCGGCATGTTTGCCGCCACTTACTTTGGCGTTGCGCTGATCAAGCGCGCGGGACGCCCGGTCTACGCGTTCGGCGTCAGCTACTCGATCGGCGTGCTGACACCGCTTAGCGAACTTGCCATCCATTGGCGGGCCGCATCGGTGCCGCTGTTGATGCTCAGCCATGCGGCGCTGCTCGGCGGCTTCCTGTCGATGGCGGCGGCCATATCGCTGTTCGAGAAGGCGAAGCCGCGGTGGGTTGCTATCGCAGCGATCGGCGTCATTGGCGTCGGCCTTCGGTGGTCGATCCTGGGCGGCACACGGGACGAGCTACCCTATGAACTCCTGTTCCAGGCCCCGTTTGCGCTGGCGCTGGCCTTATGCGCGGTGACGACGGCCTCGCTGGCACGCGGGCGGCCGCTCCATCTGCTTCTCGCTGCCTTGTTCGGGCTGATCGCGCTCGACTTTCTCCTGAAACCGATCGTCGCGTCTGCGCTCGGATCCGGAAAGACCGCCGAAGAATATGCGACGAGCGCTTATGCGGTGTTTTCGCAGGCCAGCACAGGCATCCTGCTGATCGCCGCCGGTCTCCTGGTGCTGATCGTCGTGGTGCAGACAACGGTCCACGATTACTCGCACGAATCCGAAACCGACCATCTGTCCGGCCTGCTCAACCGTCGCGGCTTCGACCGCCTTGCGCAGCGACTACTCGCCGCCAACGAGCAGGAGGGGCGCGACATCACCGCGATCCTGATCGATCTCGATCACTTCAAGCAGATCAACGACAGGCTGGGACATGACGAGGGGGATCGCGTCATTCGTGACTTCGCCCAAGTGCTGCGTCATTCGGTGCCGCGCACGGCGCTGGTTGCCCGCACGGGCGGGGATGAATTCGCCATCCTGCTCGATCGCACCTCGCTCGCCGGCGGCCGCTTGATCGCCGAAGCCGTGCGCGAGCAGGTTAGAAGCAGCTGCAGCGAAGGAGCGGTGTTCACGCTCAGCCAAGGGCTGACGCAGCATCAGCTAGGCGATAGCCTTAGCGATATCATGCAGCGCGCGGACAAGGCCGCCTATCGTGCCAAGAAAGAGGGGCGCGATCGGGTGATATGCGACACGGCCTCGCAGGAAACCATTGCAGCGGGGCGCAACGTCTTTCCGCTGCGTACTGCACCGTAACACCAAGAACGCGGGGCGGCTGCCGATGCATCGCTAGGAGTTGTCGTCACACGATCTCGCGAACCGGCCGCAAGGTCGGGACGAGCACCTCGCACTTCACCGCGCCGCCATATCCTGCGCCGTGCCGACACGCTTCCACAGCAGGCGAGTCACATAGGTCCGGCCGGACTTCGACACCTCGGGCTTCGTGACGAGCTCGACCGTGTCATCGTCCACCGCGACGATCTGACGAGTGAAGCTGGTGCCGACGCGCGAGGGTTGCGAGGCGAATAGGATGTCGTGCGTCACCATGTCGCCATCGCGGCGCCAGAGGCCGCCGTAGGAAAAGAATTCGGTGAAGCCGTCGGCGACGGGATTGCCCGCGGCCGCCCATGCCGGATCCATCAGGAACGCCGACATGCGGCCGTCGGCGGTATATTGTAGCTGACCAGCGGGTGGCTCGCCGAAGGTCGACACTTCGGTGTCGCCGCGCTGGCTGATGCACGAGACGAGTGTCCAGGTGCCAAGCAGGTCCGTCATGTCATCATCCTCTTGCCTTGGTCGGTGTCTGGCCCGGACCCTAGCCGCAAAGGAGCGATGCTTCCGCGATTGTTTCGATGACCCGCTTGAGCGAAGCGGAACCGCCGACGCCACCACTCGTCTGTCGAACGGGAGACGATCGATGACCAAGAAAACAACGAATGGCGGCTTATCACCGCGGTGGTCTGCGGGTGTCGCCATTGGCGTCGTAGTCGGGGCTCTGGTGGTGGGCGGACGTGCCAGCCCGTCACCCGATAACCCGAAGACGAAGCGCTGGTATGACCGGCTGCGCAAGCCGGCCTTCACGCCGCCCGCACCTGTCTTCGCATTGGCCTGGCCGGTGATCCAGGCGGGCCAGGCGTATAGCGGGTACAGACTTCTGCGTGCCGATGGATCGCCGGAGCGGAACACGGCGCTGGCCTTGTGGGGCGCCAATCAGGTGGGCATTGCCGGGTGGAGCGAAATCTTCTTCGGCCAGCGGGCGCCGGGTTGGGCGACGGCCGGCTCGGCGGTCGTTGGGGGCAGCGCGATCGGCCACGTGGCGGCCAGCCGCGATGTCGATCAGCGCGCCGCGATCGCTGGGTTGCCACTGGTTGCCTGGGTAGGCTTTGCGACGCTCCTCGCCGAGGAGATCTGGCGGCGGAACGACACCGTTTGAACGTGATGCTGAGGGAAAGCTTGCCGGCCGCGAGGCTAAGTCTTCGTAAAGCTCCCTCTACTCCCTTGCGCCGATAAGCCGCAGGCGCCACGCTTCTCCAATGCGCATATTGATCCTGTCGGCCCTTCTCCTGACACTGCCGGCGGTCGGCTCCGCCCAGTCATCCATGCCCGAGCGGTGGGATGTCACCTCGACGGTGGTCGATATGGTGGTGCCAGGCGGGCCCGGCTTCGTCCTGCGCATGGCGAAGGGGAAATCACGGGCGGAGCAGAAGTGCGTAGCGGCCGGACACACGGTCGCCGCGCTCCTGACCCCAGATCCCAAAGCGCAATGCCGGATCGACAAGCAGCAGATCGCCGACGGGCGCTATGCGCAGACGCTCAGCTGCCCGCGGAAGCGCGGTGGGCCGATGCAAGTCACGCGCAGCGGCACGTACAACGCGAGCGGCTTTGTCGGACGCGCCGAGATGACCGGCGAAACGCCGAAAGGCGCGATGCGCGTCGTCCTCGACCAGCGCGCGGCACGGGTCGCAGGAAAATGCCGCTCCTGAAAGCTGCTTCAGCTCGCGCATGCAAGCTGGGCATCACCGAACAGCGGCAGCGTTCCGGTTTCGTCCGCGGCCGGTGCGTCGAAGTTCGACACTGTCACGCCGACCAGCCGGATGCCGGTCCCGGGCGGGTAGATCGAGCGGACCAGATCGAGGCTCGTCGCGTGCAGCAGGCCGCGCGAGGTTACCGTGCCTGTGTGGCTGCGGCTGCGGGTGATCTGGCGGAAATCCTGGAACTTGATCTTCACCGTCACGGTGCGGCCGAAGGCTTGGGCTTTCTCACACCATTCCCACACGTCGTCGGCCATGCGCAGCACGCCGGCCTCGATCTCGGCCGGGTCGGTCAAGTCGCGGTTGAAGGTGGTCTCCGACCCTGACGACTTGCGCACGCGATTGGGGTTCACTGGACGATCGTCCTCGCCACGCGCGATCGCGTGATACCAACCGGCGGCGCTGCCGAAATGCCGTTCGAGGAAGTCGCGCGACTTGGCGCGAAGATCGGCGCCGGTCTCGATCCCGAGCCGCTTCATCTTCGCCGCCGTCACCGGGCCGACCCCGTGGAAGCGTGACACCGGCAGCGTCTCGACCCAGGCCGCGCCCATGTCGGGCGTTACCGCGAACTGGCCGTTGGGCTTGCGATGATCAGAGGCGAGCTTTGCCAGGAACTTGTTGTACGAAATGCCGGCCGAGGCAGTTAGACCGGTTTCCGCCGCAATGCGCGCGCGGATAGCCTTGGCGGTCGCCCACGCCGTGGGCAGCCCGGCGAGGTTCTCCGTCACGTCGAGATACGCCTCGTCGAGCGACAGCGGTTGGATGAGGTCGGTGAACTCGGCGAAAATCGCGTGGATCTGCCGCGACACCGACTTGTAGACATCGAACCGCGGCGGCACGAACACGAGATCGGGGCAGCGCCGCAGCGCGGTGACCGAGGGCAGCGCGGACTTAACCCCGAACGCGCGCGCCTCGTAGCTGGCGGCCGCGACCACCCCGCGCGCCGCGGCATGGCCCACCGCTACCGGTCGCCCGCGCAGCGATGGATCATCACGCTGCTCCACCGAGGCGAAGAAGGCGTCCATGTCAACATGGATGATCTTGCGAGTAGATCCGGCCGGCATCGCGACGGCTATAGCAGAACGGATGAGGAACAGATAGGCCGCGCGCCTCGATCGGCGTGCGGCCTTTTCCGGTCAGGCGGCGTCGGCGGCTGCCGTTGCGCGATGCGGCAGCTTCCAATCCGGTCGCACGAAGTGGCAGGTATAACCGTGCGGGATGCGCTCGAGATAATCCTGATGCTCGGGCTCGGCTTCCCAGAAGTCGCCAAGTGGCGACACTTCGGTCACCACCTTGCCCGGCCACAGCCCCGATGCCTCGACATCGGCGATCGTGTCGTAAGCCGCGGCCTTCTGCGCGTCGTCGGCGTAGAAGATCGCCGAGCGATAGCTTGCGCCGCGATCATTGCCTTGCCGGTTAGGCGTCGTCGGATCGTGGATCTGGAAGAAGAATTCGAGCAGCGCGCGATAGCTGGTGCGCTCGGAATCATAGACGATCTCGATCGCTTCGGCATGGTTGCCGTGGTTGCGATACGTCGCGTTGGGGACTTCTCCGCCGGAGTATCCGACGCGCGTCGAGACGACGCCGGGAAGCTTGCGGATCAGATCCTGCATCCCCCAAAAACAGCCACCGGCGAGAACGGCACGTTCAGTGCTCATGCGACTTCCTCCACTTGCGAAATATATGCGCCATAGCCCTGCGCCTCCATGTCGTCGCGGTGGACGAAGCGGAGCGAGGCCGAGTTGATGCAATAGCGCAGACCACCGCGATCGCGCGGGCCATCCGGGAAGACATGGCCGAGATGGCTGTCGCCATGCTTGGAGCGGACCTCGGTGCGCGTCATGAACAGCGACTTGTCGACCAGCTCGGCGACGTTCGCCGGCTCGATCGGCTTGGTGAAGCTCGGCCAGCCGCAGCCGGACTCATACTTGTCGGAGCTGGCGAACAGCGGCTCCCCCGAGACGATGTCGACATAGATGCCCGGCTCCTTGTTGTGGAGCAAGGCGCCGGTGCCGGGCCGTTCGGTGCCGCTCTGCTGAGTCACATAAAATTCTTCAGGCGTCAGCGCCGCGATCGCCTCGTCCGTCTTGCGATAGGTTTCCATCACCGCCTCCTTGGTCTTCCCCAAGATGGTGATCGCCGTTTCGCATGTCGAGGGTTGCATCGGAACGCGAGCGTCGCTGATTCGCTGATGCGCCAAGAAATGGAGTTCACCGATGGCCGATACCAAGACCGCGACCTTGTACCGCATGGTGCTGCCCGACCATACCTGCCCGTTCGGCGTGCGCGCCAAGGAACAGCTCGAAGCAGCAGGCTACGCCGTTGAGGATCACATCCTGTCCGCACGCGAGGAGGTTGATGCGTTCAAACAGGAGCATGGTGTCGCGACGACACCGCAGGTCTTCATCGACGGCGAGCGGATCGGCGGCAGCGACGAACTCGCGCGCTACCTGACCGATTGATCCCGCCTAGGCGATGTCCGGCGCGATGAGGACGACCGGCGCTGCTGGCACCGGCGGTGTCTCCCAATAGGGCGCGGGTAGCATCGTTGTTGCAGGCTCCGCGGGTGCCGCCGGTTCCTCGGCACTGTCCGGGCGAGGCCCGCCGCGCAGCATTGCTGCTACGCCAAGGCCAAGCGCCAGCACCGTGCCGGCCTTCAGCACGAACCCCTTCTTGTTGTACTTCCACTCCGCTTTCGCGCCCAGTTCGGCGGGGATGTTCGGCACCTTGCCGTGCGCCAGATCCTCGATCACGCCTTCGACCACATTGATCCGGTCCGCACCCATCAGCAGCAGCCAATGCCACCAATCCGATTCGCTGCGACGGAAGGCGTAGCGGCGGATCGCACCCGATAGCCCGCTTGGCGGCGTCGAGGTGCCGATCACCGCAGGCAGGCGATTGTGCTCGATCGAGCGCAGCACTTCGACATGCGGGTGTTGCTGCGCCGGGCGCTGCCACGATAGCCCGCGGGTCTGCTGATTATCGATCTGCCGCATGGGCCACGTCGGATTGTTTTCCGCATCGGCATCCACGCCCCAGCCGGGCATCGCGGACGTATCGACCATCGCCTTCGTCATCATGCGTCTCCCTTACAGGCCGTTCGGCAGAAGCACCGGCTTGATGCAGCCGTCGAGCTTCGCGGCGAAGATATGGTAGGCGTCCGCCACGTCGGTCAGCGGCACGCGGTGCGTGATCATCGCCTTGGGGTTCATGTGCCCGTTCTTGATATGATCGATCAGCCGCGGCAGCAGGCGCTTCACCGAGGCCTGGTTGGCGCGGATCGTGATGCCCTTGTTCACGACATTGCCAATCGGGATGATGTTCCCGGTCGGGCCATAGACGCCGACGATCGAGACGATTCCGCCCTTCTTCACCGAATTGATCGCCCAGTGGAGCGCGATCGCATTGCCCGCCTCCAGCTTCAGCTTCGTGCCGAGCAGCGTCTGGATCGCGCTGCCCGCCGCGTCGCCGCCGACCGCATCGATGCATACGTCTGGCCCAAGCGAGTCGGTCAGCTTCTTCAGAAAGACGACCATGTCGTCGATCTCGCGGAAATTGTAGACCTCGGCCGGGCCGAAGACGCGGGCGAAATCCAGCCGATATTCGACATGATCAATCACGATCACGCGGCTCGCGCCGAACAGCCACGCCGAGCGTGCCGCCATCAGCCCCACCGGCCCGGCGCCGAACACGACCACCGTGTCGCCCGGCTGAATGCCGCCCATTTCGGCCGCCTGATAGCCGGTCGGCACCACGTCGGTCAGCAGCACCGCATCGTCGGGGTCCATCCAGTCGGGGATCACCATCGGGCCGACATCGGCATAGGGCACGCGGACATATTGCGCCTGCCCGCCATCGTAGCCGCCGGCGGTGTGTGAATAGCCGTAGATCCCGCCGACCGCGGTCGCTTGCGCGTTCGATTCGTGGCAATTGCCGAACAGGCCCTGCTGGCAGAAATGGCATTTGCCGCAGGCGATGTTGAACGGGACCAGCACGTGATCGCCCACGTTCAGGTTCCGCACTTCGGCGCCGACCTGCTCCACCGTGCCGCAGAATTCATGCCCGAACGTCATGCCCACGCGCGTGTCGGGCACCATGCCGTGATAGAGATGCAAGTCCGATCCGCAGATGCACGATCGCGTCACGCGGACGATCGCATCCTCGGGGTGCAGGATGCGCGGCATCGGCCGTTCGTCGGCCCGCACCCGATAGGGACCACGATAGTTCATCGCCAGCATCGATCGGCTCCCGCATGCGCGCTCGACTGCGCGCTTGGGCCATTCAAGCCGGAAATGCGGGCGGGGGTTCCTGACCTTGCGGCAGGTTAGCGAATTTCTAGCGCTCGCGCTGCTGCCGCCATCGAAGGCCGAGGAACAGCACCGTCGGCCAGAAGATCGTGTTGAGCGTGTCGCCGATGGTATCGGGCCACCGCCACGAGCCATGATTGTAGCGATCGATGCATTCGTTGAGGAACTGCAGCGCGAACACGCACAGGAGCGGGACCGGCGTTGCGAGCGACCGGCGCGTGATCAGTCGCGCGAGCAGCAGCACCGCCATCCCGCCATGCACGTGCGCCAACGAATCGCCGCTTGGCGCGATGATGTTCGCAACGCTGTTCTTGAACGCGATATAATCCATGTTGCGCCCCTTGGCGGTGACGCCGCCTGCGCGCAATCGCGAGTCAGGTCTTCAGCCGGTATCCCGTGCGAAAGATCCACCATACCGCGCCAAGGCACACCGCCAAGAAACCTGCCGTCACTGCCAGGCTGATCAGCGGCGATACGTCTGCCACGTTGAAGAAGGTCCAGCGGAAGCCGTTGATGAGATACGCGACCGGGTTGAACAGCGTCACCGTGCGCCACGGCTCGGGCAGCATGTCGAGCGAATAGAAGGCGCCGCCCAGGAATGTCAGCGGCGTCACGATCAGCAGCGGGATCACCTGCAATTGTTCGAACCCCTTGGCCCACACGCCAAGCACGAAGCCGAACAGCGAGAAGGCGCACGCGACCAGCAACAGGAAGCCGAACATCGCGAACGGATGCGCGACCTCAACGTCGACGAACAGATGCGCGGTAGCCAGGATCACCATCGCCACCACGACCGCCTTGGTCGCCGCCGCCCCGACATAGCCGAGCACGGATTCGAACGGCGACATCGGCGCGGAGAGCAGTTCGTAGATCGTGCCGGTAAAGCGCGGCATGTGAATGCCGAACGCGCCATTGAAGGTGCTTTCCTGGAACAGCGACAGCATCATCAGCCCGGGCACGATGAAGCTGCCGTAGGGGATGCCGCTCACCTCGGTCATGCGCGAACCGATCGCCGATCCGAAGACGACGAAATACAGCGTCGTGGTGATCACCGGCACGGCGAGCCCGGTCCACAAGGTGCGGCGGAAGCGGTGCATCTCGAAGCGATAGATCGCCCAGACGCCGCGCGCGTTGAAGCTGGCGGCCCGCTTTGTGCTCGCGCTCATGCCGCGCGCCGATCGTTGACGAGGCTCACGAATATCTCCTCGAGCGAGCTTTGGTGCGTGTTGAGGTCGGAAAAGCCGATGTTGAGGTCGCGCAGCCGCGCCAGCAGCGATGGCACGCCAGTCCGCTCGGCATGACGATCGAACACGTAGCGCAATTCTCTACCCTCGCCGATCAGCTCGAGCTGCCATTCGGCCAGCTCCGGCGGGATCGCATCGAGCGGCTCGGCGAGCTGGATCGTCAGCGCCTTGCGCCCCAGCTTCTTCATCAGCGTTACCTTGTCCTCGACCAGGATCAGCTCGCCCCGATCGATCACGCCGATCCGGTCGGCCATTTCCTCGGCTTCCTCGATATAGTGCGTGGTGAGGATGATCGTGACGCCGCGTTCGCGCAGCCGCCGCACCATGTTCCACATGTCGCGCCGCAGTTCGACGTCGACGCCAGCGGTCGGCTCGTCGAGGAACAGGATTTCGGGTTCGTGCGCCAGCGCCTTGGCAATCATCACGCGGCGCTTCATCCCGCCCGACAATTCCTTGATCTGTGCATCGCGCTTGTCCCACAGTGACAGATCACGCAGCAGTTGCTCGATGAAGGCGGGGTTGGGCGGATAGCCGAACAGCCCGCGGCTGAACGCCACCGTCGAGCCGACCGGCTCGAAGGCATCGGTGCTCAGCTCCTGCGGCACCAGCCCAATGCGCGAGCGCGCCTCGCGATATGCGCGCACGTGATCGTGCCCGTCGACCAGCACGGTCCCGCCGGTCGGCGTCACCAGCCCGCAGATCGCGCCGATCAGCGTCGTCTTGCCCGCGCCGTTCGGCCCGAGCAGCGCGAAGATCTCGCCGCGCGCGATATCGAGGTCGATCCCCTTCAACGCCTGATGACCGGAGGCATAGGCCTTCCGGAGGCCACGGATCGAGATGACGGGCTGCATGATTTCTCCGGAAGGATGGCGCGCACTGGCGGGCGCCGATCGGTACAGCCGCCATCTAGGAAGTCGCCCGCGGAATAACCATCCTCGGCAATGGTCGCGGCGCAATGTTAGCGCGCCGCGCGAACCCGCGATAAGGCGCCGCGATGATCCGCATCACCGAACTGAAACTGCCGCTCCGCCACGTCGAGGACGACCTGCCCGCCGCGATCGTCCGGCGGCTCTGCATCGGGCCGGCGGAGTTGCGGAACTACGCCGTCGCGCGCCGCGGCCACGATGCACGCGCGCGGGGAAAAATCGCGCTGGTATATGCGGTCGACGTCGATGTCATGGACGAAGCCGCGTTGCTCGCGCGCTTCGCGGATGACCGTAACGTCCAGCGCACCCCCGACACCAGCTACCGCCCGGTCGCCATTGCACCCGCCGGTGCCGCGCGCCCGGTGGTGATCGGCGCGGGGCCGTGCGGGCTGTTCGCCGCGCTGATCCTCGCGCAGATGGGCCACCGCCCGATCGTGCTCGATCGCGGCAAGGTGGTGCGCGAGCGCACGAAGGACACCTGGGGGCTGTGGCGACGTGGCGTGCTGAACCCCGAATCGAACGCGCAGTTCGGCGAGGGCGGGGCGGGCACCTTCTCCGACGGCAAGCTCTACAGCCGGATCAAGGATCCGCGGCACCTCAACCGCAAGGTGCTCAACGAATTCGTCGCGGCCGGCGCCCCGCCCGAGATCCTCACCGAAGCGCATCCGCATATCGGCACCTTCCGGCTCGTCACGATGGTTGAGAGCATGCGCGCCTCGATCGAGGCACTCGGCGGCGAATACCGTTTCGGCACCCGCGTCGATGGCCTCGACATCGCCGAGACGGGTGGCGAGCGACACGTCCGCGGGGTGCACCTCAGCGACGGCGGGTATCTCGCCGCCGATCGTGTCGTCCTCGCGGTCGGGCACAGTGCGCGCGATACGTTCGCGATGCTCCACGCAGCGGGCGTGTTCGTCGAGGCCAAGCCCTTCTCGGTCGGCGTGCGGATCGAACATCCGCAATCGTGGATCGATCGCGCGCGCTTCGGCGACGACGCCGGCCACCCGATCCTCGGCGCGGCGGAATATCACATCTCGCATCACTGCTCGAACGGCCGCACCGTCTACAGCTTCTGCATGTGCCCGGGCGGCACCGTCGTCGCCGCCACGTCGGAGGAAGGCCATGTCGCGACCAACGGCATGAGCCAATATTCGCGCAACGAACGCAACGCGAATTCGGGCTTCGTCGTCGCGATCGATCCCGCGCGCGACTACCCCGGCGATCCGCTCGCCGGCTTGGCATTGCAACGGGATCTCGAAACGCGCGCCTTCGTCGCCGGCGGTTCGAACTACAAGGCGCCGGCGCAGCGGCTCGGCGATTTCCTCGCCGGCCGCGCCTCGACCACGCTGGGCAATGTCGTGCCGTCGTACCGCCCCGGCGTGACCCCGGCCGATCTCGCCGATTGCCTCCCCGACTTCGCGGTCGCCGCGATGCGCGAGGCGCTCCCGGTCTTCGGCCGCCAGATCAAGGGCTATGACGATCCCGATGTGGTGATGACCGGCGTCGAGACGCGCACCTCCTCGCCGGTGAGGTTCACCCGCGGCAAGGACATGCAGAGCCTCAACACGCGCGGGCTGTTCCCGGCGGGCGAGGGGGCGGGCTATGCCGGCGGCATCCTCTCGGCGGCGGTCGACGGGATCAAGGCGGCGGAGGCGGTGGCGCTGAGCCTCGCGGCATGACGCTGATCGCGTTCAACAAACCGTATGACGTGCTGAGCCAGTTCACCGACCGCGGCAGCGCGACGACCCGCCCCGCGCTGTCGGCCTTCATCGACCTGCCCGGCGTCTATCCCGCCGGCCGGCTCGATCGCGACAGCGAGGGGTTGCTGCTGCTGACCGACGACGGGCGGCTCCAGGCGCGCATCGCCGACCCCAAGTTCAAGCTGCCCAAAACGTATCTCGTCCAGATCGAGCGCGAACCCGATTCCGTGGCGCTCGCTGCCCTGCGTACCGGCGTCGCGCTCAACGACGGCACGACGCGGCCCGCTGAGGTCGAGCGCATCGACCCGCCGGCCTTATGGCCGCGCAATCCGCCGATCCGCGTCCGCGCGAGCATCCCGGATTGCTGGCTGCGGCTGACGATCCGCGAAGGTCGCAACCGCCAGGTCCGCCGCATGACCGCGGCGGTCGGGCACGGCACGCTTCGGCTTGTACGCTGGCGCATCGGCGAATGGTCGCTCGATGGCCTCGCACCGGGTGAATGGCGGGCGGTGTGAAAATCTTCTTCGACGGCGGCAGCCGCCCGGCGGGCATGGAACTGGCGCTGGTGACGGGTGGCCGAACGATCGTTCACCGCGATCTCGGCCCCGGCACCAGCATGGACGCCGAATGGCTCGCGCTGATCGCGGCGATGCGGCTGGCGCAGGAGCTCGGGCTAGCCGATCCGTTGCTGCTGGGAGATGCCGCCGCGGTGATCGCTCAGGCGACTGGCGTGGCGAAATGCCCGCCAGCTTGTGCGGGGCATCTGGGAACACTCCGCGCGCTCCCGTCGCCGCCGGGCCGCGTGCGGATCCGCTACCTGCGTCGCACCCAGAACCTCGCCGGGATCGCGCTGCAACGGCTGCATGACCGCTGACTTGCGGTCGCATCGCTCGCCCACATCCCCGCGACGGCGGGGATCTATAGTCGCCGGATCCGGTGAGTCTCACGTCGTTCAGCGGCTATAGATCCCCGCCTCCGCGGGGATGACGGGTATTGTGGAGTGCGAGATCACGCTCAGCGGCGAAACCGCTCCGCGCGGTGCGCAAGCCGGTCGGCGCTGATGCTGTCGACCACCAGTTCGTACTGCTCGGGCGCGAAGCCTGCGGCGAGGAAGCGGGTCACTTCGCTGCCTGGCACGACATAGCCGTAATGCCAGCTCAGCACCGCAATTCGGCGCAGCGCCTCGAGCCGTTCGTCGGCGAGCCGCGGATTGCGCTGCGGCCCGAACAAGCTGCCCATCGCGACCGTAAGCCGCCCAGGCTGGCGCAACGAGGACATGCGATCGCGCTTCGCGACGGCGACCACCAGCCACTCCAGCGCCGACAGCGACGCGCCGGTCGCTTCCGCAGGCTTCGGCTCGACCGCGCGTGCGACCTGGCCACTGATCGTGTCGATCTCGGAAAAGGCGAGATATGCCATGAGGAGGTCCCTTTATCCCGAGCAGCGCCAGTGCGCGCCGCTGCTTTCTATACTGGTCGGTATATAAACGGGATTGGGACGCGTCAACCGCTTTTCGTACCAAGCGGTATTTATTGCTGCACGTGGGCGCTCACTTGCTCGGCCACACCGCCATGCTCGTGTCGATCAGCTGCTCGAGCGCCGCGCGTGTCGCGCCCGATCCGGCCTGCACCGCCATCCCCTGCAACAGCGCGATGAGGTACGTCGTCAGCCCCGCGGGGTCGACATGCGCGGGGAGATCGCCATCGCGCTGCGCCTGCTCGAACCGCTCGACCAGCATGCGCTGCGACGATGCCCGCCGCGCGACCACGTCGGCCTTGATCGCCTCGGCTTCCGCGCCGCACGCCACCGAGCTGATGACGCCGAGGCACCCCTTGGGCTCGCAGCTGCTCATCTGCGCATCGAGCGCGCCGCGCATATAATATTCCGCCACCGCGCGTGCCGTCGGCTGCTGCAGCGCCTCGCGCGTATAGGCCATCTTCTCGGCCTCGTAGAGGTCGAGCGCCTTGTGGAACAACGCTTCCTTGTTGCCGAACGCGGCATAGAGGCTTGGCTTGGTGATGCCCATCGCCTCGGTCAGCTCGGCGAGCGACGCGCCCTCATAGCCCTTGCTCCAGAACACGCGAAGCGCCGCCGCCAGCGCCGCATCGGTGCAGAATTCGCGGGGGCGACCCTTGGGGGCAGGGAGGGTAGCGGTTTCCATAACGGACGGTATATATGTCTTCCGCGCTGCGAAATCAAACGCTTGCCTTACCGCTCCAGCAACCGCGGCATCAACTCGACGAAGTTGCAGGGCATGTGCCGGCTGTCGAGCTGAGTCGCCAGGATGCCGTCCCATCCGTCCTTCACCGCGCCGGTCGAGCCGGGCAGCGCGAAGATATAGGTGCCGCGCGCCACACACGCGCACGCGCGCGACTGAACGGTCGAGGTGCCGATCGTCTGAAACGATTGCCAGCGGAAGAGTTCGCCAAAGCCCGGGATCATTTTGTCCGCGACGCGCTCGATCGCCTCGGGCGTCACGTCGCGCCCGGTCACGCCGGTGCCGCCGGTAGTGATGATGCAGTCGACCGCCTCGTCGTCGATCCAGCGGTGCAGCGTCGCGACGATCGCATCGGCATCGTCGCGCAGGATCGCGCGCTCGGCGAGTACGTGCCCCGCGTCGGTCAGCCGCGCGACGAGCGTGTCGCCCGAGCGATCCTCCGCCAGCCCGCGCGTGTCGGAGACGGTCAGCACCGCGATGCGGACGGGGATGAAGGTGCGGGTCTCGTCGATCGGCATCCGCGCATTATCGCGCGTCGCCGGGCGGCGATCAACGATAGCGTTGCGTCGCGGCGGCAAAGCGCGGGTTGGCGAAGCTATCCTCGAAGGCGGCTGCGTGGCGCCGGCCGGCTGGATCGCGCAGCATCGCCTTGAGCGTCGCGAGGGCGGTGGAATCGTTTGTGGCAATCGCTTCGGCCACCGCCGCGCCGTCGCCGATCAAGTCGATCAGCCCGATGCGGAGCGCCTCGTCGGCGTCGATCGTCGCGGCGGTGAACAGCAGCCGTGCCGCCTGTGCCTCGCCGACCCGCGCCGCCAGTCGCGCGACATCCTCCGCCGGATAGGCGATGCCGAGCCGCGCCGGCGGCACCGCGAACGCCGCCGCCGCGCTCGCGACACGCAGATCGGCGGCAAGCGCGAGTGCCACGCCAGCACCGAAACACCCGCCGTCGATCGTCGCGACTACCGGCATCGGCAGTGCCGCCAGTGCATCGATCGCCGCGCGCATCGCCAGCCGGAACGGCGCGCGGCGCTCGGGTTCGTCGGCGAGCCGGGCGAGATCGCGCAGGTCCGCCCCGGCGCAGAAGATGCCTGGCATCGACGATCGCAGCAACACGACGCCGGCGTCCTGTGGCACGGTCGCGATCGTCTCCGCCAGTGTCCGCCAGTCGTCGGTGGCAAGCGCGTTGCGCTGCGCCGGGCGGTCGAGCGTCAGCCGCGCGATGCCGCCCTGTTGGTCGAGCAAGATCACGCGAGCGTGGTCGCGAGCCGCCACCAGTGCGGTGCGGCAGCGGCGATCGCCGCATCGGCCGCGTCGCGATCCGCGGGCGTCTCGAACAGCGCGAAGCACGTCGCGCCCGATCCCGACATCCGCGCCAGCGTCACGCCGGGCTGTGCGGCAAGCAGCGCGATCAGCTCGTCGATCACCGGCGCCAGCGCGCGGGCAGGGGGCTCGAGATCGTTGCGCCCGGCCAGCGGATCGCCGGGATCGAGCGCGCCGCGGTCCGCGCCGTCCCACGCGCCGAACACCGCCCCGGTCGACACCGCGACACCGGGGTTTACCAGCAGCACCGGCACGCCCGCCCAGCCATCGAGCGGCACCAGCGCATCGCCCTTGCCGGTGCCGAACGCCGTCCGCCCGGAAAGGCACGCCGGCACGTCGGCGCCAAGCGCACCGGCGATCGCCACCAGCCGCGGCTCGTCCAGCGCAACGCCATGCCACCGCGCCAGCGCACGCAACGTCGCCGCCGCATCCGCCGACCCGCCGCCGATCCCGGAGGCGACCGGCAGGTTCTTCTCGAGCGTGATCGCATGCGCTGCGGCGACGCCAAACGCGTCACGAAAGGCGTGTAGCGCGCGGGTCACGAGGTTGTCGTCCGTTCCCCCGCTCAACGCCGCCGCGAAAGGCCCGACGATCGTGAACGCATCACGCTCGGCATCCGTCAGCGTCACCACATCGCCGTCGCGGCAGAAGGCAAACACCGTCTCGATATCGTGATATCCGTCGGCGCGCCGCCGCCGCACGTGCAGCGCGAGGTTCAGCTTGGCCGGCGCGACTTCAACGATCGGGTTGGTCATCGCTGCGCAGCCGGCCCATCGGCGATCTTCGCTTCCAGCCGCGCAGGCACGTCGCCCTCTGCCACCAACAATGCCGCGCGCCAGGCGTACCGCGCCTCGAAGCGTCGCCCAAGCGCCCAATAGATGTCACCGAGATGCTCGCCGATCTCGGCATTGTCGGGCGAGGCGGCGGCGGCGCGCTCGATCAGCGGCAGCGCGCGCCCCTGCTTGCCCGACAGGTGATAAGCCCAGCCGAGCGAATCGGTGATCGCCATGTCGTCGGGCCGCAGCCGGCTGGCGCGTTCGAGCAGCGCCTCGGATTCGGCGATCTGCTCGCCGCGCGTGATGCGGGCATAGCCCAGATAATTGAGCGCGAGTGGTTCGTTGGGCGCCAGCGTCACGGCACGTTCGAGCGCCGGACGCGCGGCCCGCCAATCGCCCGCCTCGTCGAGTGCGCCGCCATATTGCAACCACAGCGCCCATCCGTCGTCGGTGGTCGCGCGGCCGATCATCCGGCGGTAAAGCGGTGCGGCGTCAGCGGGGCGCTTCGCCGCCATCAGCAGGTCCGCATAGCGCTGGATTGCCGACGGATCGCCGCGCTCGGCGAGCGTCTTCGCGTGCGCGAGCGCCTCGTCCATCCGGTCGGCACCGGCGACGATCTGCACCCGGCCAGCGTTGGCGGACTCGGCATAGGGGCTATCGGGAGCGATGGTGGAGAGAGTCGCGAGCGCGCGATCGACATAATCGCCGCGGCCCAGCGCATAGGCGAGCAGCAGCCGGGCGCGATCGTTCGCGGGGTCGGCCAGTACCGCCGCCTGCGCCAGCGCGAGCGGCAGCGGCCCGGGCGGGCCGAGCGCGATGTCGGACGCGACGCGCGTGAACAGCGCCGAGGCCCCGAACCCGAGCGTTGCCTTGGCGCCATCGCCGGGCTGCGCACGCAACGCCGCGATCGGCGCCGCATCGCCAAGCAGCAGCCCGCGCGCTTCCTCGATCCGTCCCGCGCCGATCAGCAGCCGCGCCGCGCTGATCCGCAGATCCTCGCTCGATTGCCCGCCCGTGATGCCGAGTGCCACGCGCAACGCCGTAACCCCCTCGACGTGGCGGCCCTGCGCGATCAGGATCAGCGCGCGCGCTTCGCTCGCAAAACGCCTGGCGACCACGTCGTCGCGCTGCGTCGCGAGTAGCGGCATCGGATCGCGGCCACGCTCGAGCTCTGCCCAGGCGGCGAGCGGCGCGGCGAGGATCGAGAGTTGCCCCTTGGCAAGCCGCGCGATCGCACTGTCGACCGCCGCACGATCGCCGCGCACCGCCGCATCGGCGACCACCAGCAGGTCGGCATCCGCCGGCGCCGCCGCCCCGAGCGCCGCGGCGGCGCGCAGCGCGAGCGGCAGGTTGCCCGCCGCGATCGCCTGGCGATAGGCATAGGCCGCAACGGTCGGATCGTCCGGCGACGCATCCAGCGCGGTCGCGTAATAGGTCGAAGCGACGCCGGCGGCATCGTCGCCATCCGCCGCGCGCGCCTTCAGGTACGCGAGCAGATCAGGCGTCGCTGCCTGCGCCGGCGCGGCGACGACGAACGCCGCCAGCGCCAGCAGCTTACATGTTCGGATAGTTCGGCCCACCGCCGCCCTCGGGCACCACCCAGTTGATGTTCTGCGTCGGGTCCTTGATGTCGCACGTCTTGCAGTGGACGCAATTCTGCGCGTTGATCACGAACTTGGGATCGCCCGTCTCTTCGCCGACGATCTCGTACACGCCCGCCGGGCAGTAACGCTGCGCCGGCTCGTCGTACATCGGCAGATCGTATTCGACCGGGACGTTCGGGTCCTTCAGCGTCAGGTGAACCGGCTGGTCCTCCTCGTGATTGGTGTTCGACAGGAACACCGACGAGAGGCGATCGAACGTCAGCACACCATCGGCCTTGGGATAGTCGATCTTCTTGACCAGATCCTTGCGCCACAGCGTCTCGTGATCGGGGTGATGCTTCAGCGTGAACGGCATCTTGATGCCCAGATGCTCGGCCCACATCGTGATGCCCGCGAGGCCCGAGCCGAGGAAATCGCCGAACTTCTTCACCAGCGGCACGACGTTGCGGACGACCGACAGCTCCTTTTTCACCCAGCTCTTCTCGAACGCAGCGGGGTAGGCCGTCAGCTCGTCATGGCCGCGCTGCGACAGCACCGCGTCCGCCGCCGCCTCGGCCGCCATCATCCCGCTCTTCATCGCGGTATGCGTGCCCTTGATCCGCGGCACGTTGAGGAAGCCCGCGCTGTCGCCGATCAGCGCCCCGCCCGGGAAGACGAGCTTGGGGATCGACTGCAGCCCGCCATCGGAAATCGCGCGCGCGCCATAGCTGACGCGCTTGGCGCCCTTCAGGATCGCCGCGATCTCGGGATGCGTCTTCCAGCGCTGCATCTCGTGGAACGGCGAGAGGTGCGGATTGGTATAGTTGAGCCACGTCACGAAGCCGAGGCTCACCTGGCCATTGGCTTGGTGATACAGCCAGCCGCCGCCGTTGGTGCCCTCGGTCTCGCTGATCGGCCAGCCCTGCGTGTGGATCACGCGGCCGGGCTGATGCAGCTCGGGATCGATGTCCCACAATTCCTTGATGCCCAGGCCATAGACCTGCGGGCTGCTGTCACGCGCCAGATCGAACTGGCGGATCAGCTGCTTAGACAGATGCCCGCGCACGCCTTCGGAGAAGAACGTATATTTTGCGTGCAACTCGAGGCCCGGCTGGTAATCGCCCTTGTGCGTGCCGTCGCGGCCTACGCCCATGTCGCCCGTCGCGACGCCCTTGACCGAGCCGTCCTCGTTGAACAGCACTTCGGCCGCCGCGAAGCCGGGGAAGATCTCGACGCCGAGCTCCTCGGCCTTGCCCGCCAGCCAGCGGCACAAATTGCCCAGGCTCCCGGTGTAGGTGCCCTTGTTGTGCAGGAACGGCGGCGTGACGAAGTGCGGCATGTCGTACTTGCCGGTCTTCGTCAGGATCCAGTGCTGATTGTCGGTTACGGGCACCTCGGCCAGCGGGCAGCCATCCTCGCGCCAGTTCGGCAGCAGCTCGTCGAGGCTCTTGGGATCGATCACCGCGCCAGACAGGATGTGCGCGCCGACTTCGCTGCCCTTCTCGAGCACGCAGACCGAAAGCTCGCCTTCTTTCTCCGCCGCGAGCTGTTTCAGCCGGATCGCCGCGCTGAGGCCAGCCGGCCCCGCACCCACGATCACAACATCATACGGCATCGACTCGCGTTCGCTCATCATTCTCTCCAAGTGCCGGCAACAACAAAATGCGCGCCATCGGGCGCATGCCGGCCACGTCCCATCCCCATCGGCTGTTCAGCGAATTGACCGCTGCGTCAACACTCCCGCTATGTAGTGGCGATGGGGGCCGACCAAAACCACGATTGGCAACAACTTGCCGCAAGCGCGCTGGAATGGTGGCGCGATGCCGGCGTCGATACGCTCGTTGGCGACGATCCGTTCGACTGGCTGGCGGCGGAAGAAGCGCTTGCCGTAGCGTCCGCCGCACAGACACCGCCGCATGCCCGCGCCGCTGCGCCGACCGCGCCGCAGGAAGCCGCCGCGCTCCCGCAGGCGCTCGATGCGTTTCTTGCCTGGCGCACCGGCCAACACGCGCCGGAAAGCAGTTGGGGCGTGACGCTCGTCTCCGCCAGCGGTCCGATCGATGCCGACCTGATGATCCTGGTCGATTGCCCCGAACGCGACGAAGGTGATTCGCTGCTTCGCGGCGCTGCTGGGCGATTATTCGATCGCATGCTGGCGGCGATCGGCCGCAGCCGCGCCGACGTGTATCTCGCCAGCGTCTGCGCCGCGCGCCCGACTGCCGGGCGGATGCCGCGCGACATCGAGGCCCGGCTCGGCGAGATCGCGCGCCATCACGCCGGGCTGGCCGGGCCGCGCCGGCTGCTCGTACTCGGCGATGCGGCGAGCCGAGCCATTCTGGCGGCGAACGTGATGGAAGCGCGCGGCCGTTTACAGGTACTTAACTATAAGACTGGGACAAGCACCGAGGTCGTTGCGAGCTTCCATCCGCGGATGCTGCTCGAGCGGCCCACGCTGAAAGCCGAGGCGTGGAAGGATTTGCAGATGCTGAGTGCCGGAATGGGGAACACGAAGTGATCCGAACCTTGCTTGCCGCCGCGTCGATCGCCGCGCTGGCGCCCACGCTCGCGGCGGCGGAGCCCGCTCGGGCCGTCAGCCTCGCCAAGCCCGTCGTCCCGTCGCAGCTCAGCGCCGAGCAGCGCACGCAATATCGTGCCGTCCTCGCCGCGATCCGCGAAAGCCGCTGGCAGGATGCGCAGCTCGGGCTCGACGCGATGGCCCCCGGCCCGCTGCACAGCTACGCCCGCGCCGAGCTTTATACCGCCAAGGGCTCGCCGCGCGTCGAAATCGAACCGCTGGTCCGCCTGCTGACCGAGGCGCCCGAACTGCCGCAGGCTGAGGCGCTCGCGCGGCTTGCTCGTGCGCGTGGCGCGGAGGAGCTTCCGGCGCTCCCGGTGGCGCAGCGGCTCGTGTGGCAGGACGGGGCGCCGATCCGCGTGCGCGCCAAGACCACCAAGAGCGACGCGATCGCCGCCGATCTTGCCGCGAAGATGGTGCCCTATGTGAAGGGTGACATGGGCCGCGAGGCGGAATCACTGCTCGATTCGACCGGCGGCCTCACCCCCGAGGCCGAAACCGAATGGCAGTCGAAGATCGCGTGGATCTATTTCCTCCAGGGTCTCGACAAGGACGCGCGTCGCATCGGCGCCAAGGCCGCGCGCGGGCAGGGCGACTGGGCCACGCACGCCCGCTGGACTTCGGCACTGGCGGCGTGGCGCCAGAACGATTGCGCCGCGGCCGGCGAGGGCTTCGAAGCCGTATCGGCCCGCGCCGGTGACACCGACATGCGCGCCGCCGGGCTCTATTGGGCCAGCCGCGCCGACATGACGTGCGGCCGCCCCGACCGGATCGAGGCGCGACTCAAGAACGCCGCGCAATATGGCGAGACTTTCTACGGCCAGCTTTCGCGCCAGGCGCTCGGCATGTCTGCCGGCGGGATCAAGCCGCAGAAGGTGACGAGCGACTGGGCGAACCTCGAGCGTAGTCCCAACGTCCGCGTCGCCGCCGCGCTGATCGAGATCGGCGAGGAGGGCGCTGCCGACGATGTGATCCGCCAGCAGGCGAAGATCGGCCCGGTGAACGAATTCGCGTCGTTGATGCGTGTCACCGAGCAGATGAATCTTCCCGCGAGCGTCGTGTGGCTCGCGCACAATTGCCCGCAGGGCTTCGTTGCCACGGCCGAGACGCGCTATCCGACGCCGAACTGGACGCCGGACACTGGCTGGCGCGTCGACAAGGCGCTGGTCTATGCGCACACGCTCCAGGAATCGGGCTTCCGCAACAAGGTCGTTTCGCCCGCCGGCGCCTATGGTCTCATGCAGATCATGCCCGCCGCCGCGACCGATTACATGCGCGAGCGCGGCGTTTCGGTCGACAAGACCGCGCTGACTCGCCCGTCGACCAACATCGATATCGGCCAGCGCCACCTCGAAAAGCTGCGCGACATGGGCCTCACGCAGGGCCTGCTGCCCAAGGTAATCGCTGCTTACAATGCTGGTCCCAAGCCGGTCGGCGAGTGGAATTCACTCGTCCGCGACAATGGCGATCCGCTGCTCTACATCGAGAGCATCCCCTATTGGGAAACCCGCGGCTACGTCGTCACCGTGTTACGCAATTACTGGATGTACGAGGGCCAGACCGGCCGCAACACCTCCGCCAGCCGCTCCGCGCTCGCACAGGGCATGTGGCCGCGCTTTCCCGGCATGAAGGGCGATCCCGCGATCCGCATCGCCAACCGCGCGGCTGGCAATACCGTCGCCGTCAACGCGACCGTCTCTCCGGCATCGGGCACCACGGTCGCCAGCGCGCAGTAAGCCCTCTGTCATCCCGGCCTTGAGCCGAGATCCAAGCTTCAACAAACACTGCCGCTGAAAGCCACGCGGCACGCTGCCCCCCCCCCACCGTCATGCCGGGCTCGTCCCGGCATCCACCCGTCAGCGATTCCCCCGGCCGAGGAGCACGCGGCACCGTGGATGCCGGGACAAGCCCGGCACGACGGATCGCAACAAAAACCACCGTTCCCCACTTGTTCCACAAGAACAAACGCGATACATCATCATCACACGCGTTGAACGGTTCACGCGCTTGCTCTACCGGAAGGGGCTCCCAATGGCCGCCAATCTCAAGGTGATCCCAGGTAACATGGCTAGCCCGTCAACAGACCGTCAGACCGCCGATCGCCAGAAGGCGCTAGAGGCCGCGCTCGCGCAAATCGACCGCGCCTTCGGCAAGGGCTCGGCGATGAAGCTCGGCTCGAAGGAGACGATGAAGGTCGAGGTGATCTCCACCGGCAGCCTCGGGCTCGATATCGCGCTCGGCGTCGGCGGGCTCCCCAAAGGCCGCGTGGTCGAGATCTTCGGCCCCGAATCGTCGGGCAAGACGACGCTCGCGCTCCACGCCATCGCCGAATCTCAGAAGGTCGGCGGCACCGCCGCCTTCGTCGATGCAGAGCACGCGCTCGATCCGGCCTATGCCAAGAAGCTCGGCGTCAACATCGACGAACTGATCGTCTCGCAGCCCGACACCGGCGAGCAGGCGCTCGAGATCGTAGACACGCTCGTTCGCTCGAACGCGATCGACGTACTGGTGATCGACTCGGTCGCTGCACTCGTGCCGCGCGCCGAAATCGAAGGCGAGATGGGCGACAGCCACGTCGGCCTGCAGGCGCGGTTGATGAGCCAGGCGCTGCGCAAGCTCACCGGCACGATCAGCCGCTCGAACTGCCTCGTCATCTTCATCAACCAGATCCGCATGAAGATCGGCGTGATGTACGGCTCGCCCGAGACGACGACCGGCGGCAATGCGCTCAAATTCTACGCTTCGGTCCGGCTCGACGTGCGCCGCATCGGTTCGGTCAAGGATCGCGAGGAAGCGACCGGCAACCAGACCCGCGTGAAGGTGGTCAAGAACAAGGTCGCGCCGCCGTTCAAGCAGGTCGAATTCGACATCATGTTCGGCGAGGGCATTTCGAAACTCGGCGAGATGATCGATCTCGGCGTGAAGGCGGGCCTCGTCGAGAAGTCGGGCTCGTGGTTCAGCTACGATTCAATCCGCATCGGCCAGGGCCGCGAGAATTCGAAGAATTATCTGCGCGAGAACCCCGAAGTCGCCGACCGCCTCGAACGCGCGATCCGCGCCCGGCAGGAAGGCCTCGGCGAAGAGCTGATGGCCGGCCCCTCGGACGACGACGACCTGTAAGATCTTTTCTCCCCTCCCGCTTGCGGGAGGGGTTGGGGGAGGGCCTGTCCGCAAGCGCAAGGCTGGGCAATCACGGGCAACCACAAAAAGGGGCCGGCCACCGCAAGGTGCCGGCCCTCCGTCGTTGCGGGTGTGGTTTGCGAAAGTGCGCGACACCGTCAACTTCCTCAGCATTCGCGGGCAAAAACGAGAGTGATGAAGCAACCCGTCCGTCATGCCGGCCTTGTGCCGGCATCCACCCGTCCACACGCACACCGATTGATGGCTGCAAACCGTCGCCAAACCGCACCAGAGCCTCAACTTCCTCAACATTCGCGCTACACGACCACCGACGTCACGACCGCTGAAGGAGCCCGCCGATGACCGCCGCCCCCGAATGGCAGACCCGCGTCGGTGATGTCTGGGCCGCCGAATGGCGCCGCACCGACCGCAGCTTCGCCGATCTCGCCCGCCACCTCGACGCTGCGATCCTGACGGTCGCGCCCGAGCACGGCCGCGCCGTCGATCTCGGCTGTGGGGCCGGCGCGACGAGCCTCGCGCTCGCTGAAGCGCGGCCCGGCCTCGCCATCCACGGCGTCGACCTCTCCGCCGCGCTGGTCGAGGTCGCCCGGCAGCGCGCCGCCCGGCATGCGCTTGAAAACCTGTCCTTCGCGGCGGGCGCCGTCCCTGGCGCACTGTCTTCGCACGAACCCTTCGACCTCGCGGTATCCCGCCACGGTGTGATGTTCTTCGATGACCCCGCCACCGCCTTCGCAGGCATCGCCGCCGCGCTGCGGCCCGCCGCGCCGCTCGTCTTCTCCTGCTTCCGCTCGCCGCGCGAAAACCCCTGGGCCTCCGAGACGATAGCATCGGTGGGCGGACGCCTCGATCCGCCGGCGGGCTATGCACCCGGCCCGTTCGCGCTTGCAGACCGCGCCGTCATCGAACGGCTGCTCGGCGACGCAGGCTTCGCCGACGTGTCGATCGTTCCCGCCGACTATACCTACCATGCCGGCGCAGGTGCCGATCCGGCCGCCGACGCCGCCGATTTCTTCCGCCATATCGGCCCGGTCTCCAAGATCGTCGCCGCCGCGTCGGACGCGGATCGACCTGCGCTGCTCGACCGTTTGCGCGACGTGCTTGCCGCACAGGTGACCGGCGACGTAGTGGATTTCCCGGCCGCGGCATGGCTGGTCACCGCACGCGCCCAGGGGAGAGGCCAATGATCATCGTCCACCATCTCGAAAATTCGCGTTCGCAGCGCGTCCTGTGGATGCTCGAGGAGCTCGGCCTGCCGTACGAGATCAAGCGCTACGAGCGGAACAAGAAGACGATGCTCGCTCCCCCCGAGCTCAAGCGGATCCATCCGCTCGGCAAGTCGCCGGTGATCGAGGACACCGATGACGAGAACCGCATCGTCGCCGAGACCGGCGCGATCGTCGAATATCTCGTCGACAAGGCCGATGGTCGCCTCGGCGCTCCGGCGAACCGCGCCGCCGCGCTCGATTACCGCTATTGGCTGCATTACGCCGAAGGCTCGCTGATGCCGCCGCTGTTCCTCAAGCTGGTACTCACTCGCGTCCCGCTGTTCGGCAAGAGCATCACGAAGCGCATCCAGCCAATGATCGACGTCCATCTCGACCTCGTCGAATCGACGCTAGCCTCGCGCCCGTGGTTCACCGGCAATGCCATGACCGCGGCGGACGTGATGATGAGCTTCCCGCTCGAAGCCGCGCGCAGCCGCGGCGGCTTGGACGCCTCGCGCCCTGCGACGATCGCCTGGCTCGCCAAGGTCCATGCGTTGCCAGCGTACCAGACAGCACTGCGCAAGGGCGGGCCTTACGCCTACGCCTGATCAGCCATCGCAAAAGGCGCTTGGCTGCCAGCTCTCGTCGAGCGCCATCCACGGCGCCCCCGCCGGCGCGAGGATCAGCACGAGATTGCGCCGACCGCGCGGGGCGGCCTGCAAATGCGGTCCCGCGGCCACGACATAGGTATTGCCGGCTTCGATCATCCGGCGCTCGGTCGGCGTTTCCATACACTGCTGCCCATGGACGACGTAGAACGCCTCCGGCCCCGAGTGGCGATGAACTCGCGTCTTCATCCCCGGCGGAAACACCGATTGCATGAACCGCGCGACGATCGGCTTTCCCGCCGCAACCGCAAAGGGCCCTGCAACGCCGCGTCGGCCATCAGCGATCGGCGGCGTCGCCTCGCTCGTCATCACGTAGAGCCAGGTCTGGCGATGTGCCGACACGATCGTCGCCCACCGCTGCCGTACTGCTGCGGCCTTTGCCGAAGCAGCATCGGGGAAGCGATAGATATGCCAGTATAGCCGGGCCGGCGCAGCATCGATCGGTAGCTCAGCCGAAAGGTAGCACCCGGCCGCATCGGGATCGGCAGGCGGCGTCGCGCTGCACAGGCCGGGAACTGGCGGCGTCGCCTGCGCGGCGAGTGCGATCGGCAGCAACATCGACAGGAACGGCATCTGGCGGTCCTCAGGCTATGAGGACCATATCCTATCCGATCGCGCGGCCGCCCGCGACTCGCCTCACGCGTGCCGGTCCCCCTCCAATGTCGGGGTGTCATGGAAGCTTTCAGTCGCAAAGGCTGGCCCGCCGCCTGCCGGTGCCTGCGGCCCGTCGATGACGTCCGGCTCGAGCGGGTCGAGCTCGCCCTCCCATTTTGCGATCACGACGGCAGCGACGGCGTTGCCGACCACATTGGTCGCGCTGCGCCCCATGTCGAGGAAGTGATCGATCCCGATGATCAGCAACAGCCCCGCTTCGGGTATGTTGAAGAAGCCCAGCGTGGCGGCGATCACGACGAGGCTTGCGCGCGGCACGCCGGCAATCCCCTTGCTGGTGATCATCAGCACCAGCAGCATCGTGATCATCTGCCCCATGCTGAGGTCAATGCCATAGGCTTGCGCGATGAAGATCGTCGCGAAGGTCATGTAGATCATCGAGCCGTCGAGATTGAAGCTGTAGCCGAGCGGCAGCACGAAGCTGGCGATCCGCGGCGGCACCCCAAACTTGTCGAGAGCCTCCAGCGTGCGGGGATAAGCAGCTTCGGACGAAGCGGTGGAGAAGGCCAGCAGCAGCGGCTCGCGAATATAGCGGACCAGCAGAGTCGTGCGGCGCCCGACGATCGCATAGCAAACCGCGATCAGCAGCACCCACAGCAGCAGGATGCCGACGTAAAAGGTGCCCATGAAATAGGCGAGATTGCCAATGATCGACGGCCCACGCTCGACCAGCGTGCCCGTCACCGCGGCGAACACCGCGATCGGCGCCAGCCGCATTACATAGTTGGTGACGACCAGCATTACCTGCACCAGCGCTTCGATCCCGCGCACCAGCGGTGCGGCCTTCTCGCCGACTGCCGTGATTGCAACGCCGATGAAGATCGAGAAGATCACGATCTGCAGGATCTCGTTCTTGGCCATCGCGTCGATCCCCGAGGCGGGGAAGACGTGCGTGACGAAGTCCTTGAGGTTGAACGCGGCCTGCTCAACGCCGCTGCCCGCGGTGGCCGGCGGGATCGGGAAATCGAGCCCGACGCCAGGCTGGAACAGGTTCACCAGGATCAGCCCGAGCGTGAGGCTGACGAGGCTGGCGCCGATGAACCAGCCGAGCGCGCGACCGCCGATCCGGCCGAGCGCGGTGGTGTCGCCCATATGTGCGATGCCAGCGACCAGCGTGGCGAAGACCAGCGGGGCGATGATCATCTTGATCAGTCGCAGGAAGATCGCGGTGACGATCGAGAAATATCCGGCGATCTCTTCCAGCCGCGCGGTGGCGGCAGGAGTGCCGTCGTCGATCCAGGCGTTGAGCGACAGGCCGAGCACAATGCCGGCGGCAAGCCCGATCAGGATATAAATGGTGAGCCGCTTGGCCATGAATGCTCCCGAATTGTGCGCCTTACCTTAACCGTGGAGCACCAGCCCTGCGACAGGCGCCGGGCAAACGGTGGAGAGGTCGTCGGGCGCAAGGTGAACGGGATTAGGGCGCGAAGGTCAACCCCGCGAGTCGTCGCCCACACCGTGGCAGCGGATCGTGGCGAGAGGGTTGGCGTTCCCGACGCGGCTTGTGCATGAAGGCTTTCATGTTCGAGACCTTCTCCAGACGTACCATCCTCCGGGCAGCAGCTACGCTCCCGCTGCTGAGCGTCGCCAGCGTCCTCCGCGCCGCTGAACCGGATCTCGCCAGCCTCGCCGACATGACGACCGGCGCGCAACCGATCACCCCCGCCGAGCGCGCCGCTCGCGTCGCGAAGGCGCAGGCGCTGATGCAGGCGAACGGGATCGGGGCGGTGCTGATCGAGCCGGGTTCGAGCCTCACCTATTTCACCGGCATTCGCTGGAGCCGCAGCGAGCGGCTGACCGCAGCGGTGATCCCGGTCGAGGGCGAGGCGCTCGTCGTGACGCCGTTCTTCGAGGAACCCTCGGTGCGCCAGACACTCGGCATCCCCGCCGACGTGCGCGTGTGGCAGGAGGACGAGGATCCGCTGCGGCTAGTCGCTGGATTCCTGCAGGAGCGGCGGCTAGCTGCCCGCCCGATCGCGATCGAGGAAACGGTGCGCTTCTTTGCCAGCGATGGCCTCCGACGGCTGCTTCCCGAGGCGCGGCTCGTATCCGCCAACCCGGTCGTGCGCAGCTGCCGCATGATCAAGACGCCGGCCGAGATCGCGCTAATGCAGGCGGCCACCGACGTGACGATCGCTGCCTATCGCTGGCTGCACGCGCGCGTCGAGGCGGGAATGACGGGCAGCGAGATCGGCGCGCTGATGACTGCCGCGACGCGCAAGCTGGGTGGCGACGCCGAATTCTCAATGGCGTTGATCGGCGAGGCATCGGCCTATCCGCACGGCAGCCGCGAAGTGCATCGCGTGCGCGATGGGCAAGTCGTGCTGATGGACTGCGGCTGCACCGTGCAGGGCTACCAATCCGATGTGTCGCGCACTTGGGTCCACGGCACCGCCACCACCGAGCAGCGGCGCGTGTGGGATCACGTCGCGCAAGGACAAAGGATTGCTCTCGCCGCCGCTAGCATCGGCACGCCCGCGGGCACGATCGACGATGCGGTGCGCGCGCAGTACGAACGCTGGGGCTATGGCCCGCGCTACAAGCTGCCGGGCACCTCGCATCGCACCGGGCACGGCATCGGCATGGACGGCCACGAGCCGATCAACCTCGTCCACGGCGAGACGACGCCGCTGGCGGCCGGGATGTGTTTTTCAAACGAGCCGGGCATTTATCTGCCGGGCAAGTTCGGGGTACGTTTGGAGGATTGTTTTTGGGTGACGCCAACGGGGCCGAAATGGTTCAGCACGCCGCCGGCGAGCATCGAGCGACCGGTATGAGAATTGTTCTGCGCCTGGCATCGCCGTTCGCCGATGTCGCGGGCTGCGTGTTTTGTGATGCCGATCAACTTGGCTGATCCAGATGGATTGCAGCGACTCGACCGGCACCAAAGGCGCGGCGGTGGGTTTGACCGGAATGTCGACCATGGCCGCCGATAGGGCGCTTTCTTCCTTCGTGCCGCGCATTGCTGCCGACACCCACGGATCCCCCGTCAGCCGTCATCCTCGTGTCAACGAAGCGCTGGAGCAGGCCTGGTCGCGCGGCTGGCTCTCGCGGCCGATCCTGGAAAATGATGCGCTGATCGCGGCGGCGCGGCTTCAGGCGGGCGCCGGTCAACTCGGCGCCGATGGTGCGTGGCGCGCGCGGCTCGACGTGCTGACCGACGCGCTGCGGCGCGAGGCGCATCTGACCGCGCTCGGCACCGTGATCGCGCATGGGCAGCTTGTCGCGGCGCTCGCGAATCGCGCGCGAATGCAGGCGCTATGGCAGCAGCATCCGGAGATCCTCGCGCAGCCGATCCGCCGGCCGATCATCGTACTTGGACAGATGCGCTCGGGCAGCACGCGGATGCAGCGGCTGCTCGCGTGTGATCCGCGGCTGGCGCACACGCGCTTTTTCGAAAGCTGGAACCCGCTGCCGAGCGGGCGGCTTGGCCCAATCGACGACCGGCGCTTGCGTGGCTGGCTCGCATTGCGCTGTGCGGAATGGCTGAACCCCGAATTCCAGGCAATTCACCCGACGACGACTTCGGCGCCCGATGAAGAGACCGGGCTGCACAACATCTCGATCTTCGGCGCAGCGTTCGAAGCGCAGTGGCGGGTGCCGAGCTTCGTCGCGTTCACCGAGCAGATGGACACACGGCCGGTCTATGCCGAATTCAAGCGGATGCTACAGACGCTTGCGTGGCTGCGGCGCGAGCGCGGCGACCGGCCGCTGGTGCTGAAGCTGCCGCAGTTCACGCAGGATCTGGCAGCGGTCCTGGATATCTTCCCCGATGCGCGGCTAGTGTGCCTTGATCGGCCCGCGATCGCGACGGTCGCCTCGTCGGCCTCGCTCGTCCACAGTCAGATGCGCGTGCAGTCAAATGCGGTCGATCCGCACTGGGTCGGCGCCGAATGTCTCCGCAAGGTCGCGCTTCGCCAGCGCCGGACGGCGGAGGCACGACGCGCGGCGGAGGTGCCGCAGGTGGATGTTGGCTTCGAGGCGGTTGGCGCTGATTGGCGGACGGAGATGAAGCGCGTGTACCGTATGCTGGGCCTTCCGCTGACAGACGAGGTCGCTGCCCGCATGGCGCGCTATCTCGCGCGGCCGCAGGATCGCGGGATCGGCATGCATCGCTATTCGCTGGCCGATTACGGCCTGACTGAGGCTTCGGTCGCCAGAGCGCTGGCCGGCGAAGCACCATTACCGCTCGTCGAGGCGCCATTACGCGCTGCCTGAGCCCCGTTTCGCAACGATACGACTCCCGCTAGTCACCGCGCGCTTCCACGATTAAGCCGCGGCCATGACCTCGACGAACGATATCCGCCGCAGCTTCCTCGATTACTTCGGCTCAGCCGGGCACAGCATCGTGCCCTCCGCGCCGCTCGTGCCGCAGAACGATCCCACGCTGATGTTCGTGAATGCGGGCATGGTGCCGTTCAAGAACGTGTTCACCGGGCTGGAAAGCCGGCCGTATTCGACCGCGACCTCGTCGCAGAAGTGCGTGCGGGCGGGCGGCAAGCACAATGATCTCGACAATGTCGGCTATACCGCGCGGCACCATACGTTCTTCGAAATGCTCGGTAATTTCTCGTTCGGCGATTATTTCAAGGAACAGGCGATCACCCACGCCTGGAACCTGCTGACGAAGGAATGGGGGCTGCCGGCGGACAAGCTGACCGCGACCGTCTATCATACCGACGATCAGGCGTTCGAGCTTTGGCAAAAGATTGCCGGGCTGCCCGATCACCGCATCATTCGCATCCCGACCAAGGACAATTTCTGGGCGATGGGCTCGGATGGCCCCTGCGGACCGTGCAGCGAGATATTCTTCGACCATGGCGATCATATCGCCGGCGGCCCTCCCGGCAGCCCGGACGAGGACGGCGACCGGTTCGTCGAGATCTGGAACCTCGTTTTTATGCAGTTCGTGCAGGAAGCCGACACCATTATCGGCGATCTGCCGCGGCCGTCGATCGACACCGGCATGGGGCTGGAGCGGATCGCGGCGGTGATGCAGGGCGTCCACGACAATTACGATACAGACACGTTCAAGGCGCTGATCGCAGCATCAGGCGCGCTGACGCATACCGCGACGACGGGCGACAATCAGGCGAGCCACCGCGTGATTGCCGATCATCTGCGCTGCGCCGGGTTTCTGGTCGCGGATGGCGTGCTGCCGGCCAACGAGGGCCGCGGCTATGTGCTGCGGCGGATCATGCGCCGCGCCATGCGGCACGCGCATTTGCTCGGTGCGAAAGAGCCGTTGATGCACCGGCTGGTGCCCGCGCTGGTCGCTGAAATGGGCGTCGCTTATCCCGAACTGATCCGCGCGCAGCCGCTGCTCGAAGCGACGCTGGCGCAGGAAGAAACGCGCTTCCGCCAGACGCTCGACAAGGGGCTGAAGCTGCTCGACGAGGCGACCGCCGGCATGGCGCCGGGCGACGTGCTGCCGGGCGGCACCGCGTTCAAGCTCTACGACACGTTCGGCTTCCCCTATGATTTGACCGAAGACGCGCTGCGCGCACAGCAGTTCGGCGTCGATCGCGCGGGCTTCGATGCAGCGATGGCGGAGCAGAAGCGTGCGGCCCGCGCCGCCTGGAAAGGCTCGGGCGCGAAGGCCTCTGACGATCTGTGGTTCGATCTGGTCGAGGAAGTCGGCGCGACTGAGTTCACCGGCTATTCGAGCGACACAGGCGAGGGCGTCGTCCTCGCGCTGGTGAAGGAAGGTGCGCGCGTCCAGAAGGGCGTGGCGGGCGAGCAGGTCGACGTGATCGTCAATCAAACGCCCTTCTACGGCGAGAGCGGCGGGCAGGTCGGCGACGCAGGCAAGATCAGCGCCGACAACGGCTTGGCGGCCGATGTTGCCGAGACATCGAAGCAACTCGGCAAATTGTGGGTGCATCACGCCACGGTGAGCGCGGGCGAGATCAAGGTCGGCGATACGGTGAAGCTGTCGATCGATTTTGCCCGCCGCGCGGCGATCCGCGCCAATCACTCCGCGACTCACCTGCTGCACGAGGCACTCCGCCAGCGTCTCGGTACGCATGTCGCGCAGAAGGGGTCACTCGTTGCCCCCGATCGGCTGCGTTTCGACGTGAGCCATTCGACGGCGATGAGCGCAGCCGAACTCGCCGATGCGGAGGCAGCGGTGAATGCGAAGATCCGCCAGAATGGCGCGGTGACGACGCTGCTGATGACGCCTGACGACGCGATCGCGATGGGCGCGATGGCGCTGTTCGGCGAAAAGTACGGCGACGAGGTGCGCGTGGTGTCGATGGGCAGCACCGAAGACGGCAAGACCTATTCGGTCGAACTGTGCGGCGGCACGCATGTGAATGCGCTGGGCGACATTGGCTTGTTCAAGGTGGTCGGCGAGGGCGCGGTGTCCTCTGGCGTGCGGCGCGTCGAGGCGCTGACGGGCGAAGCGGCGCGGGCGTACCTTTCGGGTCGCGACGAGAAGCTGCGCGAGGCGGCAAGCACTCTGCGCACGACCCCCGACGAAGTGCCGGCACGCGTCGCGTCACTGCTCGACGACAAACGCCGGCTCGAACGCGAGCTTGCCGAGGCGAAGAAGGCACTTGCCATGGGCGGCGGATCGGGCGGAGCGCCGGCCGGGCCGGAGACGGTCGGCGGCGTCGCGTTCGTCGGCCAGGTGCTAGACGGCTTCGAGGCCAAGGGTCTGCGTGGCGCAGTTGACGAGGCGAAGCAGCGTATCGGCTCGGGCGTCGCGGCGCTCGTCGCGGTGAACGACGGTCGCGCGACGGTAGCGGTCGGCGTCACCGCGGATCTGGTGGCGACATGGAGCGCGGTCGAGTTGGTCAAGCGCGCCGTAGCGGCAGTTGGCGGGCAAGGCGGTGGTGGCCGGCCGGATATGGCGCAAGGCGGCGGCCCCGACGGTGCAAAGGCAACCGAAGCACTCGAGGCAGTCCGCGCGGTTCTAGAAGCTGGCGCCTGACTCCACCAGCTCAGCGCACAAAGGCCTGCATCCCGACGACAACTTGCGCGTTCAGCAGCGTCGAGGGAGACGATGCATGGCGAACACCTTTGCCAAGGGCGACAAGGTCAAGTGGAACTGGGGATCTGGGACCGCGCACGGCAAGGTCGACGAGCGCTTCGATCGACGGGTGCAGCGGACGCTAAAGGGTTCGAAGGTCGTCAAGAACGGCACAAAGGAAAACCCTGCGTTCCTGATCAGCCAGGAGGACGGCGCGAAGGTGTTGAAGCGCGGATCGGAACTCGAGAAAGGCTAAAGCTGCGGGGAGCATCACTCCCCGCAGCCATCGCAGTGTTACTTACCGGCCATTGCGGCTTCAAGCTGCGCCGCGGTCATGCCGATCGTCACGCCCTGCGGCCCGGGGCCGAACGAGGCGAGCGGCAACTTCGCATCGCCCTTCGAAGTCGTGAGCGTCACGAACTCCGCGTCCATCGACTTGATCGTACCGAGCGATGCGCCACCCGTGCCGTACACGGTTGCTCCGGTGGTAAGCTTCGACTTGAACTCTGCTGCCGCCTGCGCTGCACCTTGGCTGGCTGCCGCATCGAGCTCCGCCTTGGTCATGCCGAGCGTCGGACCCTTGGGGCCGGTGCCGAACGAAGTCAGTGGAACGGCCGCCTTCGCAGTGCCGGTATCGACCACAGCGTTGGTTCCGTCGGACGACGCAATCGTCCCGACAGTGCCGCCCTGCGCATCGAAGATCGTCGCGCCGACGGTTGGGGCTGCACCAGTTGCCGGTGCAGTGGTCGCCAGAGCAGGCGCGCCGGCCGCAGGGGCAGGCGCTGGTGAAGCCGGCGCGGTTTGCGCGTTGGCGGCGATTGGGCTGGCGGCAAGCGCCAGAACTAATGCGTAACGGTACATGATGACTCCTCGTTATGGCATCAAGAAAGCAACGTAGGGCAAGCCGGCGGGTTCCACGCAAGGTGAGCGCGGCAGGCCGCCGCGGCGGAAGGATGAGCCGCCACCATTGGCAGTCTGCAACGGTGCTCCTACCTGCGCCGTAGCTGCGAAGGAGCTTGCGCGATGTCCGAACTCAGTGCCTTTCCCGTTGCACGGCGTTGGCCGCCACAGCATGCCGACCGCCTGCAATACTATGGCTTGCCAACCCCCAACGGCGTCAAGGTCTCGATCATGCTCGAGGAGACTGGGCTGCCGTACGACGTGCATCTCATCGACTTTGCAGCGAGCGATCAGAAGACCCCCGAATTCCTCTCGCTCAACCCGAACGGCAAGATCCCGGCTATCCTCGATCCCGATGGCCCCGGCGGCAAGCCGCTGGCGCTATTCGAGAGCGGCGCGATCCTGCTTTACCTCGCCGAGAAGACGGGCAAGTTCCTGCCGAGCGACCCGGCGGCACGCTGGCACGCCGTGCAATGGCTGATGTTCCAGATGGGCGGCTTGGGCCCAATGGTGGGGCAGCTCGGGTTCTTCAACAAATTCGCCGGCCGCGAGTGGGAGGATAAGCGCCCGCTGCAACGCTACGTCGAGGAGACCAAGCGGCTGCTCGGCGTGATGGAGGTCGCGCTGGAAGGCAAAGAATGGTTCGTCGGCGAGGAATATTCCATTGCCGATATTTCGATGCTTGGCTGGATCCGCAATCTCATCACCTTCTACGAGGCGCGCGAGCTCGTCGGCTTCGATACGTTCCGAAATGTCGGCGCGTGGCTGGAGCGCGGCCTCGCGCGTCCAGCCGTGCAGCGCGGGCTGGAAATCCCGAAGCGCAGCTAAGCCAGGTAAGCTGCTATTGCGTTCCACGCCGGCTGCTTCGCGGCGAGGCCGATGGTGTGAAGCGGACTGGAGGAGGGGAGGGCCAGGATCGCGAGATCCCGTTCGGCGACGAGCGGCCGACCGATCGCCATCGCCTTGCCGCCATTGAACGCAATCGCGCGCAGGTCAGGCAGGCGGTCGATCAGGGTGGTAAGGTCGTTCGGCGCAGCGTCGCGGATCGTCGCGTCGGTGCTGCCGGTACGCCGCGCCGTGGCGACCACGTCCCATAGCGCGATGCCCGAGCGCTGCACGGCGGCAAGGCGAGCGTCGTAGTCGAGCGCAGGCAGGTCAACGCCGATGATTGGCGACAGCAAATGCCAGAACTGGTTCTGAGGGTGCGCGTAATACCGCTGTGCCGCGAGGCTTCGCTCGCCCGGCAGACTGCCGAGGATCAGCACGCGTGCATCGGGCGCCGCGATCGGCGGGAAGGACGCCTTGACCGTCAGACCGCTGCTTCGATGTCGGTATGGGCGAAATCGTCGCCCTTGAACAACAGCGGCCGGCCGGTCGACTTTGCCAGAGCGTAGGAGAAGCAGTCGCCGAAGTTGAGGCCGGCGGGATGGCCAGTGCCGCGACCGAATTGCCGATAAGCCGCACGACCTATCCTGGCTTGTTCGATCGAAACGCCGACGATCTCAACGCCCATGTCCGCCAGCATGCGTTCCGCCGCCGCTGCTAAAGCAGGGATGCCTCGACGAACAATCACCGCTTCCAGTTCGAGCCAGGAGCCCGCCGACATCGTGGCCTGATCCGCGTGGATCAGCGCTTCAACGAAGATCGGCTTCTCCGGCTCGTTCAATACGATGGCAACGATCGCTGAGGTGTCGACAATCATCGTGCGAAAGAGCCGTCCTCGTTGTAGATCGAATCCATCACCTCCTTGGAGGTCATGGTCTTCCATTCCTCGGGCATATGACGGCGAAAGTTGGCGATAGCGTCTTCGATCCGGAGCCGTTTCTCCTCAAGCAACTTCTCCCGCTCCGCCCACTCGCGTTCCAGCGCGGTGCGGATCGTCTCCGTCACGGTCTTGCCCGTTTTGCCCGCGAGCTCACGGGCGAGGCGCACCGTCTCGGGATCCTTGATGTTGAGCTGCACGCCCATCGATCTACCTCCACTGCCGACTGTATACCACGAGCGTCGCTATCGGCCAACAAAGTGCAGGCGCGGTTGCCGGTTTCGTCGTGTCACGCCATTTAGGCGTCATGCATATCGCCAACGACACGCTCTCGCTCATCGGCAACACGCCGCTCGTCCGCCTCAACGGGCCTAGCGCTGCAACCGGTTGTGACATCTACGGAAAATGCGAATTCGCCAACCCCGGCGCCAGCGTGAAGGATCGCGCAGCGCTGTTCATCGTCCTTGACGCCGAGGCGCGCGGCGCACTGTTGCCGGGCGGGACGATCGTCGAGGGGACCGCCGGGAACACCGGGATCGGGCTGGCTCTGGTCGCTAACGCAAAGGGTTACCGCACAATCATCGTGATGCCCGATACCCAGTCCAAGGAGAAGATGGATACGCTGCGCGCGCTCGGCGCCGAGCTGGTGACGGTGCCCGCCGCACCCTATTCGAGCCCGTGCCACTTCGTGCATCAATCGCGCCGTATCGCCGAGGAAACGCCGGGCGCCGTTTGGGCCAACCAGTTCGACAATATCGCCAACCGCCGCGCGCACATTGTCGGGACGGCGGAGGAGATCTGGACTCAGATGGACGGGCGGATCGACGGCTTCACTTGCGCGGTCGGCACCGGCGGCACGCTGACGGGTGTTGGCCTGGGGCTCAAGGAAAAGGACGAGCGGGTCACTATCGCGCTGAGCGACCCCGAGGGTGCGGCACTTTACGAATATTATGCCAACGGCGAGCTGAAGAGCGAAGGCTCGTCGGTCGCCGAAGGCATCGGGCAGGGGCGCATCACCGCCAATCTTGAAGGCGCGCCGATCGACACGCAGTTCCGCATCTCCGACGCCGAGGGGCTCGAATGGGTCGATCGGCTGCTCGCGGAGGAGGGGCTGTGCCTCGGCCTGTCGTCGGGCATCAACGTGGCTGGCGCGGTGCGGCTGGCGCGACATCTCGGGCCGGGCAAGCGGATCGTGACGATCCTGTGCGACACCGGTTTTCGCTATCTCTCGAGCCTCTACAACCCGGCGTGGCGCGAGGCGAAGGGGCTGGCGCCGGCGCGCCGCTGAGCGCAAATTCGACAAATGCGTGTCTTGCCGTTATCTCATGTTGTCGAATGAAGTCTGTCGCCTCTCACAATCAGATGGTGCAGCGTGTGAAGGTCGGTTTGATCGGCCTTGCCGCGGTGGTGCTGCTTATCGGCCTCGCGAGCGCGATCTTCAGCGCTTCCAGTCGCGAACAGCCGGTCGGCACACCGCAGGCCGAGGCCGCCGCCAATATGACCGCGGCGAACATCTCCGATCTCACTGATGAACCACTTGCCGAACTCGGTGTCGCACCCAGCGCCAACGAGCCGAGCCCTGCACCCGTGGAGCCACAGCGATGAACGTGGGAATGGCAGGGAAAACACGGGACAGCGTGGAAAAGCGCGCCTCCGCGCCAGCCTTTCACGATGGTTCGCTATCTATGGAGACGGGCTCGGGCCACGCCCCCCCGAAAGTTGTCCACGGAATACCGCCGGACTGACGGCGTATCCCCGTTTCTCCCCAGATTTCCCTTCCTTTCCCCGGCCCTCCCTGATATCCATCTGGAGGACAGCGGGGCAGGACCACTGTTTTTTGTCGAGGTCGACAACCGGGGGTGGCGAAGGCTGCTTCTCGGAACGGGGAGGTCTTGCGCACCGCGTGCGGGGTGGGCGTGTCGGAACGGGTGGATTATCTTGGAAAAGGGGTCGGTCTTGTCGATGACAAGGGCCGTGTCGCTATTCCCAGCACGCTCCGTGCAGCCTTGGCGCAGAACGCACCACGTCCCGATGGCAAAGATGGCGGCACCGTGCTGGTGGGGGTTCACCCCGATTTCCCCTGCCTGATCGCGCATGATCGCGGTTACGTCGAATTCGCCAAGACCCAGCTGATCCAGCGCCAGGCCGAGGTCGGCGCCCATACCGGATCCGCCGCTTACTACGCCCCCCGCATGCGTGGCGCCTCGGTCGAGCCGGTGCCGTTCGACGGCAGCGGCCGCTTCATCCTGCCCGCGGCCGAGCGCGAATTGGCGGGGATCGGCGAAATCGCCTTTTTCCTCGGCGACTATGAAAGTTTCATGATCTGGGATCCGCGTGCGCTCGTAGCGCATGACGGCGTCGACAAGCTGGTGAAGCAGCATGCCGTTATCATGTGTCGCGATAAAGGAATCGTGCTGTGAGTGGCCCGTCTCCCGCAGCCCCGCGCCCGCACATCCCCGTTCTGCTCGACGAAGTGCTCGTGGCGCTTGCTCCCGCTCCGGGCGAGACGATGATCGACGCCACGTTCGGCGCTGGCGGTTACACGCTCGCGCTGCTTGGCTCCGGAGCACGCGTATTCGCCTTCGATCGCGATCCTGACGCGATCGCGGCCGGCCGCGCGATGGAAGGGGCTGAGGCTGGCCTCACGCTCGTGCAGGCCGAATTCTCGCGCATGGATCGCGAGCTGGCCGCGCGCGATATCGCCGCGGTCGATGGCGTTGCGATGGATATCGGCGTGTCGTCGATGCACCTCGACCAGGCGGAGCGCGGCTTTTCGTTCCAGCAGGACGGCCCGCTCGACATGCGCATGAGCCAGTCCGGCGAGAGCGCCGCCGATTTCCTCAACACCGCGGACGAGGCGGATATCGCCGATGTCCTGTGGCGCTATGGCGAGGAGCCCAAGTCGCGCCGCGTCGCGCGCGCGATCGTCGCGGCCCGTCCGCTCACGACGACGGGCGAATTGGCCCGCATCGTCCGCAGGGCGCTTGGCCACCGCCCGCATGACAAGAAAGATCCCGCCACCCGCGCGTTCCAGGCAATCCGCATCCACGTCAATCGCGAGTTGGACGAGCTCGCTGACGGGCTCGCGGCGGCGGAGCGGGTGCTCGCGCCCGGCGGTCGGCTGGCCGTGATCAGCTTTCATTCACTCGAGGATCGCTTGATCAAGCGCTTCCTGCGCGAGCGGAGCGGTGGAACGCCGGCGGGGTCGCGGCATCGGCCAGCGGTCGCGGCGGCCAATGCGCCGACGTTCGAGATTACGGCCCGTGCGGTTCGCGCGGGCGCGGCGGAGGTGGCGCGCAACCCGCGCGCGCGCTCTGCGACATTGCGGACGGCGCGCCGAACGGCCGCGCCGGCGTGGGGCAATTACAACGGCTTGGGCGGGCCGGCAGTGGAGGCGAGTGAATGACGGCGGCGTATCGATTGAAAGGGCTTGGGTGGTTCGGCGGCGTGGTGATCGTGTCGCTCAGCTTCTATCTGGTGAGCTTGCAGGTGGCGGCGGAGCGCAAGCGTCTGGCGCAGGTCGATGCCAAGATCAGCGCTGCAGAGCGCGACATCCGCGCGCTCGAGACCGAGTTCGACGTCCGGTCGAACCTCGTTCAGCTCGAGCGCTGGAACGGCGATACGCTCGCGCTCGTCGCCCCGACTGCGCAGCAGTTCGTACGCGACGAAGCGCAGCTGGCGTCGATCAGCTTCGGTCCAAACCAGCTCGGCAGCGGCGAGGTGCAAACAGCACAGCTGATCGTGCCATCCCGCCCGAGTGATCCGGTGCCCGCCGTGATCGACGAGACGCCCGCAGCTCCCGCGACGCTCGTCCAGGTCGCCGCCCGGCCAGCCGCACCGCGCGCTGCTTCGGTTCAGGTCGCCGCGGCCGTTACGCAACCGGTGCGCCCCGCCGCGATCCGCACGGTCGCGATGACCACCGGCCAGCCCGTCGCAACGATCCGCAAGGCGAATGCGGTGGCGATGCTCGACAAGACACTGCTGAGCGACCGGACGCTGGGCGATCTGTTGAGCGGCGCGCGCTCCGAGACGAGCCGCTTGCGTTGAGCACCATGGCCGCCCGGCAAGCGGCGCGCCCGGTGCGCGCCGGCGAACAGCGCCAGGCGCTGCTCGCGACGCAGCACCAGCGGCTGATGATGCTGTTGCTGCTGTTCGCGGCGGCGATCCTGCTGGTGATCGGGCGGCTTGCCATGCTGGCGCTCGACGCCAGCCCGCGCCGTGCCGCGGCTATCATCACCGCACCACGCGGCGACATCGTCGATCGCAACGGCGCACAGCTCGCGCGGACAATCGACGCATGGACGATCGGCGTCCATCCTGACAAATTGCTCGGCGACCGTAACGAGATCGCCAAACGCCTCGCCGATCTGATGCCCGATACCGGCGATCAGGCCGATTTCTATCGCCTGATCAACAAGCCAGTCAGCTTCACTTATCTGAATCGCCGCGCCTCGCCTGCCTTGGTGCAGGCGGTGAACGCGATTGGCGAGCCCGGCATCGTGTTCGAGCGCGAGACGCAGCGGCTGTATCCGCAAGCCTCGCTCGCGGCGCACGTGCTGGGGTATATCGGGCCGACGCAGAAGGATCTCGTCGTCCGGGGCCGCTCAGGCATGGAGCGCGCGCTCGAGGAGCGGCTGACCAATCCGGCGCTTTCGGGAACCCCGGTCGCGCTGTCGATCGACAGCCGTGTCCAGGCCGCGATGGAAAGCGAACTCGGCAGCGCGATGGCGGCGATGCAGGCGCGCGCGGCGGCCGGCGTGGTGCTCGATGTCGATACCGGCGAGGTGATCTCGATGGTATCGCTGCCGCTATTCAATCCCAATCGCGTCGGCATGTCGGGCACGGAACAGTTGCGCAATACCGTAACGCAGAGCGTTTACGAGCTTGGATCGGCGTTCAAGCCGATCGCGATGGCGACCGCGATCGACACTGGCGTCGTCACCAATATTGCGCGGCGCTTCGATGCGACCAGCCCGCTCCAGGTCGGCCGCTACCGCATCAAGGACGATCACGCGCAGAACCGCTGGCTCAACATCCCCGAAACGCTGATCCATTCGTCGAACATCGCCACCGCGCGGATCGCCGACGAGATCGGCGCGGCGCGGATGCAGGCGATGTTCCGCAAAATGGGCTTCGATACCAAGCCTGACATTGAACTGATCGAAAAAGGCCGCCCGCTTTGGCCGCAATACTGGGCGCGCACCACGGTGATGACGACCGCCTACGGCCACGGCATCGCCGTCACGCCGCTGCACCTCGCGAACGCTTATGCGACGCTGGTCAACGGCGGCATCTGGCGCCCGACCACCTTGCTGAAGATCGCGCCGGGCCATGCCCCCAAGGGCCGTCGCGTCATCAAGGATACGACCAGCGCGCGGATGCGCCAGCTGCTGCGGCTGATCGTCACCAACGGCACCGGTCGCAAGGCGGAGGCGCCGGGCTACCGCGTCGGCGGCAAGACCGGGACCGCCGAAGCCGCCGAGGGCGGCGGCTATGCGCGCAACCGCAACGTCTCGACCTTCGCCGCCGCATTCCCGATGGATGCGCCGCGCTATGTCGTGCTGACGATGATGGACAGCCCCAAGCGCGTCGAGGCGAACTCGTTCCAGACGACCGCCGCCTATACCGCCGCGCCAGTTGTCAGCCGCGTGATCAGCCGCACCGGCGCGATGCTCGGTGTTATTCCGGACGCGCACCGCGACGTCGACATGGGCGAGCTGCCGAACCTCCTCTGGCATGCGCCGGGCGAGAAGAAGGACGTCGCGGAATGAAGCTCGGTGCGCTGACCGGCGGGAGCGAGACGGAGACGGTGACCGGCTTCGCGATCGACCACCGCAAGGTCGCGCCGGGCACGATCTTCGGCGCGTTCGAGGGCCAGCGCGTGAACGGCGAGGATTTCATCCCCGCCGCCGTTGCCGCCGGCGCGATCGCCGTCGTCGCGCGCCGCTCCGCCGACGTCGAAGGGGCGGTACACATCAGCGGTGACAATCCCCGCGCCTGTTTCGCCGAACTGGCCGCCCGCTTTTTCGCGCCATTTCCGGAGACCGCAATCGCCGTCACCGGCACCAACGGCAAGACCTCGACGGTCGAACTGACGCGGCAATTGTGGCGCATGGCGGGCCACCACGCCGCCTCGATCGGAACACTCGGCGTCACCACCGCCGACGAGCGCGTGACGACGGGGCTCACCACGCCCGATGTCGTGACGTTCCTGTCGAACGTGGCCGGGCTCGCCCGCGAAGGCGTCACGCATGTCGCATTCGAGGCATCCAGCCACGGCCTGACGCAATACCGCACCGAGGGACTGCGCGTCTCCGCGGCCGCGTTCACCAATCTGAGCCGCGATCATCTCGATTATCACGGCGACATGGCGGCCTATTTCACCGCGAAGCTGCGGCTGTTCTCCGAAGTGCTCGCACCCGATGGCACCGCAGTGGTCTGGGCGGACGATCCACGCGCCGAGCGCGTGATCGATCTCGCGCGGCAGCGGCGCAACCGGCTGATCACGGTCGGCGTGCATGGGGACGATCTGCGCATCGTCTCGCGCGATCCGACGTTGCTGGGGCAGGGACTGGTGATCGCCGCCGAGGGCCGCGAGCACCGCGTGACATTGCCGCTGATCGGCGCGTATCAAGCCGCCAACGCGCTCGTCGCGGCCGGGCTGGTGATCGCGACCGGCGGCGATGTCGCGGCTACGATCGCCGGGCTCGGCCGGTTGCAGCCCGTCAGGGGACGGCTCGAGCGCGCGGTGATCACCGCGAGTGGCGCGCCCGTCTACGTTGATTATGCGCACACGCCCGATGCACTGGAGGCGGCGATCGCCGCACTGCGGCCGCACGTCACCGGGCGCCTGATCCTCGTCTTCGGTGCCGGCGGTGATCGCGACCAGGGCAAGCGCGAACCGATGGGCGCGATCGCCGCAGCGTTCGCCGACGTCGCGATCGTCACTGACGACAATCCGCGCAGCGAGCAGCCGGCCGCGATCCGTGCCGACATCCTGAAGGGTGCGCCGAACGCGATCGAGCACGGCGATCGCCGCGGCGCGATCCGGCTGGCGCTCGGGCAGGCCAATGGCGACGATATCGTGTTGATCGCCGGCAAGGGGCACGAGCAGGGCCAGATCGTCGGCGATCTCGTCCTGCCGTTCGATGATGTGAGTGTAGCCAGGGAGGTTGCAGGTGAAGCGTAAGTTCGTCGTTCCGTCCAAACCCAATGTATCCGAGAATCCAAAGCCGCCGCGGGAGCGCCGTACCCTCGGGGTGCGGTTTGAGCTCGTGACCGGCGACACCGTCAGCGGCCTGCGTTGAGCCAGCAACGTCATGCCGGGCTTGTCCCGGCATCCACCGTTGGGCTTGACCCCAAGCCGTGGGACATGCTGCCCGGTGGATCCCGGCACAAGGCCGGGATGACGGCGGCTTATTGGCGGGCGACCGCTCCGTTACCGATGCTATAAAGCGATATGGACACGCTTTGGACCTCGAACGACATCGCGACAGCCGTGAACGGCGAGGCAAGCACTGCCTTCGCCGCCTCCGGCGTTGCGTTCGATTCGCGCGAGGTCGGCCCCGGCGATCTGTTCATCGCGCTGAGTGGCGAGGCGACTGACGGGTACCGTTTCCTCGACCAGGCCTATGCGCAGGGCGCAGCCGGCGCGATCGTCTCGGCGGCAGCAAACGGCCCGAACGTCCGCGTCGCAGACACCTTTGCCGCGCTCGAGGATCTCGCCCGCGCCGCACGTGCGCGCACCACCGCGCGGATCATCGGCGTCACCGGCTCGGTCGGCAAGACATCGACCAAGGAGGCGCTTTTCGCCGCGCTCGACCGCAGCGCGCCGGGCGCCACCCATCGCTCGGTGAAGAGCTACAACAACCACACCGGCGTCCCGCTCAGCCTCGCGCGGATGCCGGCGGCAACGCGGTTCGCCGTGCTCGAGATGGGGATGAACCACCCCGGCGAACTCGCGCATCTCACCACGCTGGTGCGCCCGCACGTCGCGATCGTCACCGCAATCGCCCCCGCGCATACCCAGTTTTTCCCCGACGAAAGCGCGATCGCCGACGCCAAGGGCGAGATCTTCCTAGGGCTGGAACCGGGCGGGATCGCGATCGTGCCCTATGACAGCCCGCACCGCGATCGGCTGATCGCCGCCGCGCAGCCCTATGCTTCAAAGATCGTCACCTTTGGGACGTCCAAGGACGCCGACGTGCGACCGATCGAAACCATGCCGCTGAAAACCGGCGGCACGTTCGTGACCGCCAGAATCGGCGAGCGCGAGCTGAGCTTCACGATCGCGCAGCCCGGCGCGCACTGGGTATCGAACGCGCTGGCCGTGCTCGCCGCCGTCGACGCGGTCGGTGGCGATCTTGCGCGGGCGGGGCTTGCGCTGGGCGAACTCGGCGGGATGGCGGGGCGGGGCGCGCGGTTCGTGGCGCGCGTGCCCGGCGGCGAGGCGCTCGTGATCGACGAAAGCTACAACGCCAATCCCGCCTCGATGGAGGCAACGCTTGCGGTGCTCGGCGCGACGCCCGGCCGGCATGTCGCAATACTGGGCGAGATGCGCGAGCTCGGCGTGGCAACAGCCGAGTATCACGCCGCGCTGGCCGCACCGATCATTGCTGCAAACGTCGAAACGGCGCTGCTCGTCGGCGAAGCGATGGCGCCGCTTGCCTCGGCGCTTGAGGGGCGGATCGAATTGCGCCATGTGCCCACCGCTGCGGCGGCGCTGGAGATCCTTCCGGAGATGCTCGCGCCGGGCGACGCAATTCTCGTCAAGGGATCGAACGGGGTCGGGCTGTCGCGGGTCGTCGCGGCGCTTGCTGGGGGCATGGCTTAGTGTTGTACTGGATCGCCGAGCAGCTCGGGTTTCCCGGCGGGTTGAACCTCATCCGTTACCTGTCGTTCCGCGCCGGCGCGGCGGTCGCTACATCTCTGTTCATCGGGTTGCTGATCGGGCCGAAGTTCATTGGCTGGCTTCGCGTGCGGCAGGGCAAGGGCCAGCCGATCCGCGCCGATGGCCCACAGACCCACCTCGCCAAGCGCGGCACGCCGACGATGGGCGGGCTGATGATCCTCACCAGCCTCACGCTGTCGATCCTGATCTGGATGGATTTGAGCAATCCCTTCATCTGGGCCTGCCTGTTCGTCACGCTTGGCTTTGGCGCGATCGGATTTCTCGACGACTATGACAAAGTCACGAAGGCGAGCGCTGCCGGCATTTCCGGGCGGACGCGCTTGCTGCTGGAATTCGCCATTGCCGGCGTCGCGGCGTGGATCATCAGCTACGAGAATGGCACGGGCCTGTTCCTGCCGTTCACCAATCGCACGTACCTCGAACTGGGGTACTTCTTCCCGGTGTTCGCGGCCTTCACGATCGTCGCGTTCGGCAACGCGGTGAACCTGACCGACGGGCTCGATGGTCTCGCCACGATGCCGGTGATCATCGCCTCGGTCGCATTCATGCTGATCGTGTACCTCGCGGGCAACGTGCGCTTTGCCGACTATCTTGGTATCCCGCACGTCGCCCGCGCCGGTGACCTCGCGATCTTCTGTGGGGCGATGATCGGGGCGGGGCTGGCGTTCCTGTGGTACAATGCGCCCCCTGCGGCGGTATTCATGGGCGATACCGGCAGCCTCGCCTTGGGCGGCGCGCTCGGCACGATCGCGGTCGTGGCGCACCACGAGATCGTACTCGGCATCATCGGCGGCTTGTTCGTGGTCGAGGCGATGAGCGTGATCATCCAGGTGTTCTGGTACAAGCGGACCGGCAAACGCGTGTTCCGCATGGCGCCGATTCACCACCATTTCGAACAGCTCGGCTGGAGCGAGCCGACCGTGGTTATCCGCTTCTGGATCGTCAGCCTCGTGCTGGCGCTGGCCGGTCTGTCGACGTTGAAACTGCGGTGATCGTCTCCGCCGCCTGGGCCGGCAAGCGCTACGCGGTGCTGGGGCTTGCCCGCTCCGGCACGGCGACGGTGCATGCCTTGCTGGCAGGCGGCGCGCAGGTGACGGCATGGGACAGCGACCCCGAAAAGCGCGACGCAATAACTCCCTCTCTCCGCTTGCGGGGAGAGGGCCGGGGAGAGGGGCAGTCCGAACTGCCGACCTCCGCAACTGCCCCTCTCCCAACCCTCTCCCCGCAAGCGGAGAGAGGGCTTTTGGAAGTCGTCGACCTTGACACCGTCGACCTCGCCTCATTTGAAGCGCTCGTCGTCTCCCCCGGCGTCCCGCTGAACACCCACCCGCTCGCCGCGAAAGCCCGCGCCGCCGGCGTCCCGATCATCGGCGACATCGAGCTGTTCGCGCAGGCGCGCGCCGACTTGCCGCCGCACAAGGTCGTCGGCATCACCGGCACCAACGGCAAGTCGACGACCACCGCGCTCGTCACACATATCCTCAAGACGGCAGGCGTTCCCGCGCTGATGGGCGGCAACATCGGCCTCCCAATCCTCGGCGCCGAGCCGCTCCCCGCCGGTGGCGTCTACGTACTGGAACTGTCGAGCTACCAGATCGACCTGACGCACAGCCTCGACTGCGATGTCGCGGTGCTGCTGAATATCACGCCGGATCACCTCGATCGCTACGACGGGTTTGAGGCTTACGCCTCTTCGAAGGAACGACTATTTGAGATGCAGTCGGAGACAAGCACTCTTGTGTTTGGTTCGAGTGCTCACGCGCAACGTCGTGCGACGTACGACCGCTACTTTAACGACGGTCGCAACGTTTATTGTCAGCTCTACTACACGGTGCAAGATCCAGCCGATCTCTGGGATCCATTTGATTCGCGTAATTGGCGGTCTGTGCAGTCCGACTGGCCGGCACTGCAGGGTCCGCACAACGCGGAAAATGCGGGCGCTGCTTTTTGCGTTTGCAAAGCTTTAGGTATGAGCAACGACGAACTGGACGGTGGCCTTCGCACCTTCACCGGCCTCCCACACCGCATGGAGAAGATCGGCGAGATCGCCGGCGTTGCCTACGTAAACGACAGCAAGGCGACCAACCCGGACAGCACTGCGCCGGCCCTCGCCGCGTTCGATCGCGTCCACTGGATCGTCGGCGGGCGCGCCAAGGGCGGCGATCTCGATGCTTGCGCGCCGTACTTCAGCCACGTGGCGTGCGCCTATACGATCGGCGAAGCCGGACCACTGTTCGCGCGCGTGCTCGACGGCAAGGTGCCGGTCGAGGAGGCCGGCACCCTCGCCAGCGCGGTCGTCAGCGCCGCGCGTCACGCGCGGAGCGGAGATACGGTGTTGCTGTCGCCGGCCGCCGCGTCGTTCGATCAGTTCCGCGATTACGAGCATCGCGGGCAGGTATTTCGTGAAGCGGTCGGGGGGCTGGCATGAACGATGGTTCGGACGAACACGGGCTTCGCGGCCGGCTGAAGGAACGCGGCGGGCGCGGCGATCGCTCGCCGCTCGGCACGTGGTTCTGGGATACCGATCGCGTCCTGCTGCTGCTGACCTTCGCGCTGATCGCGGTCGGGCTGCTGGCGGTCGCGGCCGCCTCGCCGGCCAGCGCGATGCGCTATTCGGGCGAGCAGCTGAAGATCACGCCGCTCTACTATTTCTGGCGGCAGGTGATGTGGGTCGGCGTGTCGCTGCCCGTGCTGATCGGCATCTCGATGCTCCCCGTCGACCTCGCGCGGCGCGGCGCCGTGATCGGCGCGGCCGGCTTCGGCACGATGCTGCTGCTCGTGCTGATCCCGGGTGTCGGGGTGGAAGTGAATGGCGCAAAGCGGTGGTTGGGGGTTGGCTTCTCCCAGTTCCAGCCGTCCGAATTCCTCAAGCCCTGCTTCATCGTCACGGTCGCCTGGCTGCTGTCGTTGCGCTCGAAGGAGGAAGGCCTGCCGCTCACGGCGATCACCTTCGCGATGACCGCGCTGGTCGCTGTGTTGCTGATGCTGCAGCCCGATTTCGGCCAGACGATCGTGTTCGCGACCGTATGGATGGTGCTGCTGATGATCGCCGGCACGCCGATGCGCACGCTGGCCGCCTTCTTCGCCATGGCGCCGCTCGGTATCGGCGCGGCCTATCTATTCTATGGCACGGCGCGTGCGAGGATCGACGCCTTCTTGTTTCGCGATCCCAACGAGGCGGAAGGCGCGCATTTCCAGACCGATGCGGCCCATGCCACGCTCACCTCGGGCGGCTGGACGGGCACCGGGCCGGGCGCCGGCACGGTCAAGTTCGGCCTGCCGGAAGCGCACACCGACTATATCTTCTCGGTCATCGGCGAGGAATTCGGCCTGATCGCCTGCATGGTGATCGCGGTGCTGTTCCTGGCGGTCGTCGTGCGCGTGTTCGTCAAGATGCTCGACGAGGAAGACGGCTTCAAGCTGCTCGCCGCCTCGGGCCTTGCGACGCAATTCGGGGTACAGGCTCTGGTGTCGATGGCGGTCAATACCGGCCTCGCACCGTCTAAAGGAATGACGTTGCCGTTCATCAGTTATGGTGGTTCTTCGATGATCGCATTGTCGATCGGGATGGGGCTGCTGCTCACCTTCACGCGGCGCAATCCGTTCCTGCTGCGCAGCCCCTATGTCACGCGCTGGGGCGCCGCCTCGTGACGCGCGCGCGGCATTTCGTGCTCGCGGCCGGCGGCACCGGTGGCCACATGGTGCCGGCTGCCGCGCTCGCCGAGGAGCTGACGCGGCGCGGCCACCGCGTGGCGCTGGTAAGCGACGCGCGCGGCGTGCGGTTCCCGGGGCTGTTCGATGGCGTGCAGACCCACGTGCTGCCAGCCGGCCGCCTGTCGGGCGGTCCGCTAGGCTGGGCGAAGGCCGCGCGCGAGATGTGGCGCGGCCGGGCGATGGCGCGCGAGCTGTATCGCACGTTCAAGCCGGCGGCGGTGATCGGCTTCGGCGGCTATCCAGCGTTCCCCGCGCTGGCAGCAGCCTTTGCGGACAAGATCCCGACCGCGGTGCATGAGCAGAATGCCGTGCTCGGCCGCGTCAACCGCCTCGTCGCCAGCCGCGTCGATGCGATCGCGACCTCCTACGCCACGACCGAGCGGCTGGCCCCAAAGCATGGAGGCAAGGCGCACCATGTCGGCAATCCGGTGCGCGACAGCGTCCTGGCGCTGCGCACGCGCGCCTATCCGCTGCTCGAGGAGGACGGCATCTTCCGCGTGCTCGTCACCGGCGGATCGCAGGGGGCAAGCGTGCTCTCGAAGGTAGTCCCCGATGGCCTCGCGATGCTGCCGGTCGCCTTCCGTCGGCGGCTCCAGGTGACGCATCAAGCACGCATCGAGGATATCGACACGGCTCGCGCCAAATACGCCGAGCTCGAGATCGCGGCCGACCTGGCGACCTACCTCCCCGATCTGCCCGAGCAGCTCGGCTGGGCGCATCTGGTGATCGCCCGCGCCGGCGCCTCGACCATCTCGGAACTCACCGCAGCCGGTCGCCCGGCGATCCTCGTCCCGCTGCCCGGCGCGACCGACGATCACCAGACCGCGAACGCGCGCGAGATCACCGCCGCCGGCGGCGCGCGGACGATCCCGCAAAGCGCCTTCACGCCGGGCGAACTTGCCAAGCAGATGCAGAAGCTGGGCCTCGATCCTGCCGCGCTGGAAAATGCCGCCGGCCGCGCCAAAGCGTGCGGCAAGCCCGATGCCGCACGCGATCTGGCCGATCTGATCGAGAGCCTCGATGCGCCGGTCGCAAAGCTGCCCGTCGGCGTGGCGAAGCCGCAGGAGGCGTTCGCGTGAAGGGCGTCGCGACGGACATCGGCACGATCCACTTCGTCGGCATCGGCGGGATCGGCATGTCGGGCATTGCTGAGGTGATGCACAACCTCGGCTATACGGTTCAGGGCTCCGACATGGCCGAGGGCTATGTCGTCGAGGGTCTGCGCAAGCGCGGCATCACGGTGACGATCGGGCACGACGCGGCGAACGTAGAGGGCGTCGCGGTGGTCGTCATCTCGACCGCGGTGAAGCGCGGCAACCCGGAGGTCGAGGCCGCGCTCAACCAGCGCATCCCCGTGGTGCGCCGCGCCGAAATGCTCGCCGAACTGATGCGCTTGAAGTCCACCGTCGCGGTCGCCGGCACGCACGGCAAGACGACGACGACGTCGATGGTGGCGGCGCTGCTCGATGCCGGCGGCGTCGATCCGACGGTTATCAACGGCGGGATCATCAACAGCTACGGCTCGAACGCGCGGCTCGGCACGAGCGACTGGATGGTGGTCGAGGCCGACGAGAGCGACGGCAGCTTCCTGCGGCTCGACGGCACGATCGCGGTCGTCACCAACATCGATCCCGAACATCTCGATCACTACGGCAGCTTCGACAAAGCGAAAGACGCGTACGTCGAGTTCGTCGAGAACGTGCCGTTCTACGGCGCGGCGCTGCTGTGCCTCGACCATCCCGAAGTGCAGGCGCTGATCCCGCGCGTGCGTGATCGGCGGATCGTCACCTACGGTTTCGCGGCCAGTGCCGACGTGCGCGGCGTGAACGTCGCGCCATATCCCGGCGGCAACCGCTTCGAGGCGATCATTCGCCATCGGGACGGCACGACGCGCTCGATCGAGGGCATCGACCTGCCGATGGCCGGGCGTCACAATGTGCAGAACGCGCTCGCGGCCATTGGCGTGGCGCTCGAACTCGGCATCGACGATGCGACGATCCAGCGCGGGTTCCAGAAGTTCGACGGCGTGAAGCGGCGCTTCACCAAGGTTGGCGAAGTAGCGGGGGCCGTCGTGATCGACGATTACGGCCACCACCCGGTCGAGATCCGCGCCGTGCTCGCCGCCGCGCGGGAAAGCGCGCAGGGCCGCGTGATCGCGGTGGTACAACCGCATCGTTATTCGCGGCTCGGCACGCTGATGGAAGACTTTCAGGGCGCCTTCAACGATGCCGACGCGGTCTACGTGACCCCGGTTTACGCCGCGGGCGAAGCGCCGGTGGCGGGGGTCGATTCCGAGGCGTTGGTCGAGGGGCTAAGGCGCCGCGGGCATCGCGCCGCCGCGACGGTGGCGGATGCCGACGCATTGGCCGACGCGCTCGCCGGCGAAGTGCGCGCTGGCGATCAGGTGGTGTGCCTCGGGGCCGGCGACATCACCAAATGGGCGGCCGGGCTGGCAACTGCGATCGAGGCGCGGCGATGAGCAGCGACTCCTTGATCCTCCCCGGAACGGGGAGGGGGACCGCCGGCGAAGCCGGTGGTGGAGGGGGATCGCCGCTGGGCGAAGCCCCTGTGGAAGCCCCCTTCCACCAGCCTGCGGACGGTCCTCCTCCCCGTACCGGGGAGGATCTTACGGTTCGCGGTCGTCTCACGCCGAACGCGCCACTCGCACCACTCGTGTGGTTCAAGGCAGGCGGCTCGGCCGAATGGTTGTTCGAACCAGCCGACACCGACGATCTCGCCACCTTCCTCGCAAATCTCGATCCGACAGTCCCAGTGCTGCCACTGGGCCTCGGATCAAACCTGATCGTCCGCGACGGCGGCGTCCCCGGCGTGGTGGTGCGGCTCGGCAAGACCTTCGCGAAGGTCGAAGCAATCGACGCGACCACGCTCCGGTGCGGCGGCGGAGCCAGCGGCATCCTCGTCTCCTCCACCGCGCGAGACGCTGAAATCGCAGGCGTCGAATTCCTGCGCTCGATCCCCGGCACTGTCGGCGGCTTCGTCCGCATGAACGGTGGCGCCTATGGTCGCGAAACGGCGGACGTGCTGGTCGACTGCGAGGTCGTGCTGCGGTCGGGCGAACGGCGGACGCTCGCCGCCGCGGACCTGCACTACACCTATCGCCACTCCGCGCTGCCCGATGGCGCCATCGTGGTGAGCGCCACCTTCCGCGGCGAACCCGGCGACACCGCCGCGATCCAGGCCGAAATGGACCGCATCGCCGCCAGCCGCGAGGCTTCGCAGCCGCTGCGCTCGAAGACCGGCGGATCGACGTTCAAGAATCCGCCGGGGCACAAGGCCTGGGCGCTGGTCGACGCCGCCGGCTGCCGCGGTCTGCGGCGCGGCGACGCGCAGGTCAGCGAGAAGCATACCAACTTCCTCCTCAACCTCGGCCAAGCCACGAGCGCTGACATCGAGGCGCTGGGCGAAGACGTGCGCGAGCGGGTGAAGGAGAAAAGCGGCGTGACCCTCGAATGGGAAATCCAGCGCGTGGGGGTAAATGCTCCCTCTCCCCGCACGCGGGGAGAGGGCCGGGGACAGGGGCAGTCATGAGCGCCACGTCCGACACGCCCCCTCTCCCAACCCTCTCCCCTGAAGGGGAGAGGGCTATTCGTTCCCTCCACATCGTCGCCCTCATGGGCGGCTGGTCCGCCGAGCGCGAGGTCTCGCTCACCTCGGGCGCCGGCATCGCCGAGGCGCTGGAATCGCTCGGCCACCGCGTCACGCGGATCGACATGGACCGTGACGTCGCCGCCCGGCTCGCCGAGGCCAGGCCCGACCTCGTCTTCAACGCGCTGCACGGCACGCCGGGCGAGGATGGGTCGATCCAGGGCCTGCTGGACATCATGGGGCTGCGCTACACCCACAGCGGTCTCGCCACCTCGGTCATCGCGATCGACAAGGTGCTGACCAAGCAGGCGCTCGTCCCGCAGGGCGTCCCGATGCCGGGCGGGCGGATCGTCGCGAGCGAGGAACTGTACGCCGGTGATCCGCTGACCCGGCCGTATGTGCTGAAACCGGTCAACGAAGGCTCGTCGGTCGGCGTCGCGATCGTCACCAATGAGGGCAATTACGGCAATCCGATCAGCCGCGATGCGACAGGCCCGTGGCAGGAGTTCGACGAACTGCTCGCCGAGCCCTATATCCGCGGCCGCGAACTGACCACCGCGGTGCTCGGGCAGACCGCGCTCGGCGTCACCGAGCTTCGCCCGAAATCGGGCTGGTACGATTACGACGCCAAATATACCGACGGCCTGACCGACCATATCTTCCCCGCGCCGGTGCCCGGCGAGATTACCGATGCTTGCAAGGCGATCGCGCTCCAGGCGCACCGCTTGCTCGGCTGCAAGGGCTGCAGCCGCTCCGATTTCCGCTGGGATGACGAGCGCGGCGTCGATGGGCTGTTCCTGCTCGAGGTCAATACCCAGCCGGGCATGACGCCGCTCAGCCTCGTGCCCGAACAGGCGCGACATATCGGCATGAGCTATCCCGCGCTGGTGCAGGCGATCGTCGACGAAGCAATGCGGGGAGAGGCGCTGACATGAGCCGGACGATGAAGCGCGAGGGGCCAGCACGCCGCCCCACCGTGCGCCGCCAGCCGCCTAAGACCTCGTTCGGCGACCGCATGATCGCGCGCATGCCGGTCAGCGAGGCGGTACTGCGCAAGGCGGTGACGTGGACGATCCTCGGCCTTGCGGGCGGAGCGGCGATCGTCACCGCGTCGTGGTTCGGCGTGCCGGCGACGATCGGCACCGCGGTCGCCGATAGCAGCGGTCAGCTCGGCCTGCGCGTCGAGCAGGTCGACATTACTGGGCTCAAGCGGATGAACCGCGAGACGGTTTACGCCGTGGCGCTCGAGGATCAGCCCAACGCCATGCTGCGCGTCGACCTGACGCAGATCCGCGAACGGCTGCTCGCCTACGGCTGGGTTTCGGACGCCTATGTCTCGCGCCGGTTGCCCGATCGCCTGCTGATCCACATCGTTGAGCGCGAGCCGGCGGCGATCTGGCAGAATGGCGGCAATCTGACGCTGATCGACGCCAAGGGCGTGCCGCTTGAGACGGTCGACCGCGATCGCATGCCCGATCTCCCGCTGGTGATCGGGCCGGGCGCGGATCGGCAGGAAGCCGCCTATCAGCGCTTGCTTGCGGCGGCGCCAGCGCTCAAGCCACGCGTGAAGGCGGCAACCTGGGTCGGCAACCGGCGCTGGGATTTGACCTTTGATACCGGCGAGACGCTTGCACTGCCGCAGGATGGCGCAGCGGCGGCGCTGGTGCGGTTCGCGCAGCTCGACGGCTCGCGTGCGCTGCTCGGCAAGGGCTGGCTGCGCTTCGACATGCGCGATCCGGCGAAGCTGGTGGCGCGCAAGCCGGGTGCGGATCTGGAACATCAGGTGCCCGACGACGGCAGCGGCGCCGCGATCGATCCGGAACGACTGGCGCGGGTGGGCGACGCGTAGACGACACGACGGGGCAGAATATGGGGGACAAGCAATGGCGAAAGCAGCACCGGAAGGGTTGATCACCGCACTCGATATCGGGACATCGAAGGTGTCGGCGATGATCGCGCAGCGCGGCGACGGGGGCGAGCTGATCGTGCTCGGCACCGGCCAGCGCGAATCGAAGGGCGTGAAGCGCGGCTATATCGCCGATATGGCAGTCACTGAGGTCGCGGTGCGCGAGGCGGTGGCGCAGGCCGAGCGGATCGCTGGCCTCAACATCGAGAACGTCTGGGCGGGCTTCTCTGCCGGCGGGCTTGTCAGCGACGAGGCCTTCATCGAAGTCGAATTGAACGGCCACCGCATCGAGCAGCAGGATATCGACGCACTGTTGCAGGAAGGGCGCCAGGCAATCGACCCGCAGGGCCGCATGGTGCTGCACGCGCAGCCGGCGCTCTACACCCTCGACGGCCTCACCGGTGTGAAGAAGCCGCTCGGGCTCCACGCCGACCGGCTCGGTGTCCACATCCATGTCATCGCCGCCGACGGCTCGCCGGTCCGTAACCTCGACCTGACGGTGCGCTCGGCGCATCTCGAGGTGAAGTCGATCATCGCCTCGCCGGTCGCGACCGGGCTCGCCTGCCTCAGCGAAGAGGAACGCGATCTCGGCGTCGCACTGGTCGAGATCGGCGCGGGGATCACCAACGTGTCGCTGTTCGCCGGCGGCATGCTCGTCGGGCTCAAGTCGCTCGCGATGGGATCGTGCGACATCACCGACGACATCGCCTCCGCCTTTGGCACCACCCGCGGGCAGGCGGAGCGGATGAAATGCTTCCACGGCTCGGCCAACGCTTCCCCGCGCGACAATCACGAGATGGTCACGATCAGGCCCGGCGCGAACGATGACGACGCCGATCCGCTGCAGATCACCAAGGCGGCGCTGATCGCGGTGATCCGCACGCGGCTTGAACATCTTATGGTCGAGATCCAGCGCGCGCTGAAGGAGCTGAAGTTCGAAGGCCCGGTCGGGCGTCAGGTGGTGCTCACCGGGGGTGGCGCGGAACTCAAGGGCATCGCCGATTACGCGCAGCAAGTGCTCGGCCGCTCGGTGCGCGTCGGTCGGCCGCGCGGGCTGACCGGGCTGCCCGATGCGCATTCCGGGCCGGGCTTCGCGACGCTCGCCGGGCTCGCCTTTTTCGCAGCGTCCGATCCGGTAGATCTGCGTGGGCTAGTGCCGCAACAGCAGATGGTGGTGCGCCAAAAGGGATTTACCGCGCTCAGGCGGTTGTTCCAGGCGGCGAAGGCCAATTATTGATTCGCGACGCCTGCTTTTCGGCTGGCACGTAGCGTAGCAATGTTGCACTAAGTTTAATGGCGATGGCGGGCCAGTGTTTCGCGCCCGGAATGATGGAGTATATTGGCGATGGGCATCGAATTCATTGCACCCGAGGTGGATGAGTTGACCCCGCGAATTGCGGTGATCGGCGTGGGCGGCGCAGGTGGCAACGCGATTGCCAACATGATGCGCGCAGACGTGCAGGGCGTCAGCTTCCTCGTGGCGAATACTGACGCGCAGGCGCTGAAACAGTCGATCGCGCCGCAGAAGATCCAGCTCGGCGCGAAGATCACGCAAGGTCTCGGCGCCGGCAGCCGGCCCGAGATCGGCCGCGCCGCCGCAGAAGAGACGATCGAATCCGTCTCGAAGCTGCTCGAAGGCGCCCACATGTGCTTCATCGCCGCCGGCATGGGCGGCGGCACGGGCACCGGCGCCGCACCGGTCATCGCCAAGGCGGCGCGTGACATGGGCATCCTGACGGTCGGCGTCGTGACGAAGCCATTCGCCTTCGAAGGCGCGCGCCGCTCCAAGTCGGCCGACCAGGGCATCGAGGAGCTGCAGAAGTTCGTCGATACGCTGATCGTGATCCCGAACCAGAACCTGTTCCTGATCGCCAACGCCAACACCACCTTCAAGCAGGCGTTCGAGCTGGCCGACGAAGTGCTGCAGCAGGGCGTGCGCGGCATCACCGATCTGATGGTCATGCCCGGCCTCATCAACCTCGATTTCGCCGACGTGCGTTCGGTGATGCAGGAGATGGGCAAGGCGATGATGGGCACCGGCGAGGCCGACGGCGACGACCGCGCGCTCGTCGCAGCGCAGAAGGCGATCGCCAACCCGCTGCTCGACGGCGTGTCGATGCAGGGCGCCAAGGGCGTCATCATCTCGATCACCGGCGGCGAGGACATGCGCCTGCTCGAAGTCGACGAGGCCGCGAACCACATCCGCGAGCTGGTCGATCCCGATGCGAACATCATCTGGGGTTCGGCATTCAACCCCGATCTCGAAGGCCGCATCCGCGTGTCGGTGGTCGCAACGGGTATAGAGGCAGTCGAGCGCACCGAAGCGCCAGCGGCCGAGCCGGCCCGCGCCTTCAGCTTCTCCGCCCCGCGCCGCATCGAGACGCCTGCTGCGGCAGCGCCTACCGCCGCTGCTACGCCGCCGGCTCCCGAAGCACCGCAGCCGAGCGGCGCCGCCGCCGGCGCAATGGCAGCGGGCGTGCCTGCGCCAGGCAAGCAGCCCGAGGTTCATCCGGCACCGGCAGCACGCGCTGTCGAAGACGAGGCGGATGGCGACGAATTGCTGCTCGGCTCGGACACGATCGTTCCCGAAACGCCAGCACCGGCCGCCAAGTCGCGCGTCTTTGGCGAGGAAGAAACCCCCGCCGAGGCACCGCGTCGTCGCTGGCTGTCGGGCGGCGCCGAGGCTCCGCCGGAAGACGTGCCACCGCAGCCGCGCGTGAAGCTCGGCGGCACGCTGTTCGAGCGGATGCAGAACGCCTCGCGCGGCGCGGCGCGCGGCGACGAGGAAGAAAGCAAGGATTCGCTCGACATCCCGCGTTTCCTGCACCGCCAGAACAACCAGTAAGCGAGCGCGCGGGCGGGGTGGCCGGCATTCGTCGGCCCTCCCGTCCGGCTTGGCGCTTGCCCGCGCGCGGCGCATTGCCGGTCGATCGCGCCTTACCCTAAGTAATCATTGCCCATGTTGATTACCCGTCCCTTGATCCTCGCCGTCGCGCTGGCCGGCGCGCCGACTGCGCTGGCGCAAAGCTATTCCGGCCAGCCGCTCCAGATGGTCCCACGGCCAACGCCCGATGCCGATGCGCTCGCGGCGGCGATGCGCCGGCTGGGTGCGAACCCACGTGATCTGTCCGCACTGATTGAGGCGGGGGAGTTGTCGCTCCGGCTCGGCGACGTCAATGCCGCCGCGGCGTTGTTCAAGCGCGCCGAGATGGTCGATCCGATGAATGGCCGCGTCAAGGCGGGGATGGCGCGCATCCTCGTCACTCAGCAGCGGCCCGGCGAGGCGCTGCGCTATTTCGACCAAGCGACTGGCTATGGCCTCGATCCCGCCTCGTTCGCCGGCGATCGCGCGCTCGCTTACGATCTGATCGGCGAGCAGGAGCGGGCGCAGCGCGACTATCGCGTGGCGCTGAAGCTCAGCCGCAATGACGAGGTCGAACGCCGTTACGCACTTTCGCTCGGCATCTCGGGCAAGCGCGATGAGGCATTGTCGGAGATCGACGCTCAGGTCCGACGCAACGATCGTAGCGCCTGGCGAATCCGCGCCTTTGTCCTTGCAATGAACGGTGATGTCCCCGGCGCCGAGAAGATCGCCGCCACGATGATGCCGCCCGGCATGGGCACTGCGCTTGCGCCCTTCTTCAGCCGGTTGGTCACTTTGCCGCCGATCGATCGCGCGTTCGCAGTGCATTTCGGCGAGCTGCGCGCCTCGCCGCAGCGGTTGGCGGACGCACGCATGGCGCCACCACTCCCGGTGCTCGCGCCCGAACCACGCGCGACGCAGGTCGCAGCGGTCGCACCCCCGCGTGCGGCCGATCCCCGGCGCGAGCGCCAGCGGCTACGCGAAGAGGCTGTCCGTCAGCGCGCGCTCGCCCGCCAGCAGGCGCGCGCGCGCCGCGGCCGTCGCGATCCGGCGCCGGTCGTGCTTGCCAGCGCAACACCGCCGAGCGTCGCCGCTGACACAGCCGCCGCGCTTCAACCGCCACGGTACGGCGGCGGCGTCAGTTTTGCCCCCCCGCGTGCCGTCGTACAGACCCTGCCAACGCCAACGCCAGCACCGCCGCCCGCCGCCGTGGCGGTCGCGTCAGCCAGTCCGCCGCCCGCCGCCCCGTCGCCCGCGCCCGCTTCGGTCGCGATCTCTGGACCTCCGCCGCGCGAGCCGACCCCCGCATCGACTGTAGCGAGCGTCGCCCGGCCGCTGCCGCAGCCCGGATTCTCCTCGCTGGCGCCGACTAGCCCGCAAGCTGCACCGCTGACGTCCGTAGCAGCCGCATCCACCCTGCCGACGACTACGCCGTCGCCAGCCGCGAGTGTTGCTGCAACGCCCCCCCCCAGTGTGCCGCCGACGACGGTCGCGACCGCCGTCACCGTCCCGAACGTCCCCTCGCAAGCGACCGGCGGCCCGAGCACCGTCGCGCCCTCCGCCACGTCGCAGACTGTCGCCGCCGCAGCGCCTGCCGAGCCGACCCCGGTAGCGCCGCGAATGAGCGAGGATTCCATCCTCGCCCGGATCATGTCTGGCATTTCCATCCCTGCGGCGGAGCTGGGCGTGGCGCCGGTCCGCCCGCAGCCGCCGACGCCCGAGCCGGGCACGTCGATCGCCACGGCCGAAAGCATCGCCTCCGCCGAAACCGCACGCCGCGCCGCCGAAACTGCCCGCACCGCGCAGGCCGCGCGCGCGGCCGAAGCAGCCACGCGCAAGCCTGTCGAGACGGCCGCGAAGACCGCGCCGAAGGAAGCCAAGCCAAAGGCAAGCAGCACAAAGCCCGATCAGGTCGCAGCCACTACCGAGAAACCCGCCAAGCCCGACCCCAAGAAGGTCGCCGCGGAGCGCAAGCTCGCGGCCGAGAAGAAGGCTGCCGACACAAAGAAGGCGGCCGACGCGAAGAAGGCGGTGGAGGAGGCCCGGATCGCCAAGACCGATCCGCCACGCATCTGGGTGCAGGTCGCCGGCGGCGCGAACGAACGCGATCTCCCCAAGGCCTGGGCCTCGGCCAAATCCAAGGCCGCCGCGCTCAACGGCAAGGCGGCGTATTCGACCCCGCTGCGCGCCACAAACCGCGTCGTCACTGGCCCGTTCAAGACCGATGCGGAGGCACGAACCTTCGTCAACACGCTCGCCAAACAGGGCGTTTCGGCCTTCACCTTCACCAGCGAGAAGGGCCAGAAAATGACGAAGCTCACCGATAAGTGACGGTGCTTGCGTCCTGGGCTTCGGACCCGGCACGCAGCAAAGGTCGCCTTCACGAAGAACAAAGCAAGTCCAGCGCCGGTGTCGAGCGCGGCCCGCGTGACGCCTATCAGCGTGATCGCGACCGCATCGTGCACTCGATCGCCTTCCGTCGCCTGCGCCACAAGACGCAGGTGTTCCTGGCGCCCGACGGCGATCACTTCCGCGTCCGCCTGACGCACAGCCTCGAAGTGGCGCAGATCGGCCGCACGATCGCGCGCGCACTCGGCCTCAACGAGGATCTGACCGAAGCCTTGTGCCTCGCGCACGACATCGGCCACCCGCCGTTCGGCCACGCCGGTGAGGATGCGCTGAAGGCCGCGATGGCGGGGGCAGGGGGGTTCGACCACAACGGCCATACGCTGCGCACGCTGATGCGGATCGAGCGCGCCTATCCGCGCTTCGACGGCCTCAACCTGACGTGGGAAACACTCGAGGGTCTAGCCAAACACAACGGCCCGGCGCGCCATCCCGGTTGGGCGCTGGCGGAGGCCGATGCCGACGCTGCGCTCGAACTGAACGGCTGGGCCAGCCTCGAGGCGCAGGTCGCTGCGCTCGCCGACGACATCGCCTATGACAATCACGATATCGACGATGGCTTGCGCGCCGGGCTGCTCGATGTGTCGCAATTGCTCGCGGTGCCGCTCGTCGCGCGCGGCTGGGCCGGCGTGCGCGCCGCATTCCCGGATGTAAGCGAACGGCGGCAAGCGCGTGAACTGGTCCGCAGCCAGATCGGCGTGATGGTGAACGACCTGATCGACGAGACCCGCCGCCGAATCGCTGACGCCCGGATTGAAACCGTCGCCGACGTTCGCGCCGCGGGCCACGCGCTCGTCAGCTTCTCGGACGAGATGCGCGTCGCCGAGCGCGATCTGAAGCGCTTCATGTACGCCAATTTGTACCACCACCCGCGCCAGCTCGAGGCCGCAGCGGCGGCGCATCAGGTGGTCGCCGGCCTGTTCGCGGCGTTTCGCAACGATCCCGCGACGCTCCCCGAAGAATGGCGCGAACGCCTGCCGACCGAAGAGCCGTGCCTCAGCCGCCACATCGCGGACTATGTCGCCGGAATGACCGACCGCTACGCTGTGCGCGAATATCTCCGCGTCGTCGGCCCTGTCACGCTGCCCGAGGGGTTCTGAGCCAAATCTAATTTCCGTCACCCCGGCCTTGACCCGGGGTCCCGCTTCTTCTTCCGCGTGGTCAGAGGCAGCGGGACCCCGGGTCAAGCCCGGGGTGACAGGGCCTAGTCTAGTTCTTCAGCCGCCACCCACGCTTCAGCAGCATATAGCACGTCACCCCCAGCACCACGTCGATCGCCAGGATCACGAGGCTACCCAGCGCCACCGGTGAATCGGCAATGCCGAGGAAGCCGTAGCGAAAGCCCGAGATGATGTAGAAGAACGGGTTCGCGTGGCTCACCGCCTGAAACATCGGCGAGAGCCGCTCGACCGAATAGAAGGTGCCCGATAGCAAGGTCAGCGGCGCGACGACGAAATTCGTCACCGCGGCGGCATGGTCGAATTTCTCCGCCCAGATCGATGTCAGCAGCCCGATCAGCGCGAGGAACACCGATCCGAGCAGCCCGAACCATAGTACCGCGAGCGGGTGCGCCGGGATCACATTCACGCCGGGCCACAGCATCATTGCCAGCCACACCGTCGCACCCACCAGGAACGCGCGCGTCACCGCGCCGCCGACCAGCGCGGCCAGCAGTTCGGCGGTCGACAGTGGCGGCATCAGATAATCGACGATCGTGCCCTGGATCTTGCCGACCAGCAGCGAGAAGCTCGCGTTGGCGAACGCGTTGTTAAGCATGCCCATCACGATCAGGCCCGGCGCCACAAAATCGGCGAACGCGACGGTCTCGCCACCGATATATACGGCGCTGCGACCACCCAGCGCTACGGTAAAGATGATGAGATACAGCAGCGTCGTCATCGCCGGCGCCCAGATCGTCTGGAGCTGCACCTTGAAGAACCGGCGCACCTCCTTCACATAGAGCGTCTTCAGGCCGCCCCAATTGACGTTCCGGATCGTCGGCACGCCAGGCGCGCTCCTGATCAACGATTGATCGTGCCCGATCGGGGGGTGGCTGCTCATCGCGACTTCGCGTAGTCGCTGCCGTCGCCCGCCGCAACCGGCGCCAAGAGCATAAGGAACGACTGGCCCATGTCCTGGACCGACGAACGGATCGAAACCCTGCGCAAGATGTGGGAAGGCGGCCAGACCGCCAGCCAGATCGCCGAGGCGCTGGGTGGCGTCAGCCGCAATGCCGTGATTGGCAAGGCGCATCGCTTGGGGCTGCAGGCGCGCCCGTCGCCGGTCGTGCCCAAGGAAGAGGTAAAGGCCGCGCCCGCGCCCATCGCGGTTGCCGCGCCGCCGCCCGAGCCATCACCTCCGCCACCCGAAGAAGTGGTCGTGGCGCCGCCCCCCGCGGCGCCGGCGCCGTCCGCGTTCCATTATTCGTCAGAGCACAAGCCGATCACGATCACGACGCAGCTGGAACCGGAACGGTCGGTCGAGCAGGCCCGCATGGTGCGCTCCGTCGGCCCCGGCGGCTTCGTGCGGCAGGCGCCTGGCGAGCAGCAGCCGCCTAGCACGCCGGCACCGCCCCGGCGCTTGGTTCCGGCGAAGCCTTCGGCCGAGATCGCCGGCAAGACGAGCCTGCTCGAACTCAGCGACAAGGTCTGCAAATGGCCACTCGGCCATCCCGGTGAGCCCGACTTCCATTTCTGCGGCGACAAGGTGAACCCGGGGTTCCCCTATTGCGTCGCGCATTGCGGGCACGCGTATCAGGCGCAGTTGCCACGGCGCGATCGTCGCGCACCACCGCTGCCGTTCGGCGGTCCGCGAGCACGCTAAAAAGTGCTCGATCGCTGACGGGATTAGGGTCACGCACTCGCGCATCCATCAGGCGTAAATTCTAGCTGCAAAAACACTTCAGGCCGACCTCTCGCGAGGCCGGCCTGAAGGTATTTCAAACAAACTGCGGTCAGGCGATACTCTCTGCCTGACCGCCTTGCTTCTAATCAGAAGCGGAACGCTGCCGTTGCGCGCATCGAGTGCCAGCGGAACTTGTCGTCGCTGCGACGGAAGTCCGTGCCGCTCGTATTGCCGAGCAGGAACGGGTTGCTAGCAGGCGTGGTGCCCGAATTGCCCGAACGCACGCGGAAGTCGTCGTCCTTGTACTGATGGAACATATACTCGAGGCCGATCGAGAAGTTGCGCCCGAGCTTCTGCTCGACGCCGCCACCACCGGTGATGCCGAACTGATTGCGCTTGCCGCTGGCGGCAAAGCCGTTGGCCGTGTTGGTCGTGTAGAACTCACGATCGATGCGCGCATAGCCCGGGCCGAACGTGCCGTAGAACAGCGTCGAGTTGTTCGGCGTAAAGCCGATACGGCCACGTGCCGATGCTTCCCAGTCGATCGAGCGCGTCATCACATACGATGCTGGCGTGGTCGAGAAAGCGGTCACGCTGTCGGTGATCTCGCTCTTGCCGAACTCGCCGACGATACCGACGACGATCTTGCCGCGCTGATAGTCAGCACCGACGCGGCCGTAATACGCCCAGCCGTCATCGTCGTTGCGGCAGCCAGCAGGCACCGCGCTGGTCGGCGAGGTCGCGGCGCGCGTGCTGCCATTGCAGAAGCCGCCGGCCGGGGTGCCGAACGCGTTCGCGCCGGTCGCCGTGGTCACGGTGTCACCGAAGCGGCCGTCGAGGTTGCGATCGAACAGGATCGACGAGCCGACATCGTTGCCCTGCACGTCGTACCCGCCGGCGCCGCCGATGTAGATGCCCGAAAAACCGGTGTCTTCGGCCATGTCCTGCGCGGAAACGGCGGGGGCGATCATCGCACCGGCGATGGCGGCAAGCAGTAAGGGCTTCATATAACGCAAACCTTTGTCGTTGGGGTTAGCCAGAGAAACGGTGCCCGAGCGGGAAGGATGCACCGCGACACGATCTCGATCAGTTTCAACCGTGAACCGTTGCCGCAATGCAACAGTTCGCCTTCAGCCGCGCTCGCGCTATGGATGGTAGATGGCCGATCCCGATCTGTTCCGAACCGCCACGCCGGCGACCAGTTACGATGCATCTTCGATCGAGGTTCTGGAGGGTCTGGAACCGGTTCGCCGCCGCCCCGGCATGTACGTCGGCGGCACTGACGAGCGCGCGCTGCATCACCTCGCCGCCGAGGTGCTCGACAATGCGATGGACGAAGCGGTCGCGGGCCATGCGACACGGATCGAAGTGACGCTGGAGCCCGGCAATCGCCTGACGGTCGTCGACAACGGGCGCGGCATTCCCGTCGATCCGCACCCCAAGTTCCCAGACAAGAGCGCGCTCGAAGTGATCCTTTCGACGCTTCACTCGGGCGGCAAGTTCGCCGGAAAGGCCTATGCGACGTCGGGCGGCCTGCATGGCGTCGGCGTATCGGTGGTGAATGCGCTGTCGTCGGATACCGTCGTCGAGGTCGCGCGCGATCGGCAGCTTTACCGCCAGCGTTTCTCGCGCGGGCTGACGCTGGGGCCGCTCGAAACCGTCGGCGCGGCGCCCAACCGACGTGGCACCTCGGTCGCGTTCACCCCCGACGAGGAGATCTTCGGGCCGGAACTGCACTTCAAGCCCGCCCGGTTGCACCGGCTCGCGCGATCGAAGGCCTATCTCTTCGCCGGCGTCGAGATCCGCTGGAAATGCGCGCCCGAACTGATCACGGACGATATGCCGGCCGAGGCCGTGTTCCAATTCCCCGGCGGCCTCGCCGATTATCTGCGCGAGCAGATCGCCGGGCGCGACTGCGCGACTGCGGATTTCTTCGCCGGATCGCAGGATTTCCCGGGGGATGCAGGGCGAGTGGAATGGGCGGTCGCGTGGCCATTATGGTCCGACGGCAGCTACAGCTGGTATTGCAACACCATCCCGACGCCCGACGGCGGCACGCACGAACAGGGCCTGCGCCAGGCGCTGGTCCGCGGCCTGCGAACCTTCGGCGAGTTGGTGAAGGACAAGCGCGTCAAGGATCTGACCGCGGACGACGTGATGGCCGGCAGCGAACTGATGCTGTCGGTGTTCATCCGTGAACCGCAATTCCAGTCGCAGACGAAGGACCGGCTGACCTCGCCCGAGGCCGCCGGCATGGTCGAGAAAGCCGTTCGCGACCATTTCGATCATTTCCTGTCGCACAACATGGATCGCGGCAAGGCGCTGCTCGGCTATGTGCTGGAGCGGATGGACGATCGCCTCCGCCGCAAGGAAGAGCGCGACGTCAAGCGCAAGACTGCCACGTCGGCGCGCAAGCTGCGGCTGCCCGGCAAGCTCACCGATTGTTCGGCGAACGCGCCCGCCGGCACCGAATTGTTCATCGTCGAAGGCGACAGCGCCGGCGGCAGCGCCAAACAGGCGCGTGACCGCAAGACGCAGGCGATCCTGCCGATCCGCGGCAAGATCCTCAACGTCGCCTCCGCGACCAGCGCGAAGATCTTCGCCAACCAGGAAATCGCCGATCTCGGCCAGGCATTGGGCTGCGGTACGCGCAAGGACTGCCAGCCCGATAATCTGCGCTACGAACGCATCGTCATCATGACTGACGCCGATGTCGACGGCGCGCATATCGCGACGCTGCTGATGACCTTCTTCTTCCAGGAAATGCCCGAGCTCGTCCGCCGCGGACACCTCTATCTCGCCCAGCCGCCGCTCTACCGGCTGACGGTCGGCGCCAAGTCGCTCTACGCGCGCGACGACGCGCATCGCGCCGAGCTCGAACGCACCGCATTCAAGGGCAAGAAGGTCGAGGTGTCGCGCTTCAAGGGGTTGGGCGAGATGAACCCGGCGCAGCTGCGCGAGACGACGATGGATCCCAAGACACGCAGCATGATCCGCATCACGCTGCCGCAGGAATATGAAGAGCGCGCCGGCGTGAAGGATCTCGTCGATCGCCTGATGGGCACCAACCCTGCGCACCGCTTCGCCTTTATTCAGGAGAATGCGGCGCGGATGGACGAGGAAACGATCGACGCGTGATCCCGGGCGGGTGACCGCGCCGGGAGAAGTGCCTATCTACGCATGATGCACAAGCCGAAGGCCGGGCTGCCGAGCCGCGAACAGATCATCGAATTCATCACCACCAGCGATACGCCCGCCGGCAAGCGCGAGATCGCGCGCGCCTTCGGGCTGAGCGCGCAGGACAAGATCGCGCTGAAGGCGCTGCTCAAGGACATGGCCGATGAAGGGCTGATCGACAGCGCGCCGGGTCGCGCCTTCCACAAGATGGGCGGCGTGCCCAAGGTGACGGTGCTGCGCATCGTCGATGTCGACGACAATGGCACGATCTGGGCTGTGCCCGAGCGCTGGGAAGCCGACGTCCCGCCGCCGCGAATCCGCGTGCGCGAGCGCAAGCGCGGCGAACTCGGCGTCGGCACGCGGGTCCTCGCGCGCACCGAGGAGGCCGGGAACGGCTGGATCGCGCACCCGATGAAGGCGCTCGCGCCCTCGGCCGAGCAGATGATCGGCGTGCTGCGCGGGGAGGGGGATCGGCTCTGGCTCCAGGGCGTCGAGAAGAAGGAGCGGCGCGAATATGCCGTGTCCGACGCGGGCGGCGCGCAGGCGGGCGATCTCGTGCTGGCCGAACGCGCCGGCCGCCCGCCGCGGATTACCGCAAAGGTGATCGAGCGGCTCGGCGACCCGTTCGCGCCGCGCAGCTTCTCGCTGATCGCGATCCACCGCCACGAAATCCCGCACGTCTTTGAAGAAGAGACGCTGGCCGAGGCGGCACGCATGGCACGGCAGCCGCTCGGCGAGGGACGCGAGGATCTCACGCACCTGCCGATCGTCGCGATCGACCCCGCCGATGCGCGCGATCACGACGACGCGATCTGGGCCGCGCCCGATGACGATCCCGCCAACGAAGGCGGCTGGCGCGCTATCGTCGCCATCACCGACGTCAGCTTCTACGTCCGCCCCGGCAGCGCGCTCGACCGCGAGGCGCGGCGCCGCGGCAATTCGGTCTACTTCCCCGATCGCGTCGTGCCGATGCTGCCCGAGGTGCTGTCGGCGGACGTGTGTTCGCTCAAGGAAGGCGTCGATCGCGCCGCGCTCGCCTGCCACATGCAAGTCACGAAGGCGGGCACCCTCAAGTCGTGGCGCTTCACCCGCGCCACGGTGCGGATCGCGGCAAACATCGCCTATGAAGACGCACAGGCGATGATCGACGGCATCCTCCCCGAGCTTCGCTCGGGGAGGGGGACCGCCGGCGAAGCCGGTGGTGGAGGGGAAGAGCCACAAGCGGGCGCGCTCGTGACTGCCCCTCTCCCCGACCCTCTCCCCGCAGGCGGGGAGAGGGAGATCGCTGCCGCCCTCCGTAACCTCTGGGCCTGCTGGGCCGCGCTCCTTGCCGCGCGCGACAAGCGTGAACCGCTCGCGCTCGATCTCCCCGAACGCCAGGTCGCGCTCGACGAAAAGGGCCGCTTGCTATCGGTCGCCCCCCGCGAGCGGCTCGACGCCCACCGCGTCGTCGAGGATTACATGATCGCCGCCAACGTCGCCGCCGCCAAGGCGCTCGAGGCGAAGAAGGCGCCGGTAATGTACCGAATTCACGAGCCGCCCGCGCGCGAGAAGCTGGTCGCGCTGAAAGAATATCTCGAAACCTTCGATGCGCCCTTCGCGCTCGGCCAGGTGATCAAGCCGGCAACCTTCAACCACATCATCGAACGCATCGGCGACGCCGATTTCCGCCCGCAAGTGATGGAGCAGATCCTCCGCTCGCAGACCCAGGCCTATTACGGCCCCGGCAACCACGGCCATTTCGGCCTGTCGCTCGGCTCCTACGCGCACTTCACCTCGCCGATCCGCCGCTACGCCGATCTGCTGGTGCATCGCGCGCTGACCAGCAGCTATGCGCTCGGTCCGGGCGGGCTCAACGGCGACGAGGATTTCGAGCGGCTCGGCGAGACGATCAGCAAGCTCGAACGCCGCGCGATGGAGGCCGAGCGCGAGACGATCGACCGCTATGTTGCTGCGTTCCTCTCGCACCGCGTCGGCGAGATCGTCGATGCGCGGATCACCGGCATCCAGAACTTCGGCTTCTTCGCCACCGTCGAGGGCGTCGGCGGCGACGGGCTGATGCCGATCAGCGACCTGGGCGGCGAATATTTCCGCTTCGACGAAGCCGGCCGACGGCTCGTCGGCGAAACGAGCGGCGAGCAATATACGCTCGGCCAGCGGCTCAAGCTGCGGCTCGCCGAGGCCAACCCGGTCTCGGGCGCGCTGCGCTACGAGCTGCCCGACGGCAAGGGTGCCCGCCCGCCGCGAGGCGGCGATCGTGATCACCGCGGCCCGCGTGAGTTGAAGCGGCGCGGGCGACCGGGCAATATTCGGCATCAGGGGCGGAGAAAGTAGCAATGGCGAACATCGTGGTACGCACTGCCGAGCGGTACTCCACCCGCGCGCAGAACCGCATCGTCGAGCGGCTACGTTCTAGCGGTGCGCTCAAGCCCGCAAGCGCGATTGCCTACGCCCCGACCGGCCGCGGCGAAAAGCGGCTGCTCGAGCGGATGGTAAAGTTCGGCGCCATCGTCGCCGAGACCGAAGGTCAATATTGGCTCGACGAGCGCGCCCTGGGCCATTTCCGCAAGGAAGAACTGGCGCGGGTGCTCGGCGCAATCGCAGTGGCCGGCTTCGCGGCGGCGGGGGCGATCGCCTTCGGGCGATAGCCTCCGCCTGCGCCACTCACCCGGCGGTAAACGTCATCCCAGCGTTCTTCACCAGCCGCGCCCGCAACTCAGTCCCCATCAGCGCCCCCGGCGTCCAGATCCCGCCCTCGCCAGTTACATCCTGCACGAGACAAAGCGCGCTCTCCGCCAGCATCTTGCTCGTCGAGCCATAGCCGGGATCGCGATCTCCCGTGACGACCGCGTCGAGCCGCGTGCCATCCGGCATCAGCCCGGCGAACAGCACGTCATAATGCCCCGCCTCGCGCTCCTCCTTCGTGGGGCCTTCGCCTGGCCTCGGCCCCTTGTTGTCGGCGAACGGGTTCAGCTTCGCCAGCGCTTCCGCCGCTGCCTTGCCCATCTCGCCCAGCCCGGTCACGACCATCTCGTCATAGACGAAATCGTCGCCGTAGCGTCCGCCCAGCAGGAAGTTGGTGCGATGCACGTTCTTGGTGTTGATCGGCGCCATCACGAACGGCGCCACCCATGATTCGACCGTAGCGTCATATTCGGGCAGCAACCCGCTCGGCTGGCTTGACCCCTTGTGTCCCGGCGTCAGCGCGAACGGGCTCGCGAGCAGCGGCACGAGCGAGGGCTCGCGCGCCGCCGCTGCCAGCGTCGCCTTCAGGCTCGCCGCAGTGCCGCCCGAGAAACCACCCTTCATCGTGCGCACGCGGCACTTCACGCGCGGCACGGGCCGGCCGAAGCGCTTCACAGCCTCCTCCTGCAGCGTCAGCACGCCAAGGTCGAACGGGATCGAATCGAACCCGCACGAAAACACGATCCGCGCGCCGCTCGTCTTCGCCGCCTCATGATGCGCGTCGATCATCTTGCGCATCCAGCCCGGCTCGCCGCACAGGTCGACATAGGCCGTCCCGGTCGCGGCGCAGGCGGCGATCAGATCGCTGCCGTAAAGCTGGTACGGCCCGACGGTCGAGATCACCACGCTCGTCCGCGCGCACATCGCGCGCAGCGAGGCGGGATCGTCGGCATTGGCGGTGAACAGCGGCACGTGCGCGCCGATCCCCATTTCGGTGCGGACTTCCTCCAGCTTGCTTAGCGAGCGTCCCGCCATCGCCCAGCGCACGCCCTCCGGATAGGCCCCAGCGATATATTCCGCCACGAGCCGCCCGGTGTAGCCGGTCGCGCCATAGACGATCACGTCGAAATCGGTCGCCATTGTCTCTCTCCCTTATGCCGCTTCGCTGAACTGCAGGCTGGCTAGTCGTGCATACAAGCCGCTGCGCGCCATCAGCGCCGCATGCGTACCCTGCTCGACGATGCGTCCCTCGTCCATCACGACGATACGATCGGCGGCACGGACGGTCGCCAGCCGATGTGCGATCACCAGCGTCGTGCGGTCTGCCATCAGCCGCTCGAGCGCCTCCTGCACCAGCCGCTCGCTCTCGGCATCGAGCGCACTGGTCGCTTCGTCCAGCAGCAGGATCGGCGCCTGGCGCAGCAGCGCACGCGCGATCGCCACGCGCTGGCGTTGCCCGCCCGACAGCCGCGCACCGCCTTCGCCCAGGAACGTGTCGAGCCCCTCGGGTAGCGCGCGCAGGAAGGTCGCGGCATTGGCCGCTTCCGCTGCCGCCCACAGTGCGGCGTCGTCCGCATCCCAGCGGCCGTAGCGCAGATTGTCGCGCGCAGAAGCGCCGAAGATCACCGTCTCCTGCGGCACCATCGCGATCCGCGCGCGCACCGCGGCAGGATCGGCATCGCGCAAGTTCACGCCATCGATCAGCACGCGGCCAGACTCAGGATCGTAGAAGCGCTGGAGCAGCTGGAACAGCGTCGTTTTGCCCGCCCCCGATGGGCCGACCACCGCCACCGTCTCGCCCGGCGCGATCGACAGCGAAAAATCGTGCAGCGCTGCCGTGTCGCGCCGCGTCGGGTAGCGGAACAGGACATGCTCGAACGTCACCGCGCCGCGCGCCGGCTGCGGCAGCGCCACGGCGAGCGGCGGGGCGGCGATCTCGGGTGTCTCGGACAGCAATTCGGCCAGCCGCCCGGCCGCGCCTGCGCCGCGCAGCAGCTCGCCATAGACTTCGGTCAGCGCCCCGAACGCACCGGCGACGATGCCGCCGGTCAGCACGAACGCCGCGATCGATCCGCCCGAGATTTCCCCGGCGGCAACGTCGGTCGCGCCCTCCCACAGCACCAGCGTGATCGATCCGAAGATCAGCCCGATGACGATCGCCGTCATCACCGCGCGCAGCAGGATGCGCCGCTGTGCCGCCACCATCGTCGCCTCGACCGCGCCCGAGAAACGCTGGCTCTCGCGCCCTTCCTGCCCGAACGCCTGGACGATCTTCATCGCCCCGAGCGTCTCGGTCACCATCGCGCCGACATCGGCAATGCGATCCTGCGACGTGCGCGAATAGGTCCGCACGCGCCGCCCGAGCAGCATGATCGGCAGGATGATCAGCGGAATGCCCAGCACCAGCATGCCGGCGAGCTTGGGCGAGATGGTGAAGAGGTAGATCAGCCCCCCGATCCCGGTGAACGCATTGCGCAGCGCGACGGAGACGGTGGTGCCGACGACCGTATCGATCTGCGACGTATCCGCGGTCATCCGCGAGGCGATCTCAGACGGACGGTTCTCCTCGAAGAAGCGCGGGCTTAGCGTCAGCAAATGGCGCTGAACGGTCGACCGGATGTCGGCCACGACGCGTTCGCCGAGCCACGACACGAAATAGAAGCGTACCGCCGTCCCGATCGCCAGCACGACGACGATCATGAGCATGTAATGAAACGCGCTCGCAACCGCCTCGCCACCGCCGGACATGAAGCCGCGATCGATGATCCGCTTGAAGCTGTACGGAATCGCGATCGTCGCGCCGGATGTGATCGCCAATGCGACCCAAGCTGCGGCGATCTGCCCCGGGTATCGCTTGGCGTGTTCCCACACGAGCGCGAGATTGCCGATCCGGCGGCTGGTGGGTGGCTCGTTCGCCGCGCTTGTTGCCATGCCGCGCGTCTAGCAGCGGCGGCGTGGCGGCTCAACGCCCGCGACTACATCCGCCGGGTGCCCGCGTTGTGCAATGCACCATGTTGGTCTACGCAGAGCAACGTTCATTCGTCAGGATACCCGATGCTCTACGACGCCTATGAATTTCAGCGTTCGATGCTCGCCAGCGCAGGCGCAATGGCCAATTTCGGCGCAGGGATGTTGCAGAACCCGGCAAACCCGTTCGCCTATCTCGGCGGCGGTCAGGTCATGGCATCTGCACTCGAGGTATTCGCGCACGCGGCTGCGGTACGCGGGAAGCCCGCCTTCGGGCTCGATCACACGACGGTGAATGGCCGCGAGGTCGCGGTGCACGAGCAGATCGTGCTGCAAAAGCCGTTCGGCCAGCTCAAGCGCTTCTCGCGTGAGGGCATCGAAGGCGGCCCGCGGCTACTGATCGTCGCCCCGATGTCGGGCCATTATGCAACGCTTCTGCGCGGCACGGTCGAACGGATGCTGCCCTTCGCCGACGTCTACATTACCGATTGGCGCGACGCGAAGCTGGTGCCGACCAGCGAGGGGCGCTTCGATCTCGACGATTACGTCGATTATCTCGTCGCCTTCCTCGAAGCGATCGGCGCGGATGGCGAGAAGGGCGGGGCGCACATGCTCGCGGTCTGCCAGCCGTCGGTGCCCGCTTATGCCACCGCCTGCCTGATGAGCGCGCAAAAGCATCCCTGCCGCCCCAAGACGCTGACGATGATGGGCGGCCCGATCGACACGCGCGAGGCGCCCACTGCGGTGAACCAACTTGCCACGCAGCGCCCGCACGCCTGGTTCCAACAGAATGTGATCGCCACCGTACCGATGACGTATCCGGGCGCCGGGCGGAAAGTCTATCCGGGCTTCCTGCAGCTCACCGGGTTCATGTCGATGAACCTCGGCAATCACATGATGAGCCATTGGGAGATGTTCAAACATCTCGTCGCCGGCGACGGCGAAAGCGCCGATCTGACCAAGGATTTCTACGACGAATATCGCGCGGTGTGCGACATGACTGCAGAATTCTATCTCCAGACGGTCGATCTTGTTTTTCAGACGCACGCGCTACCGAATGGAACGATGATGCACCGCGGCAGGCCGATCGATCCGGCCACGATCACCGACATTGGCATCCTCGCGATCGAGGGCGAGCGCGACGATATCTCGGGGCTAGGCCAGACGAAGGCGGCGCTATCGCTCGCGCGCAACCTGCCGGCCGATAAGAAGAAATATTACATGGCCGAAGGCGTTGGCCATTATGGCATCTTCAACGGATCGAAGTGGCGCGATCACATCGCCCCGGTGCTCGAAGACTGGATCACCGCGCACGATTGATCCGGCGCCGCCCGATCGAGCGGCGCCGGATTTCTGGCTTAGGCGAGCGAGTCGACCACCGCGTGGCTCGACGATTCCGATCCGTGGATCGTCCCGCCGAACAGCATCTTCAGCCGTCCGCTGATCGCGACATCGGTCTCCCAGAGTTCAGCCGAGGTGATGTCGAAGCGATTGAGCCGCGCTTCGGCCTTGCCGTTCGGGAACCACGCCTCGACGCTGTTGTCCCAGAGCTTGTCGATCGTCGCCGCGCTGGTCTCTTCCGACACGCGGCCGGCAAGGCACGCGAAGAAATCATGTCCCTTGCCCACGAACTGCGCCATCGCCTCGCCGCCCTTGGCGATGCGATTGTCGTGCGCGGAGAAGATGAACAGCGTGTTGGGCTGCTCGTCGTCGAGCTTCACGTTCATTGGCTCGGAATGGTTGCCGTCGTTCAGACCGATCATGATGAACGGGCTGTCCTCAAGCTTCTTGAGGAAGGTTTCGGCGACTTCCTGCGGGCTGTCGTGATCGGCCATTTGTGCTCTCCTGCTTTAGATCAGTCCGCAGAACGAGGGGAGGCGGGGTTGGTTGCGCGGGTGATATCCCAATGACATCATTGATGTCGGCAGCAATCCCGCTGCCATCACGGTAAGGTGCAACTATGTCGTTCGCCGAACTGTGCCTCTTTCTGACGGTATTGATCGCCTTCGCGACCTTGGTCGTGAAGGTAATTGAAGCCAGCAGGAAGTAGGGTGCCGGGCGGGGCTCGTGTAGCAGCACGGGCCCCAAACGAAATGAGCCCCGACCGTAGCAGCGGTCGGGGCTCGGTAAGGCGCCTATGTCTACGCCGATGGTTTAGTTACGCGGTCCGGCGTAAAATTTCAACCTTACAGCACCTCGAACAACCCGGCTGCGCCCATGCCGCCGCCGACGCACATCGTCACGACGACGTACTTCGCGCCGCGGCGCTTGCCCTCGATCAGCGCATGGCCAGTCATCCGCGCGCCCGACATGCCGTACGGATGGCCGATCGAGATCGCCCCGCCATTCACGTTGAGCAAATCGTTCGAGATACCCAGCTTGTCGCGGCAATAGATCACCTGCACCGCGAACGCCTCGTTCAGCTCCCACAGGCCAATGTCGCCGACGCTCAGCCCGAACCGTTCGAGCAACTTGGGGATCGCGAACACCGGCCCGATGCCCATCTCGTCGGGCTCGGTGCCCGCCACCGCCATGCCGACATAGCGGCCAAGCGGCGTCAGCCCCTTCGCGATCGCGACCTTCTCTTCCATAAGCACACTCGCCGATGCGCCGTCCGACAGCTGCGACGCGTTGCCGGCGGTGATGTTGAGATCCGGCCCAAGTACCGGCTTGAGCGACTTCAGGCCCTCAAGCGTCGTATCCGCGCGATTGCCCTCGTCCTTCGACAGCGTGACTTCCTTGTACGAGACTTCCTTCGTCTCCTTGTTCACCACTGCCATGTTGGCGGTCACCGCGACGATCTCGTCGTCAAACTTGCCCGCGGCCTGCGCGGCGGCGGTGCGCATCTGGCTCTGATAGCCATATTCGTCCTGCGCATCGCGGCTGATGCCATAGCGCGTGGCGACCATCTCCGCGGTCTGCAGCATCGGCATGTAGATGTCCTTGTGCATCGCCACGAGCTCGGGGTCGGGCTGCACGCGCATCTGCGGCGTCTGCACGATGCTGATCGAATCCATGCCCGCGCCGATCGCGACGTCCATGTTGTCGACCACGATCTGCTTGGCTGCGGTGGCGATCGCCATCAGCCCCGAGGCGCACTGGCGATCGAGCGACATGCCCGATACCGACGTGGGGAGGCCAGCGCGCAGCAGCGAGGTGCGCGCGATATTGGTCGCCTGGGCGCCCTGCTGCAGCGCGGAGCCCATCACGAGATCCTGCACCTCGGCGCCGTCGATCCCGGCGCGCTCGACGGCGGCCTTGATCGCGTGGCTCGCGAGCGTGGGCGAGAGCATGTTGTTGAACGCACCGCGATAGGCGCGGCCGATCGGCGTGCGGGCGGTAGAAACAATGACGGCAGAACGCATGAGTGTGTTGTCCTTCTAATTCCCCCATTTCTTGCTCCTCTCCCGCTTGCGGGAGGGGTCGGGGGAGGGGATGTCTGTTGAAGGGAAGGCGTCACGTGCGGACAGGCCCTCCCCCTAACCCCTCCCGCAAGCGGGAGGGGAATCGTTCACGCAAAAACCTGCGTGATCCACTCGGCGATCATCGCCGGCTTTTCGGAGCCTTCGATCTCGATCGTCGTCTCGGTGGTGAACTGATACTGGCCGGGGCGCTTTTCCTCGAACTCGGTGAGCTTCGAACGGCCGCGCACCTTCGAACCCGACGGCACCGGCGCCAGGAAGCGCACTTTGTTGCCGCCATAGTTCACGCCCATCTTCACGCCGTCGAGCCGCGGCATGTCCGGGTTCTTCGCCGACAGCAGTGGCAGCAGCGACAGCGTGAGGAAACCGTGCGCGATCGTCGTGCCGAACGGCGTCTGCGCGGCGCGCACCGGATCGATGTGGATGAACTGATGATCGCCCGTCGCATCGGCGAACTTGTTGATCATCTCCTGCGTCACTTCGACCCATTCGGACACGCTTTCGGTGCCGATCGAAGCCTTCATCTCGTCTGCCGTCATGAGGTTTCCCCTTGGCTGTTCACCCCCGTTCGTGGGCTCCGCGCCCCTGTACGCGCGGCCCCCGCGTGCTCGCAACCCCACTCGACCGAAAGCTGGAAAAACCGGCATTGCATGAGCAGCATCGCGGCGCCCGCAGCGAACCTGATCTTCTAAAACGCTTTCGGGCCAGCGCGCCGCTTGCGCGCGCCACCATAAATAATGTTATGGTGCGCCAACGGCCGCAACAGTGGCGGCGATTTGGGAGAGGCAGCTTGGCTTACGAGCAGATCATCTACGACGTGGCGGACGGGATCGCGACGATCACACTGAACCGGCCCGAGAAACTCAACGCCTTCACCGGCACGATGATGACCGAGATGATCGACGCGTTCGACCAGATCGACGCCGACGACAACGTGCGCTGCGTCATCGTCACTGGCGCGGGCCGCGGCTTCTGCGCCGGCGCCGACCTGTCCGCGGGCGCAAAGACGTTCGACTATGACAAGCGCACCGACCGCCCCGATAAGGGCAGCGGCACCGGCGAATTGAGCTACGAGATGGAAGAGGCACGCGACGGCGGTGGCCGCCTGACGCTGCGCATCTTCGAATGCCTGAAGCCAGTGATCGCGGCGGTGAATGGCCCGGCGGTGGGCATCGGATCGACGATGCAGCTCGCGATGGACATACGCATCGCCAGCGACGCCGCGCGCTTCGGCTTCGTCTTCGCGCGCCGCGGCATCGTGCCCGAGGCGGCATCAAGCTTCTTCCTGCCGCGCGTCGTGGGGATCAGCCAGGCGCTCGAATGGTGCTATTCGGGCCGCGTGTTCGATGCGCAGGAGGCGCTTAACGGCAAATTGGTGAAGCAGGTCGTGCCCGCCGCCGACCTGATCGCGACCGCCACTGCGCTCGCCCGCGAAATCGCCGACAACACCGCGCCCGTGTCGGTCGCCCTGACGCGGCAGATGCTGTGGCGTGGGCTGGGGATGAGCCACCCGATGGACGCGCACAAGATCGACAGCCGCGCGATCCTGTCGCGCGGCCGCTCGGGCGATGCGAAGGAGGGGGTCACCTCGTTCCTCGAGAAGCGCCAGCCGACGTATCCGGACAAGGTATCGGCCGACATGCCGGATTATTTCCCGTGGTGGGATGAGCAGAAGTACGGCTGATACCGCGACATCGATCCGACGAGCGCCTACAACCGCTCGCCATGACGATCGATGACGACAAGCGCCTCGCTGCACAAGCCGCCGTCGCGGAGGTGCGCGACGGGATGGTGGTCGGGCTCGGCACGGGCTCGACCGCCGCCTTCGCCATCGCCGCGCTCGCCGCGCGCATCGCTGACGGCCTTCACATCCAGGCTGTCGCGACCAGCGAGGCGAGCGCCCACGCGGCGTTCGCGGCGGGAATCGTGGTGCGCGATTTCGCTGACTTCGCCACGCTCGACCTCGCGATCGACGGCGCCGACGAGGTCGATGCGCGGCTTTGGGCGATCAAGGGCGCCGGCGGCGCGATGCTGCGCGAGAAAGCCGTCGCCGCCGCGGCGCGCCGCATGATCGTCATCGCCGACGGATCGAAGCACGTGGCGGCGATCGGCGCCGCAAAGCTCCCGGTCGAGGTGCTGCCCTTCGCCCGCGCCTTCGTCGTCGCGCAACTCGAAATCTTGGGCGCGACGGTCACCGTCAGGCCCGATTACGAGACTGACAACGGCAATCTCGTCGCCGACTGCCGCTTCGCCGCAATGCCCGATCCTCGCGCGCTCGCCGCCGCGATCGACGCCATCCCCGGCGCGCTCGGCCATGGCCTGTTCCTCGACGAAGTCGACGCGGCGTACATCGCGTCGCGCGGCGTGGTCACGCGACTGAAGCGACCTTAAACCAGCAGCCCGATCGCATTGCCGAAATTGTGCAGCACGATCGGCATCGCCACGCTTCCGGTCCGCAACCGCAACCAGACAGCGATCAGCGACGGCACGGCGGTCAGCGCCATGACGATCGGGTCGAACGACAGGCTGCCGTCCGCATAGCCGAACGCGTGCGCGAGCCCGAACAGCGCGCACGACACGATCGCGCCCCACCCCCAGTCGACCCCCAGCCAGCGCACCCGCGAAAGGAACGCCCGATCAAGCGCCAGCAGCAGCAGCCCGCGATAGAAAATCTCCTCCTCCAGCCCCGGCATGGTCAGCTGAAAAGCGATCGTCTCGCGCGATGGAGGGTCGTCAGGGAAAGCGAGCGCGATGGCGAGGAAGAAGCCACAATAGACGAGCACGACCGGCACCGCTGAAAGCAAGCTACCCCGCGCCTGCCGCAGCGTGATGCCGGCGTGTCGCCAGCCGAACGCCGGCAGCGCAGCGATGCCCAGCGTCGCCGCCAGCGCCAGCAGCTTGCCCTGCCAGTTCCATCGCGCGTCCGGAACCAGCTCGGGCAGCAGCCCATAGCCGCGGGTCAGCAGCGCGTCGTTGAGGATGACCAGCCCTGCGGCGATGGCGAGCCAGCGCCAGTCGACGCTGCCTGGCCGCACCAGCGCGATCACGCCGCCCGCCGCGAACAGCATCGCGACAATGCACGCGATCGAAACCAGGCCGTCCATCCCGCTTTCCCCATTAATTCCGCGAGGGACATGCTGAAACAGCGATCCTGTACGCCCGCTTTACGCGCGGAAACGTTACGCGACTGGAACACCGCAGCCCAAGTGATTAGAGGAGCGCTGACTCGGCAACCGGGCATCGACCCGCGCGTTCGACCAATAATCCGATGAGGGCTTCGATGACTGATAACGCTACCACTGCGCCGGCAGACACCGACGGCCTTCACGAGGATGGCTCGCCCGAGCGGCTCGCCATCGATACGATCCGCACACTGTCGATGGATGCCGTGCAGGCCGCAAACTCGGGCCACCCCGGCACGCCGATGGCGCTGGCCCCGGTCGGCTGGACGCTGTGGACCAAGTTTCTGCGCTACGATCCCAATCACGCGCACTGGCCCAACCGCGATCGCTTCATCCTGTCGGTCGGCCACGCGTCGATGCTGCTCTACTCGCTGCTGCACCTCGCCGGCGTAAAGCAGCCCGATGGCGCACCCGCGGTTAGCCTCGACGACATCAAGCAGTTCCGCCAGCTCAGCTCGAAGACGCCCGGTCACCCCGAGTACAGCCACACCGTCGGCGTCGAGACGACGACCGGGCCGCTCGGGCAGGGCTGCGGCAATTCGGTCGGCATGGCGATCGCCGAGCGCTGGATGGCGGCGCGCTACAACCAGCCGGGCGCGACGCTGTTCGATCACGATGTCTATGCGCTGTGCGGTGACGGCGACATGATGGAAGGCGTCGCGGCGGAGGCGGCCAGCCTCGCCGGCCACCTCAAGCTGTCGAACCTTTGCTGGATCTACGACAGCAACCACATCTCAATCGAGGGCGGCACCGATCTCGCGTTTGACGAAGATGTCGGCATGCGCTTCGACGCGTACGGCTGGAACGTCGTCCACGTCGATGATGCGAACGACGTGGCCGCGCTGACTGCCGCGTTCGACACGTTCCGCGCCGCCACTGATCGCCCGACGCTGATCATCGTCCATTCAGTGATCGGCTGGGGCAGCCCGCGCGCCGGCAGCGAGAAGGCGCATGGCGAGGCGTTGGGCGAAGAGAATGTCCGCCTCACCAAGCAGGCCTATGGCTGGCCCGAGGATAAGAGCTTCTACGTGCCCGATGGCGTGCAGGAGCATTTCGCCCAGTCGATGATCGATCGCGCCGCGCCGCTGCGCGAGGCTTGGGAAGAAACACTCGCGAAGTATCGCACCGAGCATCCCGAGCTTGCCGCGGAAGTCGATGCGATCCTGTCGGGCGCGCTTCCCGAGGGTTGGGACTCGGACATCCCGAGCTTCGAGACCGACGCCAAGGGCCTCGCCAGCCGCGATGCGAGCGGCAAGGTGCTGAACGCGATCGCCAAGAAGATGCCGTGGCTGATCGGCGGCTCGGCCGATCTCGCGCCGTCGACCAAGACCGACATCAAGGGCGAGGCATCGTTCTCGGCGAACAATTACGCCGGGCGCAACTTCCACTTCGGCGTGCGCGAACACGCCATGGGTTCGGTCGTCAACGGCATGGCGCTGTCGGGGCTGCGCAGCTACGGCAGCACCTTCCTTGTCTTCCTCGATTACATGCGACCGCCGGTGCGGTTGTCGGCGCTAATGGAGCTCGGCACAACTTGGGTATTCACGCACGATTCGATCGGCGTGGGCGAGGACGGCCCGACGCACCAGCCGATCGAGCAGATCGCGATGATGCGCGCGACCCCCGGCCTCGACACGATCCGCCCGGGCGATTCGAACGAAGTCGCCGCCGCCTGGCGCTGCATCATCGAGGACGGGCATCAGCCCGCCGCGCTGGTCCTGTCGCGCCAGGCGCTGCCGACGCTCGACCGTAGCAAGTACGCGAGCGCCGATGGCGTGAAGCAGGGCGGCTATGTGCTCGCCGACAGCGACGGCACGCCCGACGTGATCCTGATCGCCACCGGCAGCGAAGTGAGCCTCGCGATCGAAGCGCACGAGAAGCTGGTCGGCGAAGGCATCAAGAGCCGCGTCGTCTCGCTGCCGAGCTGGTATCGCTTCGAAAAGCAGTCGGCGGAGTACAAGGAAAGCGTTCTGCCCGCCGCCGTCAGCGCTCGGGTTGCGATCGAGATGGCGGGTGAGATCGGCTGGGATCGCTACGTCGGGCTGAAGGGCCAGACGATCACCATGTCGACCTTCGGCGCCTCGGCGCCGATCGCCAAGCTCGCGGACAAATACGGCTTCACCCCGGACAAGGTCGTCCAGGTGGCCAAGGACGTGATGGGTCGTTGATCGACCAACTGGAGACGTAAGAAGATGGGCAAGCTCAATGATCTCGCGGGCCTCGGCCAGGCGGTGTGGCTCGATTTCGTCGACCGCAAGTTCCTTGAGGCCGGCGGGCTCAAGGCGCTGGTCGAGGAGGACGGCGTGACCGGCGTCACGTCGAACCCGACGATCTTCCAGAAGGCGATGGGCGAGGGCACGGCCTATGACGGCACGCTTGCGGCGTTCGACAAGGAAAACCCAGGCGCGGCGACGATGGATCGGTACGAACATCTCGCGATCCAGGACATCAAGGCCGCGGCGGAGACACTCGCGCCGGTCTACGAGCGGCTCGACGGCAAGGATGGCTATGTCAGCCTTGAGGTGTCGCCCTATCTCGCCAACGACACCGATGCGACGATCGCCGAGGCGCAGAAACTGTGGGCCGCAGTGGATCGGTCGAACCTGATGATCAAGATCCCCGGCACCCCTGCGGGCGCTCCCGCGATCTCAGCAACGATCGCGGCCGGGATCAACGTCAACGTGACGCTGCTCTTCTCGCAGGCGTCGTACGAGACGGTGGCGCTGGCCTATGTCGCGGGGCTCGAGCAGCGCGTGGCGCGCGGCGAGCCGATCGACCGCATCGCGAGCGTCGCCAGCTTCTTCATCAGCCGCATCGACGCCAAGATCGACGAGAAGATCGACGCCGGCGTCGGCGGTGACGAAGCGAAGGCGTTGAAGGGCAAGGTCGCCATCGCCAATGCGAAGCTCGCTTATGCCTGGTATCAGGATTTCATCGCGTCCGATCGCTGGCAGGCGCTCGCCGCGAAGGGCGCGCAGCCGCAACGGCTGTTGTGGGCCTCGACCGGTACCAAGAACCCCGATTTCCCTGACACGCTATACGTCGACACGTTGATCGGGGCGGACACGGTGAACACCATGCCGCCCAAGACGCTCGACGCGTTTCGCGAGCGCGGCACCGCCGCGGTCACGCTCGACAAGGAGGTCGATGCCGCGCGGCAGGTGCTGGCGGACGTCGAGCGGCTCGGGCTCGATCTTGGCGAGGTGACCGATACGTTGGTCGAAGAGGGCGTCGCCTCCTTCTCCAAGTCGTTCGACGAACTGCTCGCTTCGATCGCCGTGAAGCATCCGGCGGAGGCTTGATCCGCGAAACGCTGGCTTTCCGTGTCGCTTCCGGAACAAAGTGACCGGGCCGGGGCTTCGTCAGCCGCACCCCGAATGGCTCTAGGGAGTTCCTCGATATGAAGATCGGCATCATCGGCCTCGGCCGCATGGGCGGCAACATCGCGCGGCGGCTGATGCGCGGCGGGCATGAAGTCGTCGTCTGGGATCGCAATGAAGAGGCGGTGACGACGCTCGCCGGCGAAGGCGCGATCGCCGCCAGTTCACCCGCCGACATGAAGGGCAAGCTCGATACGCCCGCGATCTACTGGATCATGCTTCCCGCCGGCGCCCCGACCGAAGATACGATCCGCGACCTGAGCGCGCAGGATTGCGTTGCCGGCGACATCATCATCGATGGCGGCAACACCTTCTGGAAGGATGACGTTCGCCGCGCAAAGGCGCTCAGCGAGAAGGGCGTCCATTACGTCGACGTCGGCACCTCGGGCGGCGTCTGGGGGCTGGAGCGCGGCTATTGCATGATGATCGGCGGCGACAAGGAGACGGTCGATCTGCTCGATCCGATCTTCGATACGCTCGCGCCCGGTATCGGCTCGGTGGCGCGCACGCCCGACCGCAATGGCGAGAACGAGGATGCGCGCGCCGAGAAGGGCTATATCCACGCCGGCCGGGCAGGGGCCGGGCATTTCGTGAAGATGGTCCATAACGGCATCGAATACGGGTTGATGCAGGCCTATGCCGAGGGTTTCGACATATTGTGGGGCCGCAACGTCGATCATTTGCCCGAAGAGGAACGCTTCGATTTCAACCTCACCGACATCGCTGAAGTCTGGCGGCGCGGCTCGGTGATTTCGTCGTGGCTGCTCGATCTCACCGCCGCCGCGCTCGCGAAGGATCAGAAGCTGGCGCAATTCTCCGGCAGCGTCGCCGATTCGGGCGAGGGTCAGTGGACGATCCAGGCCGCGATGGAGCAAGCGACGCCGGCATCGGTGCTCACTACCGCGCTATATGCCCGCTATCGCAGTCGGATCGACGACATGTTCGGCGACAAATTGCTCTCCGCCATGCGCTACGGCTTTGGCGGCCACGTCGAGATCCCACAATGAGTGTGCCCGCATGACGCTCGTCGTATGCGATGTCGATGGCACGCTCGTCGACAAGAACAAGCAGGTGACCGCGCCGACGATCGCCGCCGTGAAGCGGCTGCAGGAGGCAGGGATCGGCTTCACGATCATCAGTGCCCGGCCACGGTCGGGCCTAGCGCCGGTCGCCGACGCGCTCGCGCTCGATACGCCGATGGGTGCGTTCAATGGCGGCATCGTATTTCGGCGCGACGGGACGGTGCTGTGTCACCACACCGTCGAAGCCGTAGTCGCGCGCGGCGTGATCGAGCTGGCGCATGACGTACCGGTCGACATCTGGGTCTTCGCCGACGATCAATGGTTCGCCTCCAGCGCGGAAGGCGAGCACGTTCCCAGCGAGCGCGTCTCGTCCGATCAGGAGCCGGTGATCCGCGCCGACTTCGCCGATCTGCTCGATCGCGCCGACAAGATCACCTTCGTCAGCGACGAGCCCGCGGTGCTCGACGGGCTCTACGATGCCGCGATCGCGCAGTTCGAGGGCCGCGCGACGATCGGCAAGTCACAAACCTATTATCTCGACGTCACCGCCACCGCCGCCAACAAGGGCGATGGCATCGCGACGCTGGCGCACGCGATGGGCGTGCCGCTCGACCGCACGATCGCGATCGGCGATCAGGCAAACGATCTCGCGATGTTCGCCCGCGCCGGCCGCGCCATTGCGATGGGCAACGCTACCGACGCGGTGAAGGCCAAGGCCGCCGACGTCACGCTCGGCAACGACGCGGACGGTGTCGCGCACGCGATCGATAAATTCATCCTGGGGAGAATGATGTGAAGCAGTTGGTCGCCTTCGATCTCGATGGAACGCTCGCCGAGAGCAAGCAGGCGATCCAGGAGGATATGGGCGAGGCGCTGGCCGATCTGCTCGGCGTCGCGCATGTCGCGGTGATCTCGGGCGGCGATTGGCCGCAGTTCGACAAGCAGGTCGCCTCGCGCCTGCCCGAGCGCGCCGACCGCGCGAAGCTGTGGCTGATGCCCACCACCGGCACGAAGCTGTTCACTTGGCGCGACGACAAGTGGGGCTCGGTCTACGCCGAACTCTTCACCGACGAACAGAAAGCCAAGATCCTCAAGGCGTTCGACGAGTCCCTCGAAGCGACCGGCTTCGTCCCCGAAGAAACCTGGGGCGAGCGGATCGAGGATCGCGGCAGCCAGATCACCTTCTCCGCGCTCGGCCAGCAAGCGCCGATCCACGCCAAGGAAAGCTGGGATCCCGATTTCGCCAAGCGCAAGGTGATCCAGGCCGATCTCAAACAGCGTCTGCCGGGCCTCTCGATCAACATGGGCGGCGCCACCTCGATCGACATCACGCAGGAAGGCGTCGACAAGGCCTATGGCTTGAAGCGCCTTCGCGACGAAAGCGGCATCGCGCTCGATGCGATGATGTTCATCGGCGACGCGATCTTCCCCGGCGGTAACGACTATCCCGCCAAGGAACTCGGCCTCGATACGGTGCGCGTGCGCGACCCGAAGGAAACGCTCAGCGTCATCGCCGCAATCGTCGCCTGCCAGAAATAATACCGACGCTCACCACCAACCCCGTCGCCCCGGCCCCAAGCCGAGGTGACGCGCGGCCGTCGGATCAATCTCGCCCGAGCGTATCCAGCGGCTGCGTATCGAGGTGCGCCAAGATCCGCGTCAACGCCGCAATGTTATGCTCCTCCTCGGCGCTATCGAGCGCGTCCTCCAGCACCGCACGAATATTGTCCGCATCGACCCGCTCCATCTCCCAGCTTGGATACAGGCGCTCGCGCTTATCCTCACTCCGGTCGAGTTCGACGATATCGTAATGGCGCGGATCGCCATGCAGGCTCGCGATCAGCTTCTGCACTTCGGCCCCCGGCCCCTCGATCCACTGGAAAAAAACGCCGCTGCCGAACACCAGCACGCCAGTGATGCCGTGGTCGTGGTTATGGCGTTGCGCCGCTTCGATGAGCCGGTGGACCTCGGCCTCGTCGACGCCTTCTGCGGCACGACTGCAATAGACGAAGGTATAAAGCGTCGGCGCGGCAGGATCGACATCAGCGTCGCCCGGGAAACCGTATTCGTCGAACATGGATTGGCTCGCTTTGTCTGGATCGGGCAGGCTGTACCACCCGTGGCTCCGTGCCGAGTTAGCGCATCCGTTTGATCTATGTAAGGAAGCAGTGGCCGATCGCCCGTGTGACGCCTGCTGAAAGCATTCGGAGGCAGCGAATTCTGTTGAGGCTTCGCCGTGACATCCGCTGCGCTTAAGCGCCCAAAATCGCCCGCGCCCGCTCCGACAGCCAGTCCACCGCCGCCGCGTGGATTCCGCGGCTGCTGGTGATCACCCCGAACGCCTGCGGGCTTGGCTTGTTGAACACCAGCGCGCCGCCCAGCGCGTCCGTCGCCAGCCCGCCGGCCTCGATCGCGATCAGCGCCGCCGCCGCAATGTCCCACTCATGCCCCCAGCGCAGCGTCGCCGCTAGGTCCGCGCGGTCGTCGGCGACCATCGCCATGCGCAGCGCGATCGAATTGGGCTTCTCGACCCGCGTCAGTTCGATGCTCATCTTCGGCAGCGCGTCGGTCGGCACGCGCGCGCCGTTCAGTGTGTCGCGCGTGCTCGCCGCGAGCGCGCGTCCGTTCAGCGTCGCGCCGCGCCCTGCCTGCGCCAGCCACACCTCGTCGCGCGCCGGCGCGTCGAGCACCCCGATCACCGCCCGGCCATGCTCCACCAGCGCCACGGACACCGCCCAGCCGGGCCGCCCGCGGATATAATCGCGCGTGCCATCGATCGGATCGACCACCCAGAGCCGCTCGCACGCCAGCCGATCGGGCCGGTCGGCGGTTTCCTCGGAAAGCCAGCCCGCATCGGGCAGCAGCGCCGACAGCCGCGCGCGCAGCAGCTTGTTGACGGCGAGATCGACCTCGCTAACCGGATCGCCCGGCGCCTTCTCCCACCGCGCGAAATCGGTCTGATAATGCGCCAGCGCGAGCTGCCCGGCTTCCCGCGTGACGGCCGCGATCGCTGCCGCCAGATCATCCACCAGCTACGGTCATCCCGTCGATCCGCACCGTTGGCACGTTGGTGCCATAGCGGAATTCCAGGTCGTTCGCCGGCGTCAGATTGGCGAACATATCCTTCAAGTTGCTCGCGATGGTGAACTCGGCGACCGGGCGGGTAATCTCGCCGTTCTCGATCAGGAAGCCCGCGGCGCCGCGGCTGTAATCGCCCGTCACGCCATTCACGCCCTGGCCGATCAGCTCGGTGACATAGACGCCGCGCACGATATCGCCGATCAGTGTCGCGACCGTCACGTGCCCGGCGTGCATGAAGAGGTTGCTGGTCGTCACGCCTGGCGCCCCGGCGATGCCGCGAGCGGCATGGCCGGTCGGTTCCAGCCCGAGCTGCCGCGCCGAAGCCGAATCTAGCAGCCACGTCTCGAGCACACCGTCCTCGACGATCGCCGTCGGCGACACCGGAAGCCCCTCGCCATCGAACGGCCGCGAGCGCAGCCCATGCGGACGGTGCGGATCGTCCGAAATCGTGATGCCCGGCGCGAATACTGCAGTGCCCATCGCCTCGAGCAGGAAGCTCGTCCGCCGCGCGATTGCCTGGCCCGAGATCGCGCCCGTCAGATGCCCGAGCAACCCGGCACCGACGCGTGGGTCGAACACCACCGGCAGCGCCGCGCTTTCCATCTTCGCCGGGTTCAACCGCGCCACCGCGCGCTCGCCGGCACGCCGTCCGATCTCGGCCGGCGTATCGAGCCGGTTGCGGTGCCTTGAAGAGGTGAACGCGTAATCGCGCTGCATCCCGCTGCCTTCACCTGCGATCACGCTGGCGGACAGGCCGTAGCCCGTAGTTGAATAGGCGCCGGCAAAGCCGTGGCTGGTCGCGAGCGCCCACAGGCTGTGCGAGGCACTCGCCCCGCCGCCTTCGCTGTTGGTGACGCCGGCAACCGCGCGTGCCGCCTCTTCCGCCTCGAGTGCCGCCGCGCGCAATTCGGCCGGCGAAACCTCACCGGCATCGTCCAGATCGAGCAGCGGCGGCGCGCCCTTCATCAGCCGCGCCTCTGGCGCAAGCCCCGCCCAGCGATCTTCCGGCGCCTCGCGCGCCATCGCGACCGCGCGCTCGACCAGCGCATCGAGCGCTTGCGGCGATAGGTCGGACGTCGAAACGCTCGCCGAGCGTTGCCCGACGAATACGCGCAACCCCAGATCCTCGCTCTCGGAACGCCCCACATCCTCCAGCTCGCCGAGGCGGACCGAAATCTCGGTCGAGGCATCGGCGGCGAACACGGCGTCGGCGGCGTCTGCCCCCGCCCTGGTAGCACGGGCAACGATATCGGCGGCGCGTTCCTGCGCCTCGGTCGGACTAAGCATCCGGCCGACTTAGGGCGCGCCGCCGCCGGTTGCTAGAGCCTCGTCCCAACCACCACGCACGCCAGGAACATCAGCAACCCCGCAAAGCGGTTGGCGCGGAACCGCGCCAGCGCCCCCGCGCCATCGTCCGGCCGCAGCGTCGCGACTTGCCACACCAGGTGCAGCCCCACCGGCAGCAACGCCAGCATCACCAGCGGATCGGGCCGCCGCAGCCACAATGCCGCGCCCCACAGCGCCAGCGCCGCGGCGTAGCAAACCGCCGTCCCGCCGCGCACGTGCCGCCCCATCCGCAACGCCGACGATCGCACCCCGATCAGCGCATCGTCCTCGCGATCCTGCAGCGCATAGATCGTGTCATAGCCGATCACCCACGCGATCGACCCGGCGTACAGCAGCAGCCCCGGCGCTGCGAGTGATCCCCACGAGTCCAACCACCCGACCAGCGCCGCCCAGGAAAATACCAGCCCCAGCCACGCCTGCGGCCACCACGTGATGCGCTTCATGAACGGATAGGCCGCGACCAGTCCAAGGCTCGCCACCGCCAGGATCGCCGTATCGAGCCGCAACTGCAGCAGCACGACGAACCCGAGGAGCGACAGCAGCGCCAGCCACACCCATCCCGCCCGCACCGACACCGCGCCCGACGCGATCGGCCGCGATCGCGTCCGCGCGACGCTCGCGTCGAGCTCGCGGTCGATGATGTCGTTGTACACGCACCCAGCGCCGCGCATCGCGATGCTGCCCGCCAGCAGCCACGCGATCAGATCCCAGCGCTCGATCGCCGCCCCCGCCAGCGCCACCGCCCACGCGCCCGGCCAGAACAACAGCCACCAGCCGATTGGCCGGTCGAACCGGGCGAGCAAAGCGAACGGCCGGATCGCAGCGGGCAAAGCGGCGACAAGCCCGCGATGCTCGCTGTCCGGGGTAATGTCAGGATGGGCGGTCACCCGCGCCTCCTATCGCCGCTAGCGTCCCGTCGCCAGCACCTCGACCTTGCTGTCCTCGAGATACACCGCGCTCAGCACGCCCGATTGATACGCGCCGGTGTCCACCCCGATGCGGTTGCCCGGCATTTCCACCTTCGGCGTGATCGTATGGCCGTGAACGATCACCGCGCCATGATCGCGCGGATCGTCGAGGAATTCCTCGCGGATCCACAGCAAGTCGCGGCGCTGCTGCTTGCGCAGCGCGACCCCCGGCTTCACCCCGGCATGGCAGAAGAAATAATCACCCGACGTTGCAGTCAGCGGCCAGCTGCGCATCCACTCGATCCACTCGGGCGTCACCGCGGCACGCAGCTGCTCGATATAGTCGCCCGCATCCTCGCCATCGAACGGCGCCAGCCCGAAGCTCGCCGCCGCTTCCTCGCCGCCATTGCGCATCCAGTTGGCGAACATCATCGGATCGCGCTCGCAGGTCCGGATGATCATTTCCTCGTGATTGCCCAGCAGCGTCACCACGCCCGGCGCCTCGTGCCGCATCCGATCGAGCCACTGCAGCGCGCCGCGCGAGTCGGGCCCGCGATCGACGATGTCGCCCAGGAAGATGATGTGCATCGTTCGCGGCGCCGGCCGCGCGGCCGAATGCGCCGCGATCATCCCCCAGAGTTCGTCGAGCAGGTCGACGCGCCCGTGCACGTCCCCGACGGCATAGATCCGCTCGCCACGCGCCGTGCTCGGTGCCCGATCGCGCCGGCCGAGGTTACGAAGCGCCTGGAAGATGGGAAAGCCTCTCGATTATCGTCGTTACCCTAAACGTGGCACAAACCATTCGGTGTCACAATCGTGCCACCTAGGCGAGCAAACCCATCGCGCGCTGCGTTTGCGCCAGCACCGGCGCCGCCAGGTCACGCGCCTTCTCCGCACCCCGCGCCAGAATAGCGTCGATCGCCCCGCGGTCGTCGAGCAGCCGCAGCATCTCGTCGCGTATCGGCGCGAGCTTGGCCACCGCCAGATCCGCCAGCACCGGCTTGAACTGCCCGAACCCCTGGCCGGCGAACTCCGCCACCACATCCTCGGGCGTGCGATCCGCCAGCGCCGCGAAGATCGTCACCAGGTTGCGCGCCTCCGGCCGGCCCTCCAGCGCCTCCCAGCTATCGGGCAGCGCCTCGGGATCGGTCTTCGCCTTGCGGAACTTGTCTGCGATCACGTCGTCGCCATCGATCAGCTTCAACACCGATTGCTCCGACGGGTTGGATTTCGACATCTTGGCCGACGCATCGCGCAGGCTCATGATCCGCGGCGCGGCCTTACTGATCAGCGGTTCCGGCAGGGTGAACAGCTCGGTCGCATAATCGAGGTTGAACTTCGTCGCGATATCGCGCGCCAGTTCGAGATGCTGGCGCTGGTCGTCCCCGACCGGCACGTGCGTCGCATTGTACAGCAGCACGTCCGCCGCCATCAGCACCGGATAATCGTAGAGCCCGACCGAGGCACCCTCGCGGTTCTTCCCCGCCTTGTCCTTGAACTGCGTCATCCGGTTCAGCCAGCCGACCCGCGCGACATTGTTCAGCAGCCACGCCAGCTCACTATGCGCCGGCACGCGCGTCTGGTTGAACAGGATCGATCGCTCGGGGTCGATCCCCGCCGCGACCAGCGTCGCGGTCATCTCGATCGTTTGCGCGGTGAGGTCCGCCGGCGCGATGAACTCGGTCAGCCCGTGGAGGTCGGCGATGAAATACATCGTCTCACCGCCGGCGGCCTGGATCTCGTCCTGCATCGCCACCCACTGCTTCACCGCGCCGAGATAATTGCCGAGGTGAAGGTTACCGGTGGGCTTGATGCCCGAAACGACGCGCATGAAACGATCCTATCGACGAACTAACCGCTTCACGTCGGCCAGCCGAAACGCGCCGAACAGGAAGGTCGCGGCGAAGTAGACGAGCGCGCCCGCGCTGACCAGCACCAGCATCGCCCCCCAGCGGTGCAGGCTCGGCCCCGTCGTATAGGGCTGGAACAGATCGTTCGCGAACCACATCACCACGCCCATCAGCACCGCGGCGAGCGCGAGCCGCCACGCCCGCCGCCGCAACTGCGCGTCCGCCACGAAATGCCCGCGCGCCACCAGCGCGCGCCACAGCAAGGCGACATTGACGGTCGAGGCGAGTGCGGTGGCCAGCGGCGGCCCCATGTGCCCCAGCGGCTTGATCAGCGCGAGGTTGAGCACGAGGTTCACCACCATCGAGATCGTCGCGAACCGCACCGGCGTGCGCGTGTCCGAGCGCGCGTAGAACCCCGGCGTCAGCACCTTGACGAGGATGTACGACGGCAGCCCGATCGAGAACGCCGCCAGCGCCTGCGCGGTATTGATCGTATCGACCGGCGTGAACGCGCCATGCTGGAACAGTGCCGCTACGATCGGCTGCCCGCACAGCACCAGCGCCGCGGTCGCGGGCAGGGTGAGGAACAGCGCCAGCTCGAGCCCGCGGTTCTGCGTCTCCATCGCCGCCACCTCCTCGCCGCGGCCGAGCTGCGCCGAGATCGTCGGCAGCAGCACCGTGCCCAGCCCGATCCCGATCAGCCCGAGCGGCAGCTGGTTCAGCCGGTCGGCGAAATAGATGTAGCTCACCGATCCCGACGACAGCAGGCTCGCGGCCAGCGCAGTAGAAACGACGAGGTTGATCTGCACCGCCCCCGCGCCCGCGGCGGCAGGCCAGATCAGCGACAACAGCCGCTTCACCTCGGGATTGAGCGTTGGCCGCTTGAGCTGCAACGAAACGCCCGCCTGCCGGCACGCCCAGATCAGCCACAGCAATTGCAGCGCCCCCGCCACCGTCACGCCGATCGCCTGATTGCGCGCGGTGAGCAGCGGCTCGGTCTCGTGAAAGAACAACAGCGCCGCGATCAGCGTGAGGTTCAGCAGGATCGGCGCGGCGGCCGCGACCCAGAAACGATGCAGCGAATTGAGCATCCCGCCCAGCAGTGACACCAGGCTGATCAGCATCAGATAAGGAAAGGTGATCCGCGACAGCTCGACCGCGAAGGCGAACTGCGCCGGGTTGGCATCGTTGAACCCGCCCGACAGCACCCAGGTCACCGGCCACGCCGCCAGCTCCATCACGATCGTGAACACGATCAGCGCCGGCAGCAGCACCGACAGCGCGTTGCTCGCGAACGCCACCCCATCGGGCAGCCCACGCCCCTCCATGTCCCCCACCTTGCGGTTAAACATCGGAATGAACGCCGCCGAAAACGCACCCTCGGCAAACAGCGCGCGAAACATGTTGGGCAGCCGAAACGCGATCAGGAACGCATCCGACGCAAACCCCGCGCCAACGAACCGCGCGAAAAGCGAATCGCGCACCAGCCCGAGGATCCGGCTGGCAAGCGTCAGCCCACCGACCGATCCGAGCGCACGGGCGAGGTTCATGCGATTACTCCGTTGGCGCTAAAGCCGTTCGTCACACGCCCCACTGGTCCGTCACACGCCACCCCCGTTCGCCCGCCGCACCCGTTCGTCCCGAGTAGGGATCGAGCGCAGTCGAGAGCCCGTATCGAGGGATGTTGGCCCAGGCTGTCCCCCATCCGTTCGCCCTGAGGAGGTGCTGAGCCGAAGGCGAAGTGCCGTCTCGAAGGGCATGTGCTTCGAGACCGCATTTCGACAAGCTCAATGCTTCCTCAGCACGAACGGAGGTATCAGAATCAAGCCTGCCCGAAATTCCCCGCCGCCAGCTGCGCATCCCGCTGCGCCGACTGCTGATGGTACAACGCGTTGAAGTCGATCGGCTCCAGCAGCAGCGGCGGGAAGCCGCCGTCTCGGATCGTGTCGGCCACCACGCGGCGCGCGAAGGGGAACAGCAGCCGCGGCGCTTCGCCGAGCAGGAAGGGCTGAATCGCATCTTCCGGCACGTTGCGCAGCCCGAATAGCCCAGCATAGGCCAGCTCGACCAGAAAAGTGACGCGGCCGTCGTTCTCGGCGCGAACATCGATCTTCAGCGTCACCTCGAAGGCATCTTCCGCCACCTGGTTCGATGCGATGTCGAACTGCACGTTGATTTCCGGCCCCTGCGTGTTCTGGAACACCCCCGGCGCGTTCGGGTTCTCGAACGACAAGTCCTTCACATATTGTGAGATAAGTCCGACGGCAGGGGCGGTATCCATGCCGTTCGGCTGGGGAGTCGATGGGGTCTCGGCGCCAAAATCCTGCTCGTCCATGTCGTCGTTCCTCAAGGATTGATCGTCGCGCGGCACGGCCGCACGCAGTGTCGCGCCGCGTAGCAGGCGGTCGACGTCACTTCAACGCCAGCACCCATTTGAAAGACGGCGCGTTGGCGCCTATGTTGGAGACCCAGTGTATCGGAGGCCGAGTGACTTTCTACATCGTCTTACTCGCCATGGTGGCGGCGTTTCTTGCGCTCCGGCTCTATTCGGTGCTCGGCAAACGCACCGGCCATGAACAGCCATTGCCGAAACCGGCGGAAGAGCGTGTCGCCTCCACGGCATTGCCGCGCGCTGCCGAGCCGGTCCGCGAAGTCCGCGATACCGCACCACGCCCGTTCGAGGGCAATGCCGAAGCCGGCATTCGCGCGATCGTTGGCGCCGAATCGGGCTTTGACGTCGTCCGCTTCGTTGAGGGCGCGCAGGCTGCGTACCGCATGATCCTCGAAGCCTATTGGGCTGGAGACGAGGCAACGCTCCGCGAACTCGTCGCCCCCGAAGTTGCCGCTGCGTTCGGCGAGGCGATCGCTGCGCGCAACGAATCTGGTCAGGTTCTTGCCAACCGCCTCGTCTCGATCGAGCGCGCCATGATCACCGCCGCCTCGCTGCAAGGCAAAGAAGCGCGGATCACCGTACGCTTCGATGCCGATATCGCTGCGGTGACGCGCGACGCCGACGGCAACGTCATCGCTGGGTCGACAACCGACGCGGTCGAGACTCACGACGTATGGACGTTCGCGCGCACGCTGCGCAGCAGCGATCCGAACTGGAAGCTCGCGGACACCGACGAGGCGTGAAGACGCTTCGTCGAGTTTCCACGCTGGCCGCGGCGCTGGCGCTGTCGGCATGCGTCGGCGGCGTGGCGCCTCCCACGGCCGGCCCACGCGTTCCACCGCCCACGACGACCGGGGCCGTCCGCCAGCCGGTATCGGCGACACCCATCTCGCCAGTCGCTGCGGCAACTGCTACCGGCGCGATCACCGCGGCAACCGCCGGCGTGGTCGCCGGGCCCCCGATCGCCAGCCTGCCGCTCACCGGTGACAGCGCCGCCCGCGCGCTTGCTGCCTTCCGCATCTCCTGCCCGTCGCTGGTCCGCCGCACCGATCCGACCGGGCTGACCCGCGGTTCCGATTGGAAGCCGGCGTGCGATGCCGCGGCCGGCGCCTCGGGCGATCCACGCGGCTTCTTCACCCGCTTCTTTGAAAGCGTGCAGGTCGGCGACGGCAAGGCCTTCGCGACTGGCTATTACATCCCCGAAATCGCCGGCTCGCGCGAATATCGTGACGGCTACGCCCCGATCTACGCCCGGCCGACCGATCTGGTCGATGTCGATCTCGGCCTGTTCTCGACCGAGCTGAAGGGCAAGAAGATCCGCGGCCGCGTCGATGGCAGCAACTTCGTGCCCTATTTCGATCGCACCGCGATCGAGCAGGGCGCGCTCACCGGCAAGGCGCGCATCCTCGGCTATGCCGCCGATCCGGTCGAGCTGTTCTTCCTTCAGGTCCAGGGCTCTGGCCTCGTGCGCCTGCCGAGCGGCGAAATCCTTCGGATCGGCTACGAAAGCCAGAACGGCCGGGACTATACCGGGATCGGCAAGCTGATGCGCGATCGCGGCCTGCTCGCGCCGGGCCAGGCGAGCATGCAGGGCATCGTTGCTTGGCTCCACGCCAATCCCGAGCAGGGCCGCGCGATCATGCGCGAGAACAAGAGCTACGTCTTCTTCCGCCTGCTCGATGGCCCGCCGCTCGGCGCGATGGGCCTGCCCGTGTCGGATCAAGCGACGGTCGCCGCCGACACGCGCTTCGTGCCGCTCGGCGCGCCGGTGTTCCTGTCGATGGATCGCACCGACGCGACCGGGCTGTGGGTGGCGCAGGATACCGGCGGCGCGATCAAGGGCACCAACCGCTTCGACACCTTCTGGGGTGCTGGCGCCGAGGCACGCGCGATCGCTGGCGGCATGAGCGCACGCGGCACCGCCTTCCTGCTTTTGCCCGTTGGCACGCTGGCTCGGCTCGGTGTCGCGCAGCCTCGCCCTTGACGAAGCCGCGCTTTGGGCGCGGGTGATGGCGAGCGTTCGTCCGCTGCGTGCGGTCGCTGTACAAAAAACTCCGGAACCGCTCGTTAAAGCGACGCTCAACCCAAAGATTCGCGTGTCGCTCGCCCCGGCTTTGCCTCCGAAAATCCCCGCCGCAGCCCCGGGAATCACCCTCGATGGCGGGTGGGACAAGCGCCTGTCGCGCGGCATGGTCGTGCCCGATGTGACGATCGACCTTCACGGCCACACGCTTCATTCGGCGCATGATTTGCTGGACGGTGCCTTGGCGCGCGCTATATCACGGAAAGACCGTGTTATTTTGCTCGTGACGGGCAAGCCGCCGCGCCCCGAAAGCGAACGCCCGCACGCCCGCGGCGCCATCCGCGCGGCGATCGGCGACTGGCTAGCCGCCTCCCGCCACGCCAGCGCCATCGCCGCCGTCCGCAACGCGCACCCGCGGCACGGCGGGCAGGGCGCGCTCTACATCATTTTGCGGCGGCCCAAGGGCGCTGCCGTCAGTTGAAGACGCGCCGTAGTATGTCCTCGTAAACATCTGTGAGGACCTGCAAATCCTCGACCGCGACAGCCTCGTCCAGCTTGTGCATCGTCGCATTGATAAGTCCGAATTCCACCACCGGGCACAGCGCCGACAGGAACCGCGCATCCGACGTTCCGCCCGTCGTCGACAGTTCCGGCACGATCCCGGTTCGTGCCTCGATCGCGCTGGATACGATCGCGGAAAGCTTGCCCGGCTCGGTCAGAAACGCCTCTCCTGAAATCCGCGCCTCCACCACAGCCTCTGGCGCATGCCGCCGCACGATCGCGGTAATGCGCTGCGCTAGGTCTTCGCCGCGATGCAGGTCGTTGAAGCGGATCGACAGCCGCGCCGACGCCTTTGCCGGGATCACGTTCGTCGCCGGATTGCCGACGGTGATGTCCGTCACTTCGATATTAGACGCCTGAAACCAGTCACTTCCCGCGTCGAGCACGAGCGCGTCGATCTCGGCCAGCGTCGCCACCAGCTTGGGAATCGGATTGTCCGCCAGGTGCGGATAGGCGACATGACCTTGCCGCCCGGGCACATCGATCCAGATATTCACCGAGCCACGCCGCCCGATCTTGATCATGTCGCCCAGCCGCGCCGCCGACGTGGGCTCCCCCACCAGGCAAAAATCCGGCCGCACCCCGCGCTCGGCCATGCGATCGATCAGTGCCCGCGTCCCGAACGTCGCCGGCCCTTCCTCGTCACCAGTGATGATCAGGCTGGTGACGCCCGGCCCGTCGACGCGCCCGGCCGCAGCGACAAACGCCGCGATCGCCCCCTTCATGTCGACAGCCCCGCGGCCATACAGCAGCCCGTCGCGCACCTCCGGCGCAAACGCCCCGCTGGTCCAGCCCGGGCCTGGCGGCACCACATCCAGATGCCCAGCAAACGCGAAGTGCGGCCCGTAATCACCACGAATTGCAAGCAAATTCTCGACTGGCCCGTCAGGCGCCTCGCCCGCAACGAAGCGCTCGACCGCAAACCCGAGCGGCACCAGCGCCGCCTCCAGCACGTCGAATACCGCGCCGCGCGCCGGCGTCACGCTCTCGCAAGCAAGCAGCGCCGTCGCGAGCGCTACCGGGTCGGTCATGCGGTTGCGGGCTGCTCGAACTGCTCGATCACCCATTCCTCTTCCTGCGCCCCGGCGATCCAGTCCTGCATAAACGGATGCGTCAACACCGCCTCAATATACGGCACCGCAAACCGCGCGACGGGCAGCGAATAGGTGATGATCCGCGTGCAGACCGGGGCGAACATGATGTCGGCCGCGCCGAACTCGCCGAACAAAAACGCGCCGTTGCCGCCGAATCTAGCCCGCGCCTGCGCCCAAAGCTCCATCATTCGCAACAGGTCGTGTTGCACCGCCTCGGACGGCGGCACTGGGGCATGGATCTGGCGAATGTTCATGCTGTGCTCACGGCGCAGCGCGGCAAAACTCGAATGCATCTCCGCCGCCATCGACCGCGCCATCGCGCGTGCCGCCTCATCCGCCGGCCAGAACCGCTCACGCCCGACCTTGTCGGCGAGATATTCGACGATCGCCAGGCTGTCCCACACCACCGCCTCGCCATCCCAAAGGATCGGCACTTTGCCCGACGACGGCGCGAATTCATCCCCCTCCCGCCGCCGGTCCCAATCCTGGTCGTACAGCGGGACGACGACTTCCTCGAACGGCAAGCCGGACTGCTTGCAGGCGAGCCAGCCGCGCAGCGACCAGGAGGAGTAGGCCTTATTGCCGATGATCAATTTCATGGCTCGCGGGGGTAGAGCCCGCAGCCGCCGCGTGCAACATTCGCCGCAGAATCAAAACAACGGGGGCAAGATCATGGAAACGGATCGGCGCGGATTGCTGGGTGGGGCGATGCTGGGGGCGGCGATGTTCGCACCGGGGGCGCAGGCAGCGCAGAGCGGCGACATGGCGAAGATCGCAGCGGCTGTAGGGCAGGGCCATGACGAGGCCATTGCGCGCCTGCGCGAATGGATTGCGCTCCCCTCGATCGCCGCGGAGAATCGCGACATGGACAAGGGCGCAGCCCTGATGGTGCGGCTCGCGAAGGAAGCCGGCTTCCAACAAGCAGTCACCATGCCGACCGATGGCGCCCCCGGTGTGTTCGCGACGATGAACAATGGCGCGGCCAAGACGCTCGGCCTCTATTTCATGTACGACGTGAAGCAGTTCGATGCGTCCGAATGGACGTCTCCGCCGCTTGAGGGGCGGATCATCGACAAGCCGGGCCTCGGGAGGGCGCTCGTCGGGCGTGGCGCGATCAACCAGAAGGGGCCGCAGAGCGCCGTGCTCGCTGCGCTCATCGCATTCAAGCGCTCCGGCGTTCGGCTGCCGGTAAACCTCGTGCTGGTTGCTGAGGGCGAGGAGGAGATCGGCTCGCCGCACTTCATGCAGGTGGTGCAGCGGCCCGAGGTGCTCGCTGCGCTCAAGAAGTGCAGCGGCGTGATCATCCCCTCGATGTGGCAAGATCCCACAAGCGGCGACATCGCGATCAATCTCGGCGCCAAGGGGATGATCGAGCTCGAACTGGTCGCCTCCGCCGAGAAGTGGGATCGCGGCCCGACGCGCGACATTCATTCGAGCATGAAGGCGATCATCGATGCGCCCGCGTGGCGGCTCGTTCAGGCGTTGCAGACGCTCGTCACGCCCGACGGCAACACGCCTGCGATCGACGGCTGGTTCGAAAAGGTCCGCCCGCTTACCGCCCGCGAGAAAGCGCTGATCGCCGAGAGCGCGCGGTCGCGCAGCTCGGCCGACGAATTGCGCCAGGCGGGCGTCAAGAAGTGGATCGGCGACACGAGCTGGCAGGAGACGCTGGAGCGGCTCGCGGCAATGCCGACGGTCAACATCGAAGGGCTTGTCGGCGGTTACACCGGCCCCGGTGGGAAGACGATCCTGCCCGCCAAGATGACGGCGAAGATCGACATGCGACTGGTGCCCAACCAGACCGCCGAGGACTGTATTGCCAAGCTGCGGGCGCATCTCGCCAAGCGCGGATTTGCCGATGTCGCGGTGAACGTGTCGGGCGGTTACGACCCCACCGAAACTGCCGAAGAGTCGGGTCTGATCAAGGCCGAACGCGCGACGTACGAGCGCGCCGGCATCAAGACGACACTTTATCCGCGGCTGGCCGGCAGCTGGCCGGGGTATATCTTCACCGGTCCGCCGGTGTCCTTGCCGGCGGGGCAGTTTGGCCTTGGCCATGGAAACGGCGCTCATGCACCCGACGAATATCTGCTGATCGAGAGCAGCAATCCCAAGGTGCTCGGCTATGACGCGGCGACGGTCGGGTTCGCCGACTTCCTCTACCAGATCGCCGCGACCGGCTGATCCTACGGAAATAGCCTCAGCCGATCGACTCGATCACCGCGGCGCGCAGTTCGGGGATTCCCATTCCCTTTTCCGCAGAGGTGGCGATGATCTCGGGGTGCGCGGCTGGCCGCTTGCGCGCCTCCGCAATCGTCCGCTCGGTCACCTCGGCAAGGTCGCTCGCCTTGATCTTGTCGGCCTTGGTGAGCACCATACGATAGCTGACCGCGGCTTTATCGAGCATCTCGAGGATCTCGCGATCGACATCCTTGATGCCGTGGCGCGCGTCGATCAGCACCAGCGCACGCTTCAGCACTTGCCGCCCGCGCAGGAAATCGTTGACCAGATATCGCCATTTACGAACGATATCCTTCGGCGCCTTGGCAAAACCGTAGCCGGGCATGTCGACGAGTCGAAACACGAGCGGCTCGCCGACGTCGAAGTAGTTGAGCTCCTGCGTTCGCCCGGGAGTAACCGACGTGCGCGCGAGCGACTTGCGCCCCGTGAGCGCATTGAGCAGCGATGATTTTCCGACGTTCGAGCGGCCCGCGAAGGCAATTTCCGGCACCGATGGGTCGGGGAGGAAGGTAAGGGCAGGGGCAGACTTCAGGAACTCGATCCGACCGGCAAAGATCTTTCGCGCCAGTTCAATTGCCTCATCGGAATGAGAAGGCTCCTGGAGGGGAGCTTGCGTGGGCAATGTCGTTTCTGGCGGCACAACTTCGCCATTCGGCTGCACCGAGTGGTCTCCCTCCTCGTGCTGGAGAGGATCGGTCATTTCGCGGGGGCTTCCTTAAGGCCCGGATGTCGAGCGTAGAGCAGCTTCTGCTGCAGGATCGTCAGCACGTTAGAGGTGATCCAATACACCTGCAGGCCAACTGCGAACGGCGCCATCACGAACATCAGCACCCAGGGCATTAGCGAGAAGATCTGCTTCTGCGTGTCGTCCATCGGCGCCGGGTTTAGCTTGAACTGGAAGTACATGCTGATGCCCAGCAGGATCGGAACGATGCCGATCGCGAGGAACGCCGGCGGGGTAAAGGCGAGCAGGCCGAAAAGGTTCACCGGCGTCAGCGGATCGGGCGCCGACAAATCCTTGATCCACGCGACGAACGGCTGGTGCCGCATCTCGATCGTCAACATCAGCATCTTGTACAGCGCGTAGAAGACGGGGATCTGGAGCAGCGTCGGGGCGCAGCCGGCGAGCGGATTGACCTTCTCGGTCTTATACAGCGCCATGATCTCCTGCTGCATCCGCGGCTTGTCGTCCTTGTAGCGATCCTGGATCGCCTTCATCTTGGGCTGGACGGCACGCATGTTCGCCATTGAGGCGAATTGGCGCTGCGCGATCGGGAACATGAGCAGCCGGATCGTCAGCGTCAGCAGGATGATCGCCACGCCGAAATTGCCGAGCATCCGGAACAGCCAGTCGAGATAATAGAAGATCGGCTTCTCGACGAGCCGGAACCAACCCCAGTCCATCGCATAATCGAGGCGCGGCGCGATCCCGCTGTCGGTGTATCTATCAAGTAACCGCACTTCCTTGGCGCCGGCGAAGAAGCGGCTCGTTTGCGAGGTCACTCGGCCAGGCTGCAGCAATTGTGCGTTGCTGGTGTAATCGCCTTGATACGCCTTGCTGGCGCCCGAACGAAACTGCCCGTCGAACGGCCGTGCCTGATCAGGCACCAGCGCAGTCAGCCAGTATTTGTCGACGAAACCGAGCCAGCCGCCGGTCGTCGAGAACTTCTGGGTACCCTCGTCGACCGTCTCGTAGTTGACGTCGTAATCGGCCTTGTCGTTGTGGACCGACATCGGCCCGACGTGGATCGTCCAGCTGTCCGGATCTTTCGAAATACCAGCGCGATTGACGAGGCCGTATGCAGCGACGGGCACCGCGCCGGCCCCGCCGTTCGCCACCGTCTGCTTGATCGCGAACATATAGCCGTCGTCAACCGACAGCTCGATCGCAAAGCGCTGGCCCTTGGCGTTCGCAGCGGTAAGCGTCACCGGTTTGCCGGGCGTCAGCAGCTGCGACGATGCCGTCCACACGGTATCGGCGGTCGGTGGGGAAAGCCCATCGTCACGCCAGCCGAAGCCGGCGAAATACGCCTCTGGCGCACCCGCTGGCGACAGCAACCGCACCGGCGGCGAGTCCTTGGCGATCGTCTCCTTGTAGTTCTTCAGCACCAGATCGTCGATCCGCGCGCCCTTCAGGTTGATCGAGCCGTGCATTGTCGGCGTCTCGATCTGCACCCGCGGCGTCTCGCGTAGCACCTGAGCCCGGTCGCGGTTCGCTGCCGGAGTGTCGGCGGTGGGATCGGCGGCTTTGTTCGGAACGACCGTCGTCTTGCCGTCTGCGATCTTCGTCACCGGCGGATTGGCGACCGGGAAGAACTGGTTCTGCAGCAGCGGCCAGCCGAACAGGATCAGTGCCGCCAGCACCGCGAACAGCACGAAATTCTGATTGTCTTTGTTCACGTGCGCCCAAACCCCTTACGGCCCAGCTCTTTCATGGGACCGGATCATAGCCGTGACCGCCCCACGGGCCGCAGCGTGCGATCCGCTTCGCTGCGAGCCAACTGCCCCGCGCGGCGCCATAGCGGTGAAGCGCCTCGATTGCATAGGCGGAACAGCTCGGCTGATACCGACACGACGGTGGCAAGATCAGCGACGGCCCCAATTGCCACCCGCGCGCCAGCAGGATCAGCAACCGGGCGATCACCGCGCGACCTTGCCAAGCGCCTTGCCCAGCTCACGCCGCAAGCTGTCGAAATCGCGTTCGATCCCGCCGTTGCGGCCGATCAGCACGTGATCCGCACCCGCCACGCCCTGCGTCGGCAGCAACTCGCGCGCCAGCGCCCGCAACCGCCGCTTCATGCGGTTGCGTACCACCGAGTTGCCGATCTTCTTGGTGACGGTGTAGCCGATCCGGATCGTCGCATCGCCGTCGTCACGCGGGCGCACCAGCAGCACGAAGCCCGGCATCGGCGCCCGGCGCCCGGCATTCGCCGCCAAGAAATCCCGGCGGCGCGTAATCGTCTTGATTAGGCCGACAGCTTCTTGCGGCCGCGCGCACGGCGCAGACGGATCACCGTGCGGCCGCCGACCGTCGCCATCCGTGCGCGGAAGCCGTGACGGCGCGCGCGCACCAGGTTGCTCGGCTGAAAGGTCCGCTTCATCGCTCATTCCCGAATCTGAAATACAAGAGGGCCGCCACGCAGGACGGCCCGAATGGAGCGGCGCATAGGCGAAGGCCGCTTCCAAGTCAACGCGAGCCCAAGACGCGGTCGCGCGCGCGACGCCTCAGCGCGCTACGCCGCCGCATCGCGCGATCGACCAAGCCGCCGATCCGTGGCCAGCGTCGCTTCAGTCGCGCCCAACGCACCTGCGCCCAGCGCGAATTGCGTAGGATCAACACCATACCGCCCGCGAACAGGAAGATCCCGCCCGGCCCCGGTAAAGGCCCCATCACCGCCGCACCCAGCAACAGCAGCCCGCCGAGCGCTAGTTGAAGATACCGCAAAACGGGATGGCGATCTTGCATGGCGGCCATGTGGCTCCGGTGTGTTGCAAACACAAGACGGTGAATGGAAGGTTTGCAGCGGTGGCAAAGCCGGTATGAACGGGAAGGGAACGGGGCTCTGGGGGGTGCATGGCGGCGATCGTCTCGACGGTGGCGTATCTCGGGCTGGAGGCGCGTGGCGTCGAGGTACAGGTGCAGCTCATTCCGGGGCTGCCCGCGTTCAATCTCGTCGGGCTCGGCGACAAGGCGGTTGGCGAGAGCCGCGAACGCGTGCGCGGCGCAATCGCCGCGATGGGCCTCGCGCTGCCGCCGAAGCGGATCGCGGTGAACCTGTCGCCGGCCGATTTGCCCAAGGAAGGATCGCACTTCGATCTGCCCGTCGCGCTTTGCCTGCTCGCCGCGATGGGCCTTGTGGACGCAGAGGCGCTGGCCGATTACGTTATCGTCGGCGAGCTGACGCTCGACGGCCGGATCGCACCGTCGCCCGGCGTGCTGCTCGCCGCGCTGCATGCCGCTGAAATGGGCAAAGGGCTGATCTGCCCAGCGGCCCAAGGCTCCGAAGCCGCATGGAGTGGCTCGATTGAGGTGGTCGCAGCGCCTGACCTCCTGTCGCTCATCAATCATCTGAAGGGCCACGGTCTGCTCGGCGCACCGGCTGCTGGCGAGGTGCTGCCGGCCGGGAAGGGCCCCGATCTCAAGCAGGTGCGCGGCCAAGAGACCGCCAAGCGCGCGCTCGAGATCGCCGCGTCCGGCGGCCACAATCTGCTGATGGTCGGTCCACCCGGGTCGGGCAAGTCGCTGATGGCCTCCTGCCTGCCCGGCATCCTGCCACCGCTCGACGCCAGCGAGGCGCTCGAGGTCTCGATGGTCCAGTCGGTCGCCGGTACGCTCGAAGGCGGGCGGTTGACGCGCACGCGCCCATTCCGCGCCCCGCACCACTCGGCATCGATGGCGGCGCTCACCGGCGGCGGGTTGAAGGTCAAGCCTGGCGAAGTCAGCCTCGCGCATCTCGGCGTGCTGTTCCTCGACGAGCTGCCCGAGTTCCAGCGCGCAGTGCTCGATTCGCTGCGCCAGCCGCTCGAATCCGGCAGCGTCAGCGTCGCGCGGGCCAATGCCCACGTTACCTTTCCCGCCCGCGTTCAGCTCGTTGCCGCAATGAACCCATGTCGCTGCGGCTATCTGGGCGACGCCGGACTGGCGTGCGCCCGCGCGCCCAAATGCGCCGCGGATTACCAAGCGAAGGTGTCCGGGCCGCTGCTCGACCGCATCGATCTTCACGTCGAGGTGCAGCCCGTGAGCGCCGCCGACCTGATGTTGCCGCCGCCCACGGAAGGATCGGACGAAGTTTCCGCACGCGTCGCTGCCGTGCGCGGGGTGCAGGCCGATCGCTATCGCGACCATCCGATCCGCACCAACGCGGAAGCCGAGGGGAACTTCTGGAAGCGTTCGCCACCCCCGACGACTCTGGGCGCGCGTTGCTTGCTCGGGCCGCCGAGGCGATGCGGCTCTCGGCGCGCGGCTACACCCGCATTCTGCGCGTCGCTCGAACGATCGCCGACATGGCGGGGCAAGCCGAAGTCGGCCGCATCCACATCGCCGAAGCCCTAAGCTACCGCCGCCAGCCCCCGCGGAACTGACCTTCCGATCTTTCTAAATCCTCCCCAAGCTCCGCTTGGGAAGGATTGGGTTCACCCCGCCCGCCGCTGCCCCAGATCGACAGCCCCAGCGCCTGTCGCCAGCATTCGCCGCTCTGCCAGCATCCGCCGCGTGTTCGCGCCGCTCATCGGCCGCCCGTAATGATAGCCTTGCCCCCGCGCACAACCGAGCGCGCGCAATCGCGCCTCGATCTCGGCATCCTCGATCCCTTCCGCCGTCACCGGCAGGTTCAGGCTCGCGCCCAGGCTAGCAATCGCGCTGACGATCGCCGCACTGTCGGCATGGTCGGCGATCGCCTGGACGAAGCTGCGGTCGATCTTGATCCGATCGAACGGCAGCGCGCGCAGGTGCGCGAGGCTTGAGTAGCCCGTGCCGAAATCGTCGAGCGCGATGCGGATGCCCTGGTTCTTCAGGCTGCCGACGATCGACTGCGCCAGCGACAGATTGTCGAACAGCGCGCTCTCGGTGATCTCGATTTCCAGCCGATGTGCGGGAAAGCCCGTCTCCAGCAACAGCTTGATGATCTTCTGCGGCAGCCACGCGTCGCGAAACTGCCACGGCGAGATGTTCACCGAGATCGTCAGCGCTGGATCCCAATCGCGCGCCGCCAGGAACGCCTGCCGCATCACCGCCATCGACAAATCGGCGATCAGCCCACTCTGCTCGGCGATTGGGATGAAGCGGTCGGGACCGATCGTGCCGTGAACCGGATGCTCCCACCGCGCGAGCACCTCGAAGCCGTAAAGACGGCCGCTGGCCAGATCGATCTGTTGTTCGAAGTACGGCACGATATGGCCCGCCGGGATTGCGCCCCGCAGCCCGTTCTCCAATTCGTTGCGCGCGTGAAGCGCCCGCGCCATCGCCGGATCGAACCAGGCGGAGCGGTTTCGTCCGGCTTCCTTGGCGGCGTACATTGCAATGTCCGCCGCGCGCATCAGCGCGTCGATCGAACCGCGTTCGACATCGGAGCGCGCGATCCCGACCGAGGCGGAGATGTGGATTTGCTGCCCGTCGATCTCGATCGCCTGAGCGAGCCGGCTGACGAGTTGCTCGGCGATCCGCTGTACCATTGCCGGCTCGCGCGGGTCGAAGACGAAGGCGCACGCAAATTCATCGCCGCCGAGCCGCGCGACCAGCGCCACCGGTGGCAGGATCTCCGCAATTTCCCGCCCGACTCGTGCCAGCAGCGCATCGCCGGCAGCGTGGCCGTACAGGTCGTTGACCGTCTTGAAGCGATCGAGCCCAAGCATTACGAGCGCCACCGCGCGGCCGCGCCGCGTAGCCTCGTGCAGCATTGCCGATCCTTCTTCGACGAGGCTGCGGCGGTTGAGAAACCCAGTCAGCGGATCACAGCTCGAAAGCAACCGCAGCCGCTCGCTCGCTGCTTCATGATTGCCGAGAGCCTGGACCAGCGCATTATGCCGACGCCACCCGATCAGGATCAGCGCGACATTGAGCAGCAGCGCGATCACCAGCATCGGATCGAGCGGGTCGTTCGCGCCGAGCCATCGGCGCAGCAAGATGTCGAGCGCGCTGCCGCCGAGCAGGACGAACAGCGCGATCGCGGCGGCGGTCACGATCCGGGTCGTACTCCCGAGTTCGGCGGCCGGCGCGCCGGCGGCGCGTGGCGTCAGCTCCACCATGGCTTGGTCCTATGTTGCTTAGCCGTTTTGGCAGCAGTTTCATGTAGAAGGTGTTAATTCGCTGCGACTTGCCTGTTTGGGCTGGTTCGGCTATCACGTATCCACGTTCCGTTTGTTGAACGCTGAAGACAAGCGCCCATGTGGTGCCCGCTGGCCGGCGAGGTTTCGCCCGCCGGCGCTTTTGCGTTTGGCGCGGGAATATGGAGTTATGACGCAATGTTCGACAGCCTGAGCGATCGTCTTGGCGGCGTGTTCGACCGCTTGCGCGGTCGTGGCGCGCTGACCGAAGCGGACGTGCGCCAGGCGATGCGCGAAGTGCGGGTCGCATTGCTCGAGGCCGATGTAGCGCTGCCCGTAGCGCGCAAGTTCGTTGATGACGCGACCGAAAAGGCGATCGGCCAGAACGTCCTTCGCTCGATCACGCCAGGGCAGCAGGTCGTCAAGATCGTCCATGACGCGCTGATCGAGATGCTCGGCGGCGACGATCCGCAAGCGGCTGAGCTCGATCTCGGTGTCACGCCGCCGGCGATCATCATGATGGTCGGCCTGCAGGGCTCGGGAAAGACGACCACGACCGCCAAGATCGCCAAGCGGCTGTCGGCCGGTCAGATGGGCCGGGATCGCAAGAAGGTGCTGATGGCGTCGCTCGACGTCAATCGCCCGAACGCGCAGGAACAGCTTGCCACGCTCGGCACGCAGGTCGAGGTCCAAACGTTGCCGATCATCGTCGGCCAGCAACCGGTCGATATCGCGCGGCGCGCAATGCAGGCGGCGAAGCTGCAGGGCTTCGACGTGCTGATGCTCGACACCGCCGGTCGGCTACACGTCGATCAGGCGCTGATGGACGAGATGAAGGCCGTAGCGGACATCGCCCGTCCGCAGGAAATCCTGCTCGTCGTTGACAGCCTGACCGGTCAGGACGCGGTCAACGTCGCGCAGAACTTCTCCGATCAGGTGCCGCTTACCGGCGTCGTGCTGACCCGCTTGGACGGCGACGCGCGCGGTGGCGCGGCGCTGTCGATGCGCGCCGTCACTGGCAAGCCGATCAAGTTCGCCGGTGTCGGCGAAAAGATGGACGCGCTCGAAGCGTTCCACGCCGAGCGGGTCGCCGGCCGCATCCTCGGCATGGGCGATGTAGTCAGCCTCGTCGAAAAGGCAGCGGAGTCGATCCAGCAGGAAGACGCCGAGAAGATGGCAACGAAGCTGGCAAAGGGCCAGTTCGACCTCGACGACCTGCGAAGCCAGCTGGCGCAGATGCGCCGCATGGGCGGGCTAGGCGCGCTGGCCGGCATGATGCCGGGCATGAAGAAGGCGCAACAGGCGATGGCGTCGGGCGCCGTCGACGAGCGCATCCTGCTGCGCATGGACGCGATGATCACGTCGATGACTCAGAAGGAACGCTCCAAGCCCGAGGTGATCAACGCTAAGCGCAAGATCCGCATCGCCAAGGGCAGCGGCACGACCGTGCAGGACGTGAACAAGTTGCTGAAGATGCATCAGGAAATGGCCTCGGCCATGAAAAAGATCCGCAAGATGGGCGGGATCAAGGGAATGCTGGCGATGCTCGGCAAGGGCGGGCCGGGGGGCGGCATGGGCGGCCTCGGCAACGCCTTGGGCGGCCCCGAGCTCGGCGAGATGCTGGGCAAGGCCGGCGGCGGGCTTCCCGGTCTGCCGAACGGCCTGGGCGGAATGGGCGGCGGCAGCCTCCCACCCGGTTTTCCGAAGTTCAAGAAGTAAACCTTTTCAGATACCTAGAAGGAATAGATTACAATGGCACTGAGCATTCGCCTGTCCCGTGGCGGTTCGAAGAAGCGTCCGTACTACCGTATCGTCGTTGCGGACGCGCGCAGCCCGCGTGATGGCAAGTTCATCGAGAAGATCGGCAACTACAATCCGCTGCTCGCCAAGGATGACGAGAAGCGCATCGTGCTCGACGCCGAGCGCGCCAAGCATTGGCTGAGCAATGGCGCGCAGCCGACCGATCGTGTCGCGCGCTTCCTCGATGTCGCCGGCGTTCTCGAGCGTCCGGCGCGCAACAACCCGAAGAAGGCCGAGCCGGGCGAGAAGGCCAAGGAGCGTGCCGAAGAGCGCGCCGAGAAGCTGAAGGCCGAGGAAGAGGCTAAGGCTGAGGCAGCGAACGCCGGTTCGGCGCCCGAGGCAGAGCCGGCCGAAGCGGCTGCCGAGGAAGCGACCGCCGAGTAGGCATCCGCGGAAGGCGCATCCGATCCCGTCATGGCGCGTTGCTTGATCGAAGGAGCACGCCATGACTCAGGATCCCGATCCCCGGACGGCCAACGATGACGAAGAAGCGCCCGCCAGCAACGAAGGCGTCTCCGCCCCCGAGCCCGCCGAGGGCGCCGACGACCTCCCCGACGGGGCCGACGGTTCGCCCGGCGGATGAGCCGCGCGTCGTGCTGGCGGCGGTTGCCGGCGCGCACGGCATCGGCGGCGAAGTGAAGCTGAAGCTGTTCGCCGACGATGTGGCATCCTATGCGTCGTTCAACGACGGCGCGCTGACGGTGAAATCACTGCGTGGCAACATCGCGCGGTTCGCCGAAGTCACCGATCGTACGGCGGCCGAAGCGTTGCGCGGCACTCAACTGACGGTGCCGCGTGATGCACTGCCGCCACTAGCCGATGGCGAATATTATCACGCCGACCTGATCGGTCTAGCTGCGATGTCCTCCGCGGGTGAAGCTCTCGGAACGGTCGTCGCCGTGGAAAATTTTGGTGCTGGCGACGTGATCGAGATCGAGCGCGCGACGGGCAAGCGCTTCATGGTGCCGATGAGCGAGGAAGCAGTGCCGGAGTGGAATGCCGAGCGGCTGATCGTGACGGCGGCGTTCGCGGCGGAGTAATGTGCCTAACCGTCTGACCGATCAGCGCCGCAATGGATGCCGGGTGTTGAGTTCGTTCCGAATAGTCGTTGCTGCAACCCCGGCCTGACCCATCGCATGGCTAATCTGGTCGAGTCCCTTCACCACGTCGCCCGCGGCAAAAAGTCCCGGCAGTGTCGTCCGCTGATGCTCGTCGGTGACGAGACACCCTTCGTCGGTGCCACGCGCGCCCGCCGCGAGCGCCAGTTCGGAGCGGATCGTCGATCCGAGCGCCGGATAGACGCTGTCGAACACCATCCGCCCATGCGCGGTATCAAACGCTAGACCGCCATCTTCGATCGCATAGCCCCCGCACGGTCCATCGACACGTTCCACGCCCGCGTCGTCGAGTGCCTTGGCACAACTCTCGTCGAGCATATGCTCAGCGTCGGGTGCGATCAGCGTTACGTCCTGCGTAAAGCCACGCAGGAACATCGCTTCGCGCATCCCATGGTCCCCCGTCCCAATCACGCCAACGCGCTTGTCGGTCACTTCATAACCGTCGCAGACCGGGCAATAGCGCAACGCGCCCTGCTCAAGTGCGCGATCATGCAACGCGTCGTCCATCTTCGGCCGATGGTTCACCACGCCGGTCGCGAGTAGGACCGTACGCGCCTCGGCGACCGCATCGCCCATCCGCACGATGAACGTATCACCCACCGGTTCGATCGCGGTCACCGTCGCCGTCTGGCGCGACACGCCAAACGACTTAGCTTGGGTGTACATCCGCTCGAGCAAGTCGCGCCCGTTGATCCCGCCCGGATAACCGGCATGGTTGTGCGTACACGGGATAAGCGCCGCGCGGCTCGATCCGTTGTCGATCAAGGCGATATCCAGGTGATACCGCGCGAGGTAAATGGCCGCTGTCAGCCCGGCCGGGCCGCTCCCGATGATGATGCAATCGTGCATGAGGTTTGGAGCGCTCCGTCGGCGAGGTGGTTCCAAGAAAAGAAGAGGGTGCGACAATGGGCTGGCTGATCGGAACCGTTCTGGCAATTAGCGGCGTGACGGCTCTCGCCGCATGGTTCATCGTTAGGCGGAACCCCACCGGCTCGTCGAGCAGCCAGATCATGTTCGCGGTAGCGAGCTTTCCTGTCTTAAGCGGGCTTTTTGCGGCGGTAGTGATCGCGGGGGAAATCGCGAAGCTGACACCGCAGGATCACCGTGGCAGCTTCGGTATGGCGATTTTCGCTGTGGTGGTGTTCTGGTTCTACGGCCTGGTCGCGAGCGTCATCGTCGGCGTGCCGACAGCCGTGGTGGCAGTAGGACGTTTCCGCGGCGGTTGACGCTCTCCGGCCGCGCGGTATCGCTGCCAAGAGCCGAAGGGGAACCCGTCGATGATCCGTGCCGTGACCGCTGCCCTATTGCTCGCCACGCCAACAGCCGTCCTTGCGCAAGCCGCGCCCGCTGCGCAGTCTGCACCCCCGGCAGTCGAAGCGCTCGAGCCGCAACTCACCGGCTATTTCGATTCATGGATGAAGCGCGCGAACGTGCCCGGCCTGGTCTATGGCGTGGTGAAAGACGGCAAGCTCGTGCTGGTCCGCGGGCTCGGCGTGCAGGACATCGTAGCGAAGCGCCCCGTCACTGCGGACAGCCGTTTCCGTATCGCTTCGATGTCGAAGGCGTTCACCGCGCTCGCCATCCTGAAGCTGCGCGACGAGGATCGCCTGTCGCTCGCTGCGCCGGCCGATCGCTACGTCCCCGAGATGCGCGCGTGGAAATATCCGACCACGGACAGCCCGCGCGTCCGCGTCGCCGATCTGCTTCATCACACCGCGGGCTATGTCGAGGACAATCCCTGGGGTGATCGGCAACAGCCGCTGTCGGATGCCGGCTTCACCGCGATGCTCAAGGCCGGCGTTCCGTTCGCGCAGGCGCCGGGGCTGCGGATGGAATATTCCAATTTCGGCTATGCGACGCTCGGCAGGATCGTCGGCAACGTCTCCGGCGTACGTTACCAAGACTATATCACCCGCAACATCATGGCGCCGCTCGGCATGGCGACGACCGGCTATGATGTGCTGAACGGCCCGCAGGATATTCGCGCGCTCGGCTATCGCTGGCAGGACAACGCCTGGGTGCGCGAGCCGGACATGGCCGATGGCGCGTTCGGCGCGATGGGCGGTGTGCAGACGAGCGCGAACGACTATTGGCGCTGGGTCGCCTTCCTCCTCTCCGCCTGGCCCGCGCGTGACGATGCTGAAACTGGCCCGGTGAAGCGTTCTACGGTGCGCGAAATCGTCGAGGGGTCGAACTTCCTCCAGGTTCAGGAACGCCCCGGACCTAGCGGTGCGCTTTGCCGCACGCCTGTCGCTTATGCGATGGGCTGGTCGGTGGTCGAGGATTGCGACCTCGGCCGGATCGTCACGCACAGCGGCGGCTATCCCGGCTATGGTTCGATCGTGATGATGCTGCCCGATGCCGGCGTCGGCGTGTTCGCTTTCGCCAACCGCACTTATGCCGGCCCACGCCAGCCGGTCGCGGAAGCGCTCCTGGCGCTCCGCACCGCGGGCTTGGCGCCGATCCGCGCGGTGCCCGTGTCACCCGATCTCTCCCGCGCCTACGACATCGCGCGTGCTGTCTGGAGCGCCGGCGATCCGGCCCGCGCGCCGCTCGCCAACAATGTCGTGCTCGACCGCGATCTCGCCCGACGCCGCGAGGACATCGCCGATCTCAAGCGGCAGGTCGGCACCTGTCAGACCGGCACCCCGATCAAGCCCATCTCTGCAATGGAAGGCACGTTCACCTGGTCCTGCGCCATCGGAAGCGTGAGCGGCCGCGTCCAGCGCGCGCCCACGCCGGCGCTCAGCCTTCAGGTGCTAAGCTTCGAACTCGCCAAACCGTGACGTTCGCCGCCACCGTCCTGACGCTCTACCCCGAGATGTTCCCCGGCCCGCTCGGCCATGCCATCGCGGGCCGCGCGCTCGCGGACGGGCGTTGGTCGCTCGACGCGGTCAACATCCGTGACTTCGCCACTGATCGCCACCGCACCGTCGATGATACGCCGGCAGGCGGCGGCGCGGGCATGGTGCTGCGCGCCGACATCCTGGCGTCCGCGCTCGATGCGCAAGGGCAGGGCAGGCCCGTGCTCGCGATGACCCCGCGCGGTGTGCCGCTCACCCAGGCCCGGGTCCGCGATCTCGCGACCGGCCCCGGCGCGATCATCCTGTGCGGCCGGTTCGAGGGGTTTGATGAGCGTCTGTTTGACGCGCGTGCGATCGATCAAGTAACGATTGGCGATTATGTCCTGTCGGGCGGCGAAACCGCTGCGCTGGTGCTGCTCGACGCTTGCGTTCGGCTGCTTCCCGGCGTAATGGGCGCCGCTTCAAGTGGGGATGAAGAGAGCTACGAAAGCGGCCTCCTCGAATATCCGCATTATACCCGACCTGCTGAATGGGAAGGGCGCACGATCCCCGAAGTGCTGCGATCGGGGGATCATGCGAAGATCGCCGCTTGGCGCCAGCGCCGGGCGGAGGATGATACACGGCTAAGGCGGCCGGACCTATGGGAGCGCCACGTCGGCGCTCGGGCCGGTCGCCCTCTGGCGCGCGGCGACGAACGGGAATGAAGACATGAATCTGATCCAGCAGCTCGAAGCCGAGCAGATCGCGAAGCTGACCGCGAACAAGAAGCACCCAGAATTCCGCCCCGGCGATACGCTGAAGGTTGGCGTGAAGGTCGTGGAAGGCGAGCGCACCCGCGTCCAGAACTACGAGGGCGTGTGCATCGCCCGCGCGAACCGCGGCATGGGTTCGTCGTTCACCGTGCGCAAGATTTCGTTCGGCGAGGGCGTCGAGCGCGTCTTCCCGCTGTATTCGCCGAACATCGATTCGATCGAGGTGGTCCGCAAGGGCGCCGTCCGTCGTGCGAAGCTGTATTACCTGCGCGGCCGCACCGGCAAGTCGGCACGTATCGCCGAGCGTCGTGATAATCGCCCGAAGCCAACGGCTACCGCTGCCGAGTAAGCGGCGATCGTCGATCAGAAAAGGGCGTCGGCGTACACCGCCGGCGCCCTTTTTCATGTGTGAGTCCGGCCGGTAGCTGAGGTCGCGCTGTGTGCTTGGATCCCAAGCAATCAAGTCAGTGCGTCCCCCCGCACGATTTCTACGATCCGGTCCCCCGTCTCTACGCGCTCCGCCTCGGGCTGGTCGAAGCCGATGCACACGCCGTGGCGGAACAATCGCACGCCGAGCCCGGTCGTCAGGCCACGCAAGGGGCGCCCCACGTCCGTCGGCGTGGCGTCGCGTTCGCGTAGCGCGACCCGCCCACGCACCGCCGCGAGGTCGGTGAGATAATCCGCCACGTTCGGCCCGTCGGTCGATCCCGCCAGCAACAGCCCGGCGAACCGCGCGGGGTTGATCACCACGTCCGCGCCAGCTTGCCGGGCGAGCGCCTCGTTGTCGTCGGAGCGGATCACCGCGCTGATCCGCACCCGCTCAGATAGTCGCCGCGCAGTAAGCACGATCAGGATCGTCGTATCGTCGCGCCCGGCAGACGCCATCAGCGTCGCGGCCTGGTCGATCCGCGCCGCCTGCAGGGTCACGTCGCGGGTCGCATCGCCTTCGAGGATCGTTGCGCCGCACTCCTCGGCATGTGCCAGCGCTTGCTCGTCGCGATCGACCACGACGATGCTCGCGGGATCAACGTTGCGTCGGACGAGCTCGCGCAGTGCCTCGTCGCCGCTGCTGCCATAGCCCGCGATCACGACGTGCCCGCGCAACTGTCGCTGGATCACTGCCATGCGCCACCGCTGCCACGTCCGTTTGAAAAGGAAATCATACGCCGTCCCCAAGAAGATCAGCCACACGAACAATCGGATCGGCGTAACGACGAATGTGTCGAACATCCGCGCCCCGTCGGTCACTGGGATGATATCGCCATAGCCTACCGTCGTGACGGTGATCATGGTGAAATACAGCACGTCGGTGAAACTGATGTGCCCGTCGACATTGTCGCGCAGCCCATCGCGGTCGATCCAGTGTCCGCCAAGCGCGATGCCGATCAGCCCGACCGCCAGAACGATGCGCAGCACGAGGCTGGCCCAGATGGGCAGACCGCTGCGTCGGCGAAGGTGAAGGTCCTGGAGCGAGTGCGAAGGGCGGCGCATCTTCTCCCTCTACGATGATTTGCGCGCAATGATCCAACCAAAGGGTGACTTTGCGCTTCACTGCCCATCCCGCTAACCCCGTTCGATCAATCAGCCGGGAAGAGTGGATGCGGGTATGGATGGCGTCGATCGGAGTGGGGCTTTCGCTGTTGGCGAACAGCGCCGTGGCTGAGCCCAAGGCGGCTGCTGCACCGCTGACGCTCGAGCGCGTTTTCGCCAGCCCCGATCTCGCCGGCGATCAGCCGCAAGCGCTGCGCCTATCGCCCGACGGCACGCTGCTGACCTCGGTCCGCCCGCGCGAGGACGAACGCGCTCGCTTTGACCTGTGGGCGATGGACACGCGCACCGGCATTTCGCAAATGCTGGTCGATTCGCGCAAGGTCGGCAGCGGCGAGGAACTGTCCGAAGCCGAGAAGATGCAGCGCGAGCGCGACCGCTCGAAAACCGGCAAGACCGGCATCCTCGATTATGACTGGGCGCCCGACGGCAAGTCGATCCTCGTCCCGATCGACGGCGAGCTGTTTGTCGCTGCGCTCGACGGCACTGTCCGCAAACTCGCGGGCACGAAAGGCGCACTGAACCCGGTCGTTTCCCCGCGCGGCGGCCATGTCAGCTTAGTGCGCGACCAGAACCTCTGGGTCGGCCCGGCGACGGGCGAGGCGCGCGCGATCACGTCGGACGGCGGTGGTACGGTGCATGTCGGCGAGGCGGAGTTCGTCGCGCAGGAGGAAATGGCGCGCCGCACCGGCTATTGGTGGTCCCCCGACGATAAGCGCATCGCCGTCGAGCGTTTCGACGAAGCACCGGTCCGCATTTTCACCCGCGCCTCGATCGGCGCGAGCGGCACCAGCATCTACCAGCAGCGCTATCCCGCCGCCGGCACGCCCAACGTGCTCGTCGACCTCTTCATCATGGCCCCCGACGGCTCGGGCAAGGTACAGGTTGATCTCGGGCCTAACCGCGACATCTATCTAGCGCGCGTCGACTGGCTGCCGGACGGCTCGGCTTTGCTCGTCCAGCGCCAGTCGCGTGACCAGCGCACGCTCGACATGCTCCTCGTCGATCCGGCGACCGGCAAGGCGACGGTCATGTTCACCGAACAGGCCGGCGCGAAAAGCTGGGTCAACCTCACCGATGCATACCGCGTGCTTGCCGACGGCAGCCTGATCTGGCGCTCCGAGCGCGACGGCTTCGGCCATCTGTACCGCTGGAACGCGGGCAGCTGGACACAGCTTACCAAGGGCGATTGGTCGGTCGAGTCACTGGTCGCGATCGACGAGAAGGCCGGCCGGCTGTTCTTCACCGGCAATCGCGACGGCGTGCTGGAACGCCATCTCTACGCGCTTGACCTCGCCAGGCCCGACGCAATCACGCAGCTGACCGAGCCCGGCTGGTGGCTGGCCGGCGCGTCGGCGGACGGGCAGGGGACGCGCTTCATCATCTCGCGCTCGAACCCTCGCCAGCCGAAGCAGATCTATCTCGCTGACGCTACAGGCAAGCGGATCGCCTGGGTGAACGAGAACGCCGTCGCCAGCGATCATCCCTACGCGCCGTTCCTGCCGGCGCACCGCCCGACGCAGTTCGGTACGATTAAGGCGGCGGACGGCACGCCGCTCCATTGGCAGATGATCACGCCGGTGCTTGAGAAGGGCAAACGCTACCCGGTGTTCTTCATGCACTACGGCGGCCCGCACAGCCAGGAAGTCGCGCGCGACTGGCCCGGCAACATGCCGCTGCGCCAGTTCCTCGTGCAGCAGGGCTGGATCGTCTTCCAGATCGACAATCGCGGTTCGGCCAATCGCGGCAAGGTGTTCGAGGATGCGATCTGGCACGCAATGGGCTCGGTCGAAGTCGACGATCAGCTTGCGGGCGCGGCGTACCTCAAGACGCTACCGTTCGTCGATCCGAACGCGATTGCGACCTACGGCTGGTCGTACGGCGGCTATATGACGTTGAAGATGATCGAGGCGCATCCGGGCGTGTTCGCCGCAGGCATCTCGGGCGCGCCGGTCACCGACTGGGCACTGTACGACACGCATTATACCGAGCGTTACATGGGCGATCCGACGCGCGACGCGGCGGCCTACACGGCGTCAAGCGCATTGCCCGATGCTCCCATGATCAGCGATCCGCTGCTCATCATGCACGGCATGGCGGACGACAATGTCTTCCTCGACAACACCACTGCCTTCGCCGCACGGATGCAGGCGGCGAACAAGCCGTTCGAGATGATGCTGTATCCCGGCAAGGCCCACGGCGCGGTGCGGGATATCCATGCGTGGACAACGATGCTCGACTTCCTCGATCACCACGTGAAGAAGCCCGCGCGCAAGTAAAGCTTGTTGGCGAAACGTGCAGCACCGACGTAAGGCGCGCGCGATCGAATGAAGGACGTGAGTGATGGGTTACCGGGTGGTGGTCGCAGGCGCGACGGGCAATGTCGGGCGCGAGATGGTCAACATCCTCGCCGAACGCGAATTCCCTGCCGACGAGATCGCGCTGCTGGCGTCGTCGCGTTCGGTCGGCGAGCAGGTCGCGTACGGCGATACGGACCGGAAGCTCAAGGTCCAGAACATCGAGCATTTCGATCCGACCGGCTGGGATTTTGCGCTGTTCGCGATCGGCAGCGCCGCGACCAAGGTCTATGCGCCGAAGTTCGCCGCTGCGGGCTGCATCGTGATCGACAATTCGTCGCTCTACCGCATGGACCCCGACGTGCCGCTGATCGTGCCCGAGGTGAACCCCGAGGCGATCGACGGTTATCGTGCGCGCAACATCATCGCGAACCCGAATTGCTCGACCGCGCAGATGGTCGTCGCGCTGAAGCCGCTGCACGACGTCGCACGGATCAAGCGCGTCGTCGTCGCGACGTATCAATCGGTATCGGGCGCCGGCAAGGACGGCATGGACGAGCTGTTCCAGCAGAGCCGCGCGATCTTCGTGGCCGATCCGGTCGAAGTGACGAAGTTCACCAAGCAGATCGCCTTCAACGTCATCCCGCACATCGATGAATTCCTCGATGACGGCTCGACGAAGGAAGAATGGAAGATGGTCGTCGAGACCAAGAAGATCCTCGATCCCAAGATCAAGATCAGCGCGACCTGCGTCCGAGTTCCCGTCTTCGTCGGCCACTCCGAAGCGATCAACATCGAATTCGAGGACGAGATCTCGGCCGAGCAGGCGCAGAACATCCTGCGCGAGGCGCCCGGCGTGATGCTGATCGATAAGCGCGAGGACGGTGGATACATCACCCCGATCGAATGCGTCGGCGAATTCGCCACCTTCATCAGCCGCGTACGCGAAGACCCAACGGTAGAGAACGGGCTGTCGCTCTGGTGTGTGAGCGATAACCTCCGCAAGGGTGCCGCGCTGAACGCGGTGCAGATCGCGGAACTGCTTGGGCGGCGTCATCTGCAAAAGGACGGTTGAGGCGTTGATAGCGAAATGATATCAGTTGCGGATGGGCCAGGTACTCATTCGCAACCTCGATGACGCACTCATCGCAGACTACAAGCGCGCTGCAGCCGGTCACGGTCGGTCGCTAGAAGCGGAACTGCGCGAAGCGTTGGCGGCAAATCGACCGCGCAAGCGACTATCCCCTACTGAGTTGATCGCGCTATCGCAGTCTTTACGCGAACACACACGCAATCAAGTAGGTTCGATCGAGGGTTGGAGACTCATCCGAGAGGATCGCGATCGTTGATCGTAATCGACGCAAGTTTGGCCTTCAAATGGTTCGTCGAGGAGATCGACAGCGATGCCGCCATCGCATTCGCGAGCATAAGCGATCTCGTCGCGCCATCGCTGCTGCGATCGGAGGTAGGCAACGCTTTGTGGAAAAAAGTGGTGAGCAAGGAGATTACCGCCGCCGGTGCGGAGTCGGCGCTTGCTTCCATCGATGCGTTCATCTTCGAATGGGTCGAGCTGGCCGAACTGACACCGTCCGCGTTCGCGATCGCGGTCGAACTCGGACATCCGATATACGACTGCTACTATCTCGCGCTGGCCCAGGCACGCGATTTGAATCTTGCGACGGCGGACGACCGATTTGCGGCACGTTGTACGAAGTCGCGCTTTGCCTCGCTGCTAGTGGAGTGGCGGCAAAATAGGGCGTTGTGAGCTATTCGCTGTGCACCACCTCGACCTTCCCCCTTGGCTTCTGCAACAGTAGTACCAGCGGGATCGCGGCGAACGAGATCCAGCTCATCAGATAGAAATCGTCGATATAGGCGATCATCGCCGCCTGCTTGTTCACCATTCCATCGACCATCGACATCGCTGCGTCGGACAAGGTGCCGAAGCCGCCCAGCGCGCCGAGATCGAAGCCCGGCATCACGTTGCGTGTCACATGCTGCGCCAGGTCCGCGTGGCTGGTCTGGATGTTGCGGGCGAGCAGCACTGTGACCATTGAGATGCCGGCCGATTGCCCGATCGAGCGGAACAGGTTCAGCAGGCTCGCGCCGTCAGTGCGATAGCGGCCGTCGAGCGTCGCGAAGGCGAGGGCATTGAGCGGCATGAACACCAGCCCCATGCCCAGCCCCTGGATGAAGCCGGAGGTCACCACCGGCCAAAAATCCATTTCAAGCGAGTAGCTGGCCATCTGCCGCAGTGAGATGCCGAAGATCGTTAGCCCCGCCATGATCACCAGCCGTGTATCGACCTTACCCATCAGCTGCCCCGCCAGCCACATCGTGAAGAGCACGCCGACGCCGCGCGGCGCCATCATCAGCCCGGTATCGACCACCGGATAACCGAACAGTTGCTGCAGCATCGGCGGCAGCAACGCCATCGGGGCCATGGTCGAGATGCCGACCACGAGCATGAAGAACAGCCCGGTAACGAGATTGCGATTGCGGAACAGCGCGCGATCGAACAGCGGCTTCTTCGCCGTGAGGAAGTGGATTACCGCCATCCAGGCGAAAGCCAGCGCCAGCAGCGCCTCGACGATCACTTCCCAACTCTCGAACCAATCCTCGCTCTGCCCGCGATCCAGCATCAACTGGAACGACGCGACCGCGACGCCGAGATAGACGAAACCCGCAAAATCGAACGATCGCTTTGCCTTGGGCCGGCTCGGCAGCAGGAACCACAAGATTGCAAATGTCGCGATCCCGACCGGCACGTTGACATAGAACACCCAGCGCCAATTGTAGCTTTCGGTCAGCCAGCCGCCGATCACTGGCCCCATGATCGGTCCCACCATCACGCCCATGCCCCAGACGCTCATCGCCTTCGCGGCGCGTTCGGGCGGGTTGATGTCGAGCATCGAGGTCTGCGACAGCGGGTTGATGAAGGCGGCGAACACGCCTTGGAAGACGCGGAAGACCACCATCTCCTCCAGGCTGGTCGCGATGCCGCACAGCATCGACGCAATGATGAAGCCGCCGACCGCAATCAGAAACAGGTTGCGGCTGCCGAACCGATCGGAAAGCCAGCCGGTCGCCGGCAGCGCGATGGCGGTCGCGACGATGTAGCTCGTCAGCACCCAGGTGACCGTATCGGTCGTGGCGCTAAGGCTCGTCTGCATGTGCGGCAGCGCGACATTGGCGATCGTGGTGTCGAGGATCTGCATGATCATCGCACCCATGATGCCGACCGTCAGCAGCGCGCGATTGTTGGTGGCGAGTAACGGCTTGCCCGCCAGTTCCGCGGCAGGTGCCCCTGGGATCGGCCGCGGTGTAGCGGCGCGCGACGCCATCTCAGCGCGCGCCCGTGTCGATCTTCACGTCGGTCGATAGCCCCGCGATCATCGCGCGCGGTGGATTGCCCTCGATGGCGATGCGCACCGGCACGCGCTGCGTCACCTTCACCCAATTTCCGTTGGCATTCTGCGCCGGCAGCACCGAGAATTCGCTGCCCGTGCCTGCGCCGATCGATTGCACGCGCCCGCGCACGATCATGTCGGGATATGCGTCGAACGACAGTTCGGCGGGCTGGCCGACACGCATGTGGTTGAGATCGGTCTCCTTGAAGTTCGCCTCGACCCACGTCTCGTTGCTGACGACGAGGCTAAGTGCCGGAACGCCCGATGGCGTGATATTGCCGATCTGCAATCGGCTCGTCTGGCTGATGATGCCGTCCTTCGGCGCACGCACCGTCGCGCGGGCAAGGTCGAATGCTGCCCGCTCGCGCTTGGCAAGCGCAACCTGGATCGCGGCGGGCTGGCCAGAGCCGCCGCCCGAGCCGAGCTGCTGTCGCGCACGCGCCGCCGCGGCCTGTGCGGTTGCGATCTTGGCGCGCGCGGCGGCGACGTCCTGAACTGCGGCATCAAAGCTGGCGCGCGTGGTGAAGCCGCGCTGCATCAGCGCATTCTGCCGCTCATAAGTTGCCTGCGCGAGCGTCAGGTCGGCCCGCGCGCTCTGAATGTCGGCGGCTGCGCTGCCGGTGTCCGTCGCCATCGTCGCGACCTGAACGCGTGCGGTGGCGAGATCAGCATCCGCCTGCGCCAATGCGATTCGGTAAGGCTCCGGGTCGATCCGGAACAGCACGTCACCGGCCTTCACCCGCTGGTTCTCGCGCACGTTGACTGCCACGATCCGCCCCGACACATCCGGGCTAACTGAAATCACGTCCTGCTGGACATACGCGTTGTCGGTCGAGATGTAGCGGCCCGAGGTAAAATAGAAGTACGCGCCGGCCGCCGCGATCATCAGCGGCAACCCAAGCAACAGCACCAGCCGCGGCCAACGCCGCCGCGACGGCACCTCGGCCGGAGCGGCAGGCGGAATCGTTATGTCACGCTCAGCGACAGGATCACGCGCGGGATCGGCGTCAGCCATGCGCGGCCTCCCCGGATTTTGCAGGAACGGTATCGATCGGATCGAGCAAATTCTCGCGGATCCGGTTCAGCGTCTCGGTGATTTGATCGACCTGTGCAGCGGAAACATCGCGCAGCGCTTGTCCCATCAGCTCCCCCGCCGTCGAGCGCATCTCTTCGAGCACCGGGTGCGCCTTTTCGGTCAGAAACAATTGCCAGGCGCGCCGATCGCGCGGGTCACGCCGACGTTCGACCAGGCCGCTGTCCTCCATCCGGTCGATCATGCGACACAGGGTGATTGGCTCGACATCGAGCATATCCGCCAGGCCACCCTGGTTGATCCCCTCCTGCCGACTGATGTGGAGCAATGCCTTCCACTGCGCTCGCGTCGCGCCATGCTGCCGTGCCCGCTCGTCGAAGCGACGCGCCAGCAACCGCGCCGTGTCGCTCAGCAAAAATCCGAATGTGTCTGCCATGGCAGCGCATATAATAAGCTGGCTTATGAATTGAAGTCCAGCAGGTTGCGCTCTTTGCATTCAAGCATGCGGGTGCGTAACGCGCAAAGCGCACTGGATGGCTGGACGTGGTTGGCCGGACCCGGATACGACCGCAGGGCACACCGCTCCTGGTTAGGCGACGGATCAACTCCTGTGACAAACTACCCGACTGAGACGCACCGTTTTGCCAACTTCGACGGCACGAGCCTCGCTTGGCACGAACTTGGGCAGGGGCGGCCGGTCGTCCTGATCCACGGCTATTTCTCCGACGCGCAGACCAACTGGATTCGCTTTGGCCACGCCGCCGCAATCGCCGCCAAGGGCTTCCGCGTCATCATGCCGGACCTGCGTGCTCATGGGCAGAGCGACAAGCCCCACGACGCCACGGCTTACCCACCCGACGCGCTCACCAACGATGGCCACGCGCTGATCGCGCACCTCGGCCTGACCGATTATGATCTCGGTGGCTATTCGCTCGGCGCGCGCACCGTCGCGCGGATGCTGGCGACTGGCGCGACGCCGACGAAGATCGTCTTCTCCGGCATGGGCCTCGAAGGGCTTGTGGGCGCGGAACGTCGCGCCGATCACTTCCGCCACATCCTCAACAATCTGGGCCAGCACGAGCGCGGTAGCCCCGCATGGATGGCGGAGGCGTTTCTCAAGACGACAGGCGGCGATCCGATCGCGCTGCTCGGCATCATCGACACGTTCGTCTCCACCCCTCGGGAGACGGTGACAGGGTTCACGCAGCCGGCCGTGGTGGTGAACGGTGTCGAGGATTTCGACAACGGTTCGGCCGCCGATCTGGCCGAACTGCTGCCGAACGGACGCCTGGCGGAGGTGCCGGGCGGCCACATGAGCTCAGTGACGAAGCCTGAACTCGGCCAGGCGATCGCAGACTTCCTGGCGGGTTGACCCATCCTGCCCGCGGTTCCAGTGAGTCGCCATAACGATACACCGAGGACGTTCCATGAACCGCCAGATCATCTCGCTCGCCGCACTTGCGGCGGCGCTCGCCGCGCATCCCGCCGCGGCGCAACAGGCACCCGCCGCGACCGCGCCCGTCACCGCGGCTCAGGCCGACGCGTTTGTCGCCGCGGCCGACAAGGAATTCGCCGCCACCAGCGTCGAGCTGGCGCAGATCAGCTGGGTCAACGCGACCTACATCACCGATGATACCGACGCGCTCGCCGCCAAGGCCGGCGGCCGCTTCACCGAGCGGCAGGTGGCGCTTGCGACCGAAGCCGCGAAGTACCGCTCGCTTCCCGGTCTCTCGCCCGACACGCAGCGCAAGCTGATGATCCTGGCGAGCGGCATCACCTTGCCCGCGCCCAGCCGCCCCGGCGCGGCGGAGGAGCTCTCGACGCTCACCACGCAGATGTCCTCGGCCTATGGCAAGGGCCGCGGCACGCTCGACGGCAAGCCGATCAACGGCTCGGACATCGAGGCCGCGATGGGCGATTCGCGTGATCCGGCGAAGCTCAAGGAGATGTGGGTCAGTTGGCACGACAATGTCGGCGCGCCGATGCGCGCCGATTACGCCAAGATGACGAAGCTCGCCAACGAAGGCGCGGTCGGCCTCGGCTACAAGGATACCGGGGCGCTGTGGCGTTCGGGCTACGACATGAAGCCCGATGAGTTCGCCGCGCTCACCGACAAGCTCTGGGGCGAGGTCGAACCGCTCTACAAGGCGCTCCACACCTATGTCCGCGCCAAGCTCAACGAGAAGTACGGCGACGCGGTACAGGCCAAGACCGGCCCGATCCGCGCCGATCTGCTCGGCAACATGTGGGCGCAGGAATGGGGCAACATCTACGACGTCGTCGCGCCCGCCGGCGCCGGCGATCTCGGCTACGACATCGGCGATCTGCTCAAGGCCAAGCAGTACGATCCGGTGAAGATGGTGAAGACGGGTGAGGGCTTCTATTCCTCGCTCGGCTTTGCGCCGCTCCCCGAAACCTTCTGGCAGCGCTCGCAGATCGTGAAGCCGGCGGACCGCGAAGTGATCTGCCACGCCAGCGCGTGGGACGTCGACAATGTCGACGATATCCGCATCAAGATGTGCACCAAGGTGAACGCCGACGATTTCGTCACCATTCATCACGAACTCGGCCACAATTACTACCAACGCGCGTACAATCAGCAGCCGTATCTCTACAAGAACGGCGCGAACGACGGCTTCCACGAAGCGATCGGCGATTTTGTCGCGCTGTCGATCACGCCCGACTATCTGGTGAAGATCAATCTGCTCGATCCGGCCAAGGTGCCGTCGGCCGACAAGGATATTGGGCTGCTTCTGCGCCAGGCAATGGACAAGGTTGCGTTCCTGCCGTTCGGGCTGCTGGTCGACAAATGGCGCTGGCAAGTGTTCTCGGGCGAGGTGCCGGAAGGCCAGATGCAGGCCGGTTGGGACAAGCTTCGCCTGCAATATCAGGGCATCACGCCGCCGGTCGCGCGTAACGAGACCAAGTTCGATCCCGGCGCGAAGTATCACGTCCCCGCCTCGACGCCGTACACGCGCTACTTCCTTGCGCGCCTGCTGCAGTTCCAGTTCTACGAGGCGGCGTGCAAGCAGGCCGGCTGGAAGGGCCCACTCCATCGCTGCTCGTTCTATGGCGACAAGGCGGTCGGCGCGAAGCTCGATGCCATGCTGAAGATGGGCCAGTCTAAGCCTTGGCCCGACGCGCTGCAGGCGTTCACCGGCACGCGCGAGATGTCGGGCAAGGCGATGGTTGCCTATTTTGCGCCGCTCAAGACTTGGCTCGACCAGCAGAACAAGGGCAAGCCCAGCGGCTGGTGACGCCACACGGCGTCTGGTGTGATCGTCATCCCCGCAGCGGTGGGGATGACGGCCATTTCATCATTCCGGGATCGTGTTCTCGTCCGCAATCCCTGCCCTGAACGACTTCGACGCGTCAGTGCCATCCGGCATATGGGCAGCGCCATCTTCAGGCTCGACCGATGCGACCGGCTCGACAGCAGGTGCATCCTTCTTCGGTGTCGATCCACGCAGCGTAAGCAGCGCTGCTGTGGCCGCGGCGCCTACAGCTGCCAGCCCGCCCGCGATCGCCGCCGCGTTGCGCCAGCCGCCGTCTTTCTTCGCGGGTGCCGCCTCGGCTTTCGGCTTCGCGGGGCGGTTGGTGGGCGGCGTGGCGCGCTTGGACGACCGTGGCTTGGGCGGAACCGACGCTTTCGCGACGGCGGGCTTGGCAGGTGCTTCGCTCGCAGCGACCGGCTTGCGGCGCGTCTTGCTCGCGGCCGGCTTCTCAGTAATCGCAGCAGTCACTGGCTTCGGCGACGCAGCCTTGCGCGGTGCGCGGCGAGCCGGTGGCTTTGGCGATGGTGGGGCGGCTTTCGTGTCGTCGTTATCGGCCATGATGGGCTGCCTTCTGTCACTGATCGCGGACTAACGTCCTGAGTGGCGCAATCGTTTCCTGGACGCAACGGTGTCAGCGGAATGGCGGCTCGTTGAACGCACGCAGCTTGCGGCTGTGCAGCTTCTGACCCTCGCGGCGCAGCTCCTCGCAGGTCTCGATGCCGATCCGCATATGCTCGGAAATCGCCCGCTCGTAGAAGCGATTGGCCTGCCCCGGCAGCTTCAGCTCGCCATGCAGCGGCTTGTCCGACACGCACAGCAGCGTCCCGTAGGGCACACGGAAGCGGAAACCCTGGCCGGCGATCGTCGCCGACTCCATGTCGATCGCGACCGCCCGGCTCAGCGAGAAGCGCAGCGCAGAGCGGCTGTAGCGCAGCTCCCAGTTGCGATCGTCGGTGGTCACGATCGTGCCTGTCCGCAGGCGGCGCTTGAGTTCGTCGCCGCTTTGCCCGGTCACCGTCTCCGCCGCGCGCGCGAGCGCCTGCTGCACCTCGGCGATCGCCGGAACCGGGATTTCCGGCGGCAGCATGTCGTCAAGCACATGGTCGTCACGCAGATAGGCATGGGCGAGCACGTAATCGCCGATCCGCTGCGACGGACGAAGCCCGCCGCAGTGCCCGATCATCATCCACGCATCGGGCCGCGTGACCGCGAGGTGGTCGGTGATCGTCTTCGCGTTCGACGGCCCCACGCCGATGTTGACCAGCGTGATCCCCGTGCGATCGGGCGCCATCAGGTGGTAAGCCGGCATCTGCAACCGTCGCCACGCGCTGTCATCGAGAGCCACCGGATCGTCACCGCGCTGGAAGAGTACGCCGCCCGGACCCGACAGTGAAGTGTAGCGGCTGTCCCCGCCCACCTGCGCGGCCGCCCAGCGCACGAACTCGTCAACGTAGCGGTGATAATTGGTGAACAATACGAACCGCTGCACATGCTCGGGCGGGGTGCCGGTATAATGCCTCAGCCGCGCCAGGCTGAAATCGGTGCGCAATCCATCAAACAGCGCCAGCGGCCGCGTCCCGTCGATTGATGCCCACAGCCCGTCAGCAATTTCGTCGCCGATATGCGCGAGTTCGGTGGCCGGGAAGTGCCGCGCCAACTCGGACGCAGAGACTTCGTCGAGGCTCAGCGCATGGCCAGCGTCGAGCACATAAGGGAAGGGGATCTCGGTCGCGCCAGCCACCGCGGCCACAGTTACGTCGTAATCCTCGATCAGCAGCGTCAGCTGCTCGATCAGATAGTCCGCGAATAACGCCGGCTTGGTAACCGAAATGCGGTATTCGCCCTGCGTCACCAAGCGTCCGTAGGAACGCAGCGGCGCTGGTCGATCCTCGCCGCCGTGAAAACTCAGGCGTATCTCGGGGTAAGCGAAGGATCCGTCGCGCCGCGTTTCAAGCGATGGAGCGACCCCAGTCCTTAGATACGTATCAAGCGCGGTCTGAAGGCGCGAAACGGCGCCGGTGTACAACCGGTCAAGCTCGGCGACGATGTCATGTGCAGTCATCGCGGACTGTTAAGTCGCAAGGATGACGCTGGCAAGACGAGCTCCAGATCGACATGCCGGGCATGCCCGGCATGTCGATGGAATTTACTGCGCCGACTTCGGCTTGCTCGATGGCTTGCCGTCGTCTGCGCCGAGCTTGGACGCAGCATAAGCTGCGCCGCCGACAGCGGCGGCAACCCCGGCGACGATCCCAGCGGCCGCAATGGGATGCTCCTTCGCCGCTTCAACGGTCGACGATGCAGCAGCGCTCACTTTCTCGCTCGCGCCCGCCGCAACTTCGCGTGCGCGCTCGGCAATCGAGGCGCTGTCCTTCTGGTCGTTCTGTGTCGCGTTGGCCATGGCAAATCTCCTTACGGAACCGCTACGACCAACGCACACATGAGTTAGAGGTTTCCGAGCAGATGGTCGGCCGAGCTCACCTTGAACTCGCCCGGTGCCTCGACGTTGAGCTGCTCAACCACGCCGTCGTTGACGACCATCGAATAACGCTGGCTGCGCGTGCCAAGCCCGAACTTCGAGCCGTCCATCGTCAGCCCGAGCCCTTCGGCGAAGTCGCCGTTGCCGTCGGCCAGCATCGTGATCGCGCCGGCATTGGTCGATTTGGACCATGCGCCCAGCACGAACGGGTCGTTGACCGAGGTGCAGACCACCTCGTCGATTCCCTTCGCCTTCAGCTCGTCACCCTTCTCGATGAAGCCGGGCAGGTGCTTGGCCGAGCACGTCGGCGTGAAGGCGCCCGGCACCGCGAACAGCGCGACCCGACGGCCCTTGAAATACTCCTCCGAATCGACCGCCTCCGGCCCGTTCTCGGTCGCCTTGACGAGGGTCGTTTTGGGCAGTTTGTCGCCGACGTTGATCGTCATATCGAATATCTCCTCACGCACGCGGACGGTGCGCCGCGCTGCTACGTTGCAAGCACGGGCGGCGTTTTCAAGCGTGGCGATGCGGCGCGCGGCGGACTAGAAGATGAAGCCATGGAAACCGCGACCTTTCTCACCGGCCAGTTCCTCCTCGCCATGCCCGGCATTTCGGACCCGCGTTTTGCCCAGGCCGTGATCGCGGTTTGCGCGCATGACGAGAAGGGCGCGGTCGGCATCGGGATCGGCGCGCGGATCGCCGGATTGGGGCTTCACGACGTGCTCAAGCAGGTCGAGATCGATCCCGGTGACGCGCCCGATGCGCCGATCCACTTTGGCGGCCCGGTCGAAACGCGGCGTGGATTCGTGCTCCATTCGCGCGACTGGGGCGGGCAGGATACGATCGACGTCGCGGGCAAATGGGCCCTTTCGGGCACGCTCGATGCCTTGCGTGCGATCGCCAGCGGCAAAGGGCCGTCGCGCTGGCTGGTCGCGTTGGGTTATGCGGGCTGGAGCGCGGGGCAGTTGGATGGCGAGATGACGCGCCACGGCTGGCTGAACGTCACCGACGACGATGCGATGCTGTTCGAGACTGACGCCGCCGACCGCTGGGCGCGCGGCTTCGCCGCAGCCGGGATTGATCCGCGACTGCTCGGCACCGAAAGCGGCCACGCCTGAGACTCTAGCGTTATCCGCGCGCAGGCTTCGGCTTGCCCTCGAAGATCGCGTCCTTAGCCTTGCCGATCCCGTGCAGCACCAGCCACCCCGTGGCATAGGTGAGCAACATCGGCGTCAGCGCGCGGATCGCGAACCCCGCGACGGCGCCGCCAAGCGCGCCGTCCAGCGTCGAATCGTCGCCGTCCGCACCGTCGATTGCACTGCCGATCGCCGCACCGATTATCGCGCTCAAAGCCATTTTTGTTTCCCCGAATTGCCGGCGTGAAAATCTCCACGCCGGACATAAGTTCCCTTCGGCGTGCCACGGATCAACTCGACTGAAGCATGGCCCGCTCACATATAAAGATATCTTTATATTTGTATTCGGCGCCTCATGCGGCTATGCGCTCGCTTATGCCGGCCGGTGATTGCGCCTTGGTCGGCGTCACAATTCTGGAGACCCGTTGTGGCCACCGTCCTCGATCGCCCCACCGCCAACGACTATGTCGTCGCTGACATCAGCCTCGCCGATTTCGGCCGCGCCGAGATCAACATTGCCGAAACCGAGATGCCGGGCCTGATGGCATTGCGCACCGAATTCGGTCCGTCGCAGCCGCTCAAGGGCGCGCGCATCACCGGCTCGCTCCACATGACGATCCAGACCGCGGTGCTGATCGAGACGCTGACTGCGCTCGGCGCCGATGTTCGCTGGGCGACCTGCAACATCTTCTCGACGCAGGACCACGCCGCCGCAGCCATCGCTGCGACCGGCGTGCCGGTGTTCGCGATCAAGGGCGAGAGCCTCGCGGATTATTGGGATTATGTCGGCGACATTTTCAACTGGGGTGCCGACGCCAACAGCGCGACGGCCGGCCAGACCGCCAACATCATCCTCGACGACGGCGGCGACGCCACGATGTTCGCACTCTGGGGTGCCAAGCTTGAAGCCGGCCACACGCTGGGCGAGCCCGAGAATGACGAGGAAGTCGAGTTCCAGCGCGCGCTCAAGGCATTCATTGCCAAGTATCCGGGCTATCTGACCGAGACGGTCAAGAACCTGAAGGGCGTCTCGGAAGAGACCACCACCGGCGTCCACCGCCTGTACGAGATCGCCAAGAAGGGCGAGCTGCCGTTCCCCGCGATCAACGTCAACGACTCGGTCACCAAGTCGAAGTTTGACAACCTCTACGGCTGCAAGGAATCGCTGGTCGACGCGATCCGTCGCGCAACCGACGTGATGCTCGCCGGCAAGGTCGCTTGCGTCGCCGGCTTCGGCGATGTCGGCAAGGGCTCGGCACAGTCGCTGCGTAACGGCGGCGCGCGTGTGATGGTCACTGAAGTCGATCCGATCTGCGCGCTGCAGGCGGCGATGGAGGGCTTCGAGGTCGTGACGATGGAAGAGGCGGTCACCCGCGCCGACATCTTCGTCACCGCGACGGGCAACGCCGACGTGATCACCGCCGATCATATCGCGGCGATGAAGCCGATGAGCATCGTGTGCAACATCGGCCACTTCGACAGCGAGATCCAGATCGCTGCCCTCTCCAACTACGAGTGGACCGAGGTGAAGCCAGGCACCGATCTGGTGAAGTTCCCGGACGGCAAGCAGATCATCATCCTCGCCAAGGGCCGCTTGGTGAACCTCGGCTGCGCGACCGGCCATCCGTCGTTCGTGATGTCGGCTTCGTTCACCAACCAGACGCTCGCGCAGATCGAGCTTTGGACCAAGTCCGAGAACTATAAGAACGAAGTGTACGTCCTGCCCAAGCACCTCGACGAGAAGGTCGCGGCGCTTCACCTTGAGAAGCTCGGCGTGAAGCTGTCGCAGCTCACCCCGAAGCAGGCCGGCTACATCGGCGTGCCGGTCGAAGGTCCGTTCAAGCCCGACCATTACCGCTACTGATCGGTCAGCGGTTGTAGGTTTGGAAAAGGGGGCGGGCCGCAAGGCTCGCCCCCCCTTTTTTGTCATGCCGGGCTTGTCCCGGCATCCACCGTGCCGCAAATCCAACGGTCGCTGGTTACACCGCACGGTGGATGCCGGCACAAGGCCGGTATGACGGCGCTAGTGCTAGTGCCGAGGCAATTACCCCGCCGCCTGCACCATCACCCGCTGCCCCTCGGCCTCGACGATCGCATCCTTCACCGCCGCAAGATACCCAGCCACATCGCCAGCACCCGACGGCACCGCCTGGCGCAGCGTGATGAAGCCGTGAATGTTGCCCACCGCCTCGCGATACGTCACCGGCACGCCCGCCAGCACAAGCGCTGCGGCATAGGCGCGGCCCTGGTCGCGGATCGGATCGAGGCTGGCGGTGATCACCACCGCCGGCGGCAGCCCGGTCAGCGCGCCGACCATCGGCGAACCGCGGAAATGCGTAAAATCCGCGCGATAATGATCGGCGAACCAGTTCATCGTCTCACGCGTCAGCAGGAAGCCATCGGCGAAATCGTCGAACGAGGGATATTCCTTGTTCATGTCCGCCGCCGGATAGATCGGCGCCTGGACGATCACCGGCACCGCGGCCGCATCGTCGCGCAGCGCCATCGCGGTGGTGATCGTCAGCGTGCCGCCCGCGCTGTCGCCCGACAGCACGAGGCTGGTGGCGGTCCGCCCCAGCTCCGCCGGGCTCGATGCGACCCAGCGCGCCGCCGCCTCGCAATCCTCCGGCGCAGCCGGCCACGGCGCTTCGGGCGCAAGCCGGTAATCGATCGACACCACTGGCAAATCGAGCTGCCGCGCCATTTCGGCGGTGAAGCTCGCATGCGTGTCGATATTGCCGATCACGAACCCGCCGCCGTGGAAGAACACCACAACCGGGCTGGGTTCGCGCGTCTCGCGCGGGTCGAACAGCCGCGCCGGGATGTCGCCGGCCGGGCCGGGGATGACGAGATCCTTGACCGTGCCAAGCGTGCCGACCGGCGGGTCGGCGATGTCCTTCATCGCGATATACATCGCGCGCGCGGCCTCGGCGGTGCCCTCATGCGTCTTGGGGCCGGGCACGGCGTTCAGGTAATCGAGGAACCCGCGCACGTCCGGGCGCACGAACGGGGCGGGCTTGGCGGCGGTCTCGGTGTCGCGGATCAGGGTGTCGGTCATGCGGCTCTCCTCAGCTGTGCTTTTGCAACCTATGGTGGCGCAGATGATCGCTGTCGTCCATCATCCCGATTACGTCGCGGTCTCCGCTGCGAAGTCGACCTACCGCTGGGGCAAGAACGGCGCGATCCGCGATCTGCTGCAGGCGGAGGGGCAGGGGATCGCCTGGCACACTCCTGATGCTGCACCCATCGGCTGGCTCGAGGCAGTCCATGATCCCGAGTATGTGGCCGAAGTGCTCGACGCCCGCGTCCCGCACGCGAAGGAACGCCGCATCGGCTTCCCCGTCACGCCGACCGTCGCGCAGCGCGCGCAGGTTGTCCCCGGGGGCACGTATCTTGCCGCGCAGCTCGCGTTACGCCACGGCTTCGCCGCCAACACCGCTGGCGGCAGCCACCATGCGCTCGCCGACACTGGCGCTGGCTATTGCGTCTTCAACGATCTCGCGGTCGCCGCGGTGCAACTCGCCGACCAGGGCTACCGCATCCTGATCGTTGACGTCGATGTCCACCAGGGTGACGGCACCGCCGCGCTCACCGCCGGCCGCCCGAACATCGCGACTTACTCGATTCATGCCGAGAAGAACTTCCCCGTCCGCAAGGCGCGCTCGACGCTTGACGTGCCGCTCCCGGACGGCATCGACGACGACAATTATTGTGCCGAACTCGAACGCACGCTCCCGCCGTTGCTCGCGAACTTCGCCCCCGATCTCATTCTCTACCAGGGCGGCGTCGATCCCTTTGCTGGAGATCGCCTCGGCCGCCTCGCGCTCACCGATGCCGGCCTTGCGCGGCGAGACCTGCTCGTCGCCCGGCTCGCGCTCGCCGCGCGCATCCCGCTCGCGAGCACCGTCGGCGGTGGCTATGGTGACGACGTGCTGGCGATCGCCCGCCGCCACGTTAACGTCATCCTGCGCCTCGGCCGTGCCTACGAAACCGCATGGTTTGCTGGGGAACGCGAGGTCAACGAGCACGCGGACGGTCAAAACCTGGTGTCCTACGCCGGGGCAAAGCGCGTATCCTCCCCGGAATGAAGACCGCCCTGCCTGAGACAGTAAGACGCGCACCGACTCCCCCTCTCCGCTCGCGGGGAGAGGGCAGGGGAGAGGGGCAGTCAAAGCCTGCTGCACACCCGCGCGACCTCCTCAACTTCCTCAACATTCGCCCAACAAGGCCAGCCTTATGAACGACTTGCCAGCCACCAGCGACTCGCTCCTCGCGCGCTCGCCCCGGCAGCGGAACCGCGCTGCGGCCAGCGGCGTAGTGCCGCGATGACCGCGCTCGTCTGGCTCCGCCAGGATCTCCGCCTCGAAGATCAGCCCGCACTTGTAGCCGCAGCAGCAGCCGGGGCGGTGATCCCGGTTTATGTCCTCGACGACGAGGCGCCCGGCGATTGGCGCATCGGCAGCGCGCAACGCTGGTGGCTGCATCACAGCCTCGCCGCACTCGATAAGTCGCTGCGCAAACACGGCAGCCGGCTCATCCTGCGCCGTGGCCCCGTCGTCGCGGCGCTGCGCACGATCGTTGACGAGACCGGCGCCGACGCAATCCACGCCATCCGCCATTACGAACCCTGGTGGCGCGCTGCGGAGGACGAACTCGGCGACCGCCTGACGTTGCACGACGGCAATCACTTGCGGCCGATGCGCGAGATCACAACCGGCGCCGGCGCGCCCTTCAAGGTGTTCTCGTCATTTTGGAAAGCGCTGTCCGCCACGCTCCCGCCCGAAGAACCGCTTGCCGCGCCGAGGGAGATCCCAGCACCCGAGAAGTGGCCCGCGAGCGACAAGCTCGACGATTGGCACTTGCTGCCGACGAAGCCGAACTGGGCCGGCGGCTTCGACATCTGGACTCCCGGCGAGGCCGGCGTCGCCGCTGCTCTCGAAGCGTTCGCCGACGTCGGCGCCGATTACGAGCATCAGCGCAACATGCCGTCGGTGGAGGGCACCTCGCGTTTCTCCCCGCATCTCCACCACGGCGAAGTGTCGCCGCGCCAGGTCTGGCATGCGCTCAGCGAGCGCGGCGTGCGCGATGCTGCGTTTGACCGTGAACTCGCCTGGCGCGACTTTACCTCCGGTGTCGTTCTGGCGATGCCGCGCTACGCCGACGAAAATGGCCGCCCGCGCTTCGATCGCTTGCCATGGCGCCGCGCGCCGGACGACCTGGAGGCATGGCAGCGTGGCCGCACCGGCTATCCGATCGTCGATGCCGGAATGCGGCAGCTCTGGGCGACCGGCTGGATGCACAACCGCGTTCGGATGATCGCCGCAAGCTTCCTCGTAAAGCATTTGCTGATCGACTGGCGCGAAGGCGAGCGGTGGTTCTGGGATACGCTGGTCGACGCCGATTACGGCAACAACAGTGTCAACTGGCAGTGGATCTCCGGCACCGGGGTCGATTCGAACATGTTCGGCCGCATCATGGCCCCGCTCGTCCAGTCCGAGAAGTTCGCCGCCGCCGACTATATCCGCCAGTGGGTGCCCGAGCTGCGCAAGCTGTCGGACGAAGCGATCCACGATCCCGAGACGGCCGGCTGTCGCCCTGCTTCCTATCCCCCGAAGATCATTGGTCATCGCGAGGCCCGTGAGCGCGCGCTCGCCGCCGGCCGCGAGGTGCGCTGACCCTCTTTCGCCAGACGCGTCGCAAGTGCATGAGCGCGATCGATGCATGGCATGGTCGAACATCCGGCGCCGGGAGGAAGATGGGCACGCCGCGTCGCCCCGCTGTACCATCGCATCCTCGATCGGATCGATGCCGGCCTCGAAGAAGGCGCGATCGAGGCAGCAGTGCCGGACGGCACCCGCCGACTAATCGGCGGTCGTCGCGACGGGCCCTTGGCGATCGTAACAATCGTCCGCTGGCGCGCACTGCGGCGGCTGATCACCGGCGGTTCGATCGGCTGGTACGAAGCATGGGCCGCCGGCGACTGGACCAGCCCCGATCCCGTACCGATCTTCGATCTGTTCATGCGCAACCGCACGATGCTGGGCAGCATCGCCCGCGCCAAGAGCGGCGCCCGGATCGCCGCGCGCGTGCTCCACCTGCTGCGCCGCAATGACCGCAGCAACGCCCGCCGCAACATCGCCGCGCACTATGATCTCGGCAACGACTTCTTCGAAGCCTGGCTCGATCCATCCATGACCTATTCCAGCGCATTGTTTGCCGGCAATGAGTCGCTCGAGCGCGCACAGCGGCGCAAGATCGACGCGATCCTCGATCGGGTCGCGGTGCCACCCGGCGGAATCTTACTCGAGATTGGCTGCGGCTGGGGCTCGCTCGCCGAAGCCGCCGCACGCCGCGGCCTCAAAGTGCGCGCGATCACGCTCGCCACCGAGCAGCAGCGAGTTGTCGCTGAGCGGACGCGCGGGCTGCCGGTCGCGGTGTCGCTCACCGATTATCGCGACGTGACCGGGCAATATGACGCGGTCGCCTCGGTCGAGATGGTCGAGTCGGTGGGCGAGCCGTTCTGGCGCGACTACCTGGCGGCGGTGGCGCGCGCGCTGAAGCCGGGTGGCCGAGCCGCGTTGCAGTTCATCAAGATCGCCGATGATGTCTGGCCGGCCTATTCCACCAACGTCGATTTCATCCAGGCGTTCGTGTTCCCCGGCGGCATGCTGATTCACGAACCGCGCTTCCGCGCGCTCGCCGCCGAAGCCGGGCTGACATGGCAGGATCGCCACGCCTTCGGTCAGGATTATGCCCAGACGCTGCGTCTGTGGCGGGAACAGTTCGAGGCCGCCGCCGCCGCTGGACGTCTGCCGGCGCGATTTGACCGCGGCTTCGTCGAACTGTGGCGCTATTACCTGATGTATTGCGAAGGTGGGTTCCGCGGGGGCGGAATCGATGTCGTCCAGATAACGATGAAGAGGGAGGGGTTATGAAGGGGTTCTTTTTGGGGGCGGCGTCCGCCGCGCTGTTGCTGGCCGGTTGCGCCGACATGCGGGCGAGTGGTGGTGCTCCGGCCGCGAACAGCCAGTCCAAGATGGCGGGCGTAGCCCTTACCGACGCCAACCGCGACAAGCTGCAACAGGTCGGCGCTGATGTGCTCTTCTGGTCGCAGGAACAGCGCGATCGCAACTTCCCCAACATGGAAGCGCTGTTCCCCGGTCGTGTCGTAAGTGCCAGCCGCAAGCCGAGCCCATTGCCCGCCGGGCTACCGCTGCCGGTACCAGCCGCTGAGATCGATGCCTTCATCGCCGCCAACAACGTCGCTGGGCTGATCGTGGTCCAGGACGGATCGGTCCGGCTGGAGCGGTATGCCCGCGGCCTGACGCGTGAGGGGCGGTGGACGAGCTTTTCGGTCGCCAAGTCGTTTACCTCAACGCTCGTCGGGGCGGCGATCCGCGATGGCTTCATCAAGTCCGTCGACGAGCCCGTCACCAAGTACATCCCGGATCTCGCCGGCAGTGGCTATGACGGGGTCACTATCGCGCAGCTGTTGACGATGACGTCGGGCGTGAAGTGGAACGAGGATTACACCGATCCGCAATCCGACGTAGCGCGCATGTTCTCGATCCCGGTCCCGCCGGGCATGGACCCGACAGTCGCCTACATGCGCACTTTGCCCCGTGAAACCGCGCCGGGCGCAAAATGGGTCTACAAGACCGGCGAGACGAATCTCATTGGCGTACTCGTCGGCAATGCTGTGAAGAAGCCGCTCGCGACATATCTCAGCGAAACGGTGTGGCGGCGCTTCGGTATGGAGCGCGACGCCTTCTGGATGGTCGATGGCAGCGGCAGGGAAGTCGCTGGCTGCTGCCTGTCGGTGTCGCTACGTGACTACGCGCGGATGGGGCAGCTGGCGCTTCAGGGCGGCGCAGGGATCGTGCAGCCGGGCTGGTTCGCCGACGCGACCAAGCCGCATGCGCCAACCGAGCGCCCGGACTTCGGCTATGGTTATCAGTGGTGGACCTATCCCGAGAGCCGATTCGGCGGGCAGGGGATTTTCGGTCAAAGCATCACCGTCGATCCTGCATCGCGTACGGTGATCGCGATGGTCAGTGCATGGCCCAAAGCCACCGATTCCGCGCTGTCACGCGCGCGGCTCGCGTTTCTGGAGAAGCTGTTTGTGGCGGCGAAGGGACGGTGAATCTTAGACGGGGCGTCAGCGCTCGACGCGCTCAAAATGCCCCGTCTCGAAGCCGGAGATGGCCAGCGCGGTGATCCGGTCTGCTATAACCTCGGGCGGCTTCACCGAGGCAGGATCCTCGCCGGGATAGGCGCGAGCGCGCATCTTGGTGCGCGTCGCACCCGGATCTAGGATCATTGTGCGAATGGAGCTGATCTCACCCACTTCGTCGCCATAAGCCCCCAGCAACGTCTCGAAAGCCGCCTTGGAAGCCCCGTAAGCCCCCCAATAAGCCCTAGGATGCCGCCCGACCGAGGAGGTGACGCCTATGACCTTACCCGCCGCCGACCGCCGCAGCATTGGGTCGAAGGCCTGGATCAGCGCCGCTTGCGCAGACACGTTGAGCGTCAAGACGGCCGCAAGTTCCTTCGCATCGATCGCCGGAACCGCCGCCAGAGTGCCGAGCGTTCCAGCATTAAGCACTAAGATATCAAGCGCTTGCCACCGCCCGCCGATTGCGGCGCCCAAACGTGCAATGGCGTCATTCTCGGTCAGGTCGAGCGGAGCGATCGTCGCGGAGCCGCCGGCATCAAAGATCGTCTGCTCGACCTCTTCCAGCGCCTTGGCGGTGCGCGCAGTGACGATGACGTGCGCACCCTGCGATCCCAAAGCGATCGCGGTCGCGGCGCCGATCCCGCGGCTCGCGCCCGTGACGAGGGCGAGCTGATTTTCCAAAGGCTTAGTCACGATCGTCATCCTGGACATGTTGCGGCAGAAGTGGCCGCGGTTACGCTACCCGCTCTTCCAGCATGGCGAATTGATCGACCTCCGCGGAATCATCGTGATCGGTCAGCGTGGTAGGATAGTCGCCCGTAAAGCACGCGTCGCAATGACCCGGACGGATATCGGCACGCTTCGCTTGTCCAAGCGCCTTGTAGAGCCCGTCGATGCTGACGAACGACAGGCTGTCGGCATGGATGAAGTCGGTCATCGCGCCCAGATTGTGCGTCGCGGCCAGTAGCTTAGCGCGCTCGGGCGTGTCGACGCCGTAGAAGCAGCTGTGTTTGGTGGGGGGGCTGGCGATTCGCATATGAACCTCCGCCGCGCCGGCCTCGCGCATCATTTGCACGATCTTGAGGCTGGTCGTGCCGCGGACGATCGAATCGTCGACCAGGATGACGCGCTTGCCCTTGATCAGCGCGCGATTGGCGTTGTGCTTCAGCTTCACGCCGAGGTGGCGGACCTTGTCGCCGGGTTGGATAAAGGTGCGGCCGACATAGTGCGAGCGGATGATGCCTAGCTCGAACGGGATCCCGCTTTCCTGGGCATAACCGATCGCTGCGGGCACGCCCGAATCGGGCACCGGGATGACTAGATCGGCATCGACCGGCGATTCGAGTGCCAGTTGCTGGCCGATCGCCTTGCGCACCGAATAGACCGACTGATCGTCGACGATCGAATCGGGTCGAGAAAAATAGACCCATTCAAAGATACATGGCCGCGGCGCGATGGGTGTGAACGGGCGGATCGAGCGGATCTCGGTACCTTGTACGATCACCAGTTCGCCCGGTTCGACCGAGCGCTCGAACTCGGCGCCGACGACGTCGAGCGCGACGGTTTCACTGGCGAAGATCACTGCATCGCCGAGCCTGCCCATCACGAGCGGGCGGATGCCGAGCGGATCGCGGCAGGCGATCATGCCCTCCGGCGTCATCACTATCAGCGCATAGGCGCCTTCTACTTGCTTCAGCGCATCGATGAAGCGATCAAGCAACGTGCGGTAGTTCGACGTGGCGACGAGGTGGATGATCGTCTCGGTATCGCTAGTCGACTGAAAGATCGAGCCGCGGCGGATCAGCTCGCGGCGGACCTTCATGGCATTGGAAATATTGCCATTATGCGCGATCGCGAAGCCGCCGCTCGCCAGTTCGGCATACAGTGGCTGGACATTGCGCAGCGCGGTCTCGCCGGTCGTGGAATAGCGGACGTGGCCGCAGGCGACTTCGCCGGGCAGGCCGCCAATGACCGCCTCGCTATCAAAGTTGCCGGCGACGTGGCCCATCGCCTTGCGCGTGTGGAAATCATGGCCGTCAAAGCTAGTGATTCCAGCGGCTTCCTGACCGCGGTGCTGCAGCGCGTGGAGGCCGAGCGCGACGAGCGCAGCAGCCCCCTCGGAGCCGGAAACTCCGAAGATGCCGCACTCCTCGTGCAGATGATCGTCGTCGAACGGATTGGTTGTCAGCATAGCGTCGGGGCCCGCATCGTGCGCCGTCGATATAGCGGCTGTCGCTGAATTGTCATGGGGTGGTTTTGGAAAGTGGCGGCTTTGCGGGGGAAAACCGGGGATTAAATTGAACATGCGACTCTGAAAAACTACCGTGCGCGTGCGGTTCTCGGGGCGCCAAGGGGATTGTTCGCCGTACACTGCAACACGCGGCCCGACGCGAGCGTGGACGCCGCGGTCTGGTGATTGTCGGGATAGAAATAATGGTCGGCGATCATGCTGCCGGCGATGCCACCGACCAGACCGACCGCGATGATGATCCAGCCGGGGGGTGTCGCGACCAAAAGGCCAGCGCCGACCATCACCAGCCCCGCCGCGACTTCCGCGCCGATGATGCCGCCGGCGATTCCCACGGCGTGGCGTTGCGCGACCGCGCCGCGCTGATTCGCCGGCGCGCGCCAGATGTCGTGCGCGGTCACGCCGAGCCCAGCGACGGCAAGCACCCCCCCGCCGCCACGCAGGATGCGCGCACCGCGCGCGACCGATGCGTTGAAGCCGGGGTTCGAGCGAGTCGCGGAACCGATGATGTAGTTGTTGGCGGCGACGCCGGTGCGGCCGGCGCGGGCGTTGCGGGTCAACAGATTATCGTAGGTGCGGCCGCCCCAGCCGTAGACCCGCCAATCGCGCAGCTCGAGCCCGAGCCCAGTGACTGGCGTGGGGATACGCCAGATCCTCGCTGTCCGCGTGCGCTCTGCTGAACCCCAGCGCGCGAGCGTCTCCAATTGCGCGGGCGTCGCTCCGGTGCCGAGCGCCTGGCGACGCTGTAGGATCTGCCGCTCGACGCCTTCGAGGTTGCGCTTGTAGCCATTGCGTAGCGGTTCGAGGACGCTGCCATAGGCCACGCCGCCGACGGTGCCGTTGCCGATGCTGTTGAGCAGCGCATAAGCCTCCTCTCGAGTCGAGGCAGGCACGCGCATTCGGACCGGGCGGGTGCCGGGGGACAGCAGCACGTCGATCTCGACGGTCCGGATGCTTTGCGTCAGTGGCGGTGCGCTGGCCATGTCAGTCGATCCGGGGAAAATCGTCGATGTGCGCGACTGTCTCGCGAACTGCCGTGCGCGTCAATTCGGCATAGGCCGCCGGGGTGACGATCGCGACGCCATCGCGCGTGCCGCGAAAGGCGGTGGGCCGCGACATTAGCCAGAGGATCGCCTTGTCGCCGATGGGTGCGGCGAGCCGCTGATCGCGCAGAAGTACATCGAGCATCGGGCAATCGGCGCGTGCGGCGACGACCTGATCGGGGCCAGTGATCGCCCACCAGCCTTCGTCGGCAGGGCCGTACGCTTCGCCGATCCGGACGAAGTCGATCGCGCGGGCGGCGGCGAGGTCTATATCGATCGCGGCTGCGGCGGGCCGGGCAAGGCGCAGGACGCCAGCGGCGGGCGTGCTTGCCTCCGCCAGCTTCTGCGTGCCGAACAAGCCCATCGCGCGCCCCTTCCGCGGCCATTCATGCCACAGTGCGCCGCCGATTGCTTGCGCCGATCTTGCGGTTGTAGGGCTCTCGCATAAGCCCGTGTCACCCCGGCTCAAGGCCGGGGTGACGAGGTTTGTGGGATGCCGCGTGAATTATGCGATTGAGCGGGGGCTGTTGGGAGTGAGTATGACCGATCCGCGCGAAAGTGGCCTCGTCCTCGATCCCAGATATGATGCCGCGGGGCTGGTGACTGCTGTCGTCACAGATGGCGGCTCCGGCGAGGTGCTGATGGTGGCGCATATGAATGCCGAGGCGCTGGCGGCGACACGCGCGACGGGGAAGGCGACCTTCTGGTCGCGCAGCCGCGGCGCGCTTTGGGTGAAGGGCGAGACTTCGGGCAATGTGCTTCACGTCCGCGAGCTGCGGATCGACTGCGATCAGGACGCGGTGTGGGTGATCGCGACGCCGGATGGGCCAGCCTGCCACACCGGCGCGCGATCGTGTTTCTACCGCCGTATCGTCGCGGACGGGTTGGAGGCGGTGGATTGATCCTTCGCCTCGCCGCTTCACTGCTGCTGGTGCTTGGCGCTTGCGATCAAACGCCAAGCGGCGCGCCCGCGCCGGTTGCGACGGGCGCAGGCGCATCGCTGGAGCGTGCCGCGGTGGAAGCGGGGATCGTGGCGGATCCCAAGGCGATCGATCCCGTCGGTGCCTATGCCTCGGACACCGATCGCCTGTGCCTGACCGCGAATGAAGACGCCTATCGGATCGGCGCCAGCATCGATTATGGCGAAGGGCAGGGCTGCCTTGCGCGCGGTACAGCCAAAGGTCGCGAGACGCTGCGGATCGACTTCGGCGCGGACTGTCAGTTCGATGCTTCGTTCGAAGGCGAGCGGGTCACCTTTCCGGCGATTGTGCCGACAGCATGCGAGCGGCGCTGCACCGGCCGCGCGTCATTTTCGGCGCTCACCGCGCAACGGCTGAGCGGTGCGGCGGCCGAAGCGCGCGCGATGCGCGGCCCTGACGGCGAGCCGCTCTGCGGTTGACGTTCACGTAAGCGGAACCTATTTATTAGGCGATGTCGGTTGCCGCAGCCTTTGACTCGATCCCGCCGCGCGAGGATCGTTCGCACTTCACCATCACCGATCTTGCGTCCGAATTCGGCGTCACGCCGCGCGCGCTGCGCTTCTACGAGGACGAGGGGCTGATCGCACCGGGACGGCGCGGGACGAGCCGGATTTATTCGCATCGCGATCGTGCGCGGCTCGCCTGGATCCTGCGCGGCAAGCGCGTCGGCTTCAGCCTGGGCGAGATCCGCGAGATGGTCGATCTGTACGACATTGGTGACGGCCGCCACACGCAACGCGCGGTGACGGTGGCGCGCTGCCGCGCGCGGATCGACGCGCTCGAAGCGCAGAAGCGCGACATCGATGCTGCGATCGCCGAACTCGACCAATTTCTCAGCTTACTCGATCAATCCAAGGATTAATCATGCCACAATATACCCCGCCGATCCGCGACACGCGCTTCGTGCTCGAACATGTCGTCGGCCTCAGCGGCCACGCCAACGTGCCCGGCTTCGCTGCCGCAACCCCCGACACGGTGGACGCGGTGCTGGAAGAAGGCGGCCGCTTCGTTGCCGAGGTGCTGTTCCCGATCAACCAGTCGGGCGACCAGGAAGGCTGCACACGGCACGAGGACGGATCGGTGACGACGCCCAAGGGCTTCAAGGAAGCCTATAAGCAGTTCGTCGAATCCGGCTGGGGCACGCTGTCGGCGCCCGAGCAGTACGGCGGTCAGGGAATGCCGCACGTCGTGTCGACGGCGTTCCAGGAATATATGATCTCCGCCAATATGGCGTTCGCGATGTATCCGGGCCTCGCGCATGGCGCGATCGCGGCGCTGATCGCGAAGGGATCGCCCGAGCAGCAGGCGCTGTATCTGCCCAAGATGGTGTCGGGCGAGTGGGGCGGTACGATGAACCTGACCGAGCCGCAGTGCGGCACCGATCTGGGGCTGATCCGCACCCGCGCCGAGCCGCAGGCGGATGGATCGTACAAGCTCACCGGCACCAAGATCTTCATCTCGGCCGGCGAGCACGACCTGACCGACAATATCATCCACCTGGTGCTGGCCAAGACGCCGGGTGCGCCGGAAAGCTCGAAGGGGATCAGCCTGTTCGTGGTGCCCAAGGTGCTGGTGAACGCCGATGGCTCGCTGGGTGAGCGCAATGCCGTCACCTGCGGCTCGATCGAGCACAAGATGGGTATCCATGGCAATTCGACGTGCCTGCTCAACTATGACGGCGCGACCGGCTGGCTCGTCGGCGAGGAGATGAAGGGCCTCGCGGCGATGTTCATCATGATGAACGCCGCGCGGCTCGGTGTGGGCTTGCAGGGCCTAGGTGTTGCCGAGACAGCGTACCAGAATGCTGTCCAGTACGCCGAGGATCGCCGCCAGGGTCGTGCGCTGACCGGCACGGCCGAGCCGGACGAGAAGGCGGATACGCTGTTCGTCCACCCGGACGTGCGGCGGATGCTGATGAACGCCAAGGCGTGGACCGAGGGGCTGCGCGCACTGTGCCTGTGGGGCGCGTTGCAGGTCGATCTGGAGCATAATGCGCCCGACGATGCGGCGCGGCAGGAAGCGGCGGACCTGATCGGTCTGCTGACCCCGGTGATCAAGGGCGTCGGCACCGACAAGGGCTATCAGATCGCGACCGACGCGCAGCAGGTGTATGGCGGCCACGGCTACATCCAGGAATGGGGGATGGAGCAGTACGTGCGCGATGCGCGGATCGCGATGATCTACGAAGGCACCAACGGCATCCAGGCGATGGATCTCGTGGGGCGCAAGCTCGCGATGAATGGCGGGCGTGCGGTGCAGCTGTTCTTCATGGTGGTGGCGGAGGAATGTGCCGCGGCGAAGGGCGGTGCGGCGGGCGAAATCGCGACGCGGCTCGAGAAGGCGCTGGGCGAGCTTCAGGCGTCGACGATGTGGTTCATGAGCAACATCGCCAATCCGAACAACATCGGCGCTGGCGCAGTGCCGTACATGCATTTGATGGGCGTGGTTGCGGTGGGGCTGATGTGGCTGCGGATGGCGGTTGCAGCGGCGGCGTTGAAGGACGCCGGTGAGGGCGACGTGGCGTTCCTCGACGCGAAGCTGATGACGGCGCGGTTCTTTGCCGAGCGCGTGTTGCCGGAGGCGGGTTCGTATCGCCGGCAGATCGAGGGTGGCGCCGAGGCGGTGATGGCGCTGCCGGTGGAGATGTTCCGGGCGGCGTGAGGCGATCGCGTCAGCCGGGGTTCCGCTACTACCTGCATCGATGGTGGAAGAAGCGGGATCCCGGATCAAGTCCGGGATGACGGGGTAGGCGACGGAAGCCTCACTCTACGCCGGTCATGTTCCCGACCGGCGCCTCGGCCGCCTTGCGGCGGACGCCGTCGAGTTCCGCCGGCGCTTCCGCGGCGACGGGCGCGGGGGTCGCGCGGATCGCGAAGCGTTTCATGCAGGGCGTGCGCTGCTTGAATTCGGTGCAGTTCCACAAGGTCCGCTCGAGGCCGCTCTGGCGATCGCGGATGTAGCTGAATGACATGGCGTTCATCTGATCGGGGTTGAGCGGCATGGTGAAGGCCATACCGTCGGGCTCGGTCCAGCCCATGAACTTGCAGCGCTCGCGATTGGCGCAGGCGGCGAGCGCCATGCCGGCATAGGTATCGGCCTGCGCGGGGTTGAGCATCGTCAGGAAGGTGTTCTGGTCGCTGGCGAGCGGCAGCGGGGTGCGGCCGAAGAAGGGGGTCGCCTCGACGATCGCGGCATCGGCGTCGGCGAGCGCGGCGCCCATGCGGTGCGCGGGGGAGAGCATCGCGAGCTTCCCGATCGGCAATTCGCCGGGCTGCGGGATGCGGTTGAACGCGGGGGCGGTGCCCCACCAGCCGGTCCAGCGGAAGAACAAATGGGTGTTCACCTCTGCGATCTTGTCGAGGCTGGAACTCCAGTATGGCACCACCCAGTCGGTGTGGTAGTGCGTTGCCCAGCCGACCTTCTTTTCGACCTCGCCGCGCAGCGCGCGCGTGGCGACGTCGCGCGCGCGGCTCCAGGCGGCGGGGGAGGGAATGCGGGCGAGCGCGCCGTCGCAGGTGAAGGTGAACTGGCAGCCAGTGCTGCGCTCCGAGCCCTGGAAGACGACGCCGCATACCGTCTTGGGGAAGGCGGGGTGGCGCAGGCGATTGAGGACGACCTGCGCGACCGGGCGCTGGCCGACCGCATCGTCGCCGGCCTCGTAATAGACCGCGGCGGCCAGGCAGTCGGTCGCGCGGGCGAAATCCTCCGCGCCGCCGACGAAGCGGAATGGGCGTGCGGGCGGGACGGGGCCAGTGATGAACGGCACCTTGGCGTTGATCGAGCGCGCGTCGGCAGGCGCGATCGCGGCATATTCGACCGGCTCGACCGGAGGGAGTTCCTTGGCCGTCACGACACGCTTCGCGGGCAGCGTGGAGGCGATGCCGGTGGGCTGGCGCACCTGCGGCACGAGATGCGTGACGACGAGCGGTAGCGCAATCGCGACGAGCGCGATGACGGCGAGGATGAGGTGGAGTGGGCGGAGATTTGTCACGGCGGCGGCGCTTAGCGTACTTCGCGGGTCCGGCGAAGGGCGGGTCCAGTGACGGGCGTGCCGTTACTGGACCTGCGCCTTACGCCGGGAGCGGATCAGGCTTCCGGCAGGAAATCCGGGACCGAGAGATAGCGCTCGCCGGTATCGTAGTTAAAGCCGAGCACGCGGACGTTGTCGGGCAGGTCGGGCAGCTTCTGCAGGATCGCGGCGAGCGAGGCGCCCGAGGAGATGCCGACGAGCATGCCTTCCTCCGATGCGGCGCGGCGTGCCATGTCCTTGGCAACCGCGGCGTCGACCTCGATCACCCCGTCGATCGCCTGCGTGTGGAGGTTTGCCGGGATGAAGCCGGCGCCGATGCCCTGGATCGGGTGCGGGCCGGGCTGGCCGCCGCCGATGACGGGCGAGGCGGCGGGCTCGACCGCATAGACCTTGAGGTTCGGCCATTCCTTCTTCAGCGTTTCGGCGACGCCAGTGATGTGGCCGCCGGTGCCGACGCCAGTGATGATCACGTCGATCGGCGTGTCGCGGAAGTCGTTCAGGATTTCCTGCGACGTGGTGCGGACGTGGACGTCGATGTTGGCGGCATTCTCGAACTGCTGCGGCATCCACGAATTGGGCGTCGAGTCGACCAACGCCAGCGCGCGCTCGATCGCGCCCTTCATGCCCTTTTCGCGCGGCGTGAGGTCGAAAGTCGCGCCGTACGCCAGCATCAGCCGGCGGCGTTCGAGCGACATGCTTTCGGGCATGACGAGGACGAGCTTGTAGCCTTTCACCGCCGCCACCATCGCGAGGCCGATGCCGGTGTTGCCGCTGGTCGGCTCAATGATCGTGCCGCCGGGCTTGAGATCGCCCGACGCTTCCGCTGCCTCGATCATTGCGAGCGCGATGCGGTCCTTGATCGACCCGCCGGGGTTCGCCCGCTCGGACTTGATCCAAACTTCGGATCCGGGGAACAGCCGCTGCATGCGGATGTGCGGCGTGTTGCCGATGGTGTCGAGGATCGTGTTCGCCTTCATGGTCAGGCTCCTGCGTGCTGGGTTTCGGGGGGGACGACCGAGAGGGGATGCTCGGGTGGATCAAAGGTCTTGGCACGCTTCAGTTCCGGGAACAGCCGTGCCCATAGCATTGTCACCGCGATCGCGCCGACGGCGCCGACCACCACGGCGGCGACTGGTCCGACCAGCGAGGCCAGCAGGCCGCTTTCCGCTTCGCCAAGCTCGTTCGAGGCCGAGATGGTGAGCTGGCTGACCGCGCTGACGCGGCCGCGCATCTCGTCCGGCGTGTGGAGCTGGATCAGCGAGCCGCGGACGTACATCGAGACCATGTCGGCGCTGCCCGCGATGACCAGTGCGACGAGGCTGAGCGGGAAGCTCTTCGACAGGCCGAAGACGAGGATTGCAGCCCCGAAGACGATGACTGAGATTAGCATCTTGCGCCCAACATCGGTCCGCATCGGGCGGAATGACAGCAGCACGCCGGTCACCGACGCGCCGATCCCCATGCCCGCGGCGAGGAAGCCGAGGCCGGTGGGGCCGACGTGGAGGATGTCGCGCGCGTAGATCGGCAGCAGTGCGGTGGAGCCGGCGAGCAGCACCGCGAACAGATCGAGCGTGATCGCCGCCTGCACCAGCCGGTTGCGCTTCACATACGAAAAGCCCTCGATGATCCGTGCGAGCGGCCTCTTGTCCTTCTGCGCGGCGGGCTGGGGCACGCGGCCGATCGTTAGCAGCAGCACCAGCGCGACCGCGAACATCACGCTCATCCCGGCATAGGCGGCGATCGGATCGATCGCGAACAGCAGCCCGCCGACGCTCGGCCCGGCGATGAAGCCGACCTGCATCGCGATCGAGCCGAGCGCAATCGCGGTTGGCAGGCTTTCGCGCGGCACCAGATTGGGGGCGAGCGCCGAATAGGCCGGCCCGGCAAAGGCGCGCGCGATCCCGACGAACACCGCCGCGCCGAACAGCGCCGGTAGCCCGAGCCACCCCTCCCACGTCGCGAAGCCAAGCAGCGCGGTGGTGACTGCCAGCAGCGTAGTGGTTCCGCGGACGATCCATCGCCGGTCCACCGAATCCGCGATCAGCCCGACCAGCGGGGTCAGCAGGAACAGCGGTATGAATTGCGCAAGCCCGATCATGCCAAGCATGAACGCGGCGTCGCGGATGTCCATCGTCTCGCGTGCGATGCTGTACACTTGCCACCCGAGGACGATGGCGAGCGCGGATTGCGCGATCGTGCTGGCGAGCCGCGCCAGCCAGTAGCTGCGGTAATTGGCGATCCGGAGCGGATGAGTGGCGGATGACATGCAGCGCGGGACTTAGGTCGGCGCGGGGCAGCGCACAAGAATTCCGAGTTGCACGGCGGGGATTGGGGGCTTGGGGGTATGCAGAAGCGACAGCGGGCGTCGCTCCCAGTACGTTGCACGCCGCGCGCTTCCGGGCCTATAGGCGCTGCTCCCTTCCCCAGGAACCCCGAGGTCCAACCCCGTGGCAAGAACGCCCCGCGCGAAGAGCGCCGAACCAGCCGTCCCCAATCGTGAACGCCCGGCGGAGCCGCAGCCCTATGCGGCATCGAAGGACGAGCTGCTGCAATTCTACAAGGACATGCTGCTGATCCGGCGGTTCGAGGAGAAAGCCGGACAGCTTTATGGCCTGGGGCTGATTGGCGGCTTCTGCCATCTGTACATCGGGCAGGAAGCCGTCGCGGTGGGGCTGCAATCCGCGCTGTCGGACAAGGACAGCGTGATCACCGGCTATCGCGATCACGGCCATATGCTGTTGTGCGGCATTCCGCCCAAGGACGTGATGGCCGAGCTCACCGGGCGCCAGGCCGGCATCTCGAAGGGCAAGGGCGGCTCGATGCACATGTTCAGCGTCGAGCATAAATTCTACGGTGGGCATGGCATCGTCGGCGCGCAGGTGTCGCTAGGCACCGGCCTCGGCTTCTCGCACAAGTACAAGGGCGATGGCGGGGTGTGCCTCGCCTATTTCGGCGACGGCGCGGCGAACCAGGGCCAGGTGTACGAAAGCTTTAACATGGCCGAACTGTGGAAGCTGCCGGTGATCTTCGTCATCGAAAACAACCAGTACGCGATGGGCACGAGCGTCAATCGCGCCTCGGCCGAGGACCAATTGTATCGCCGCGGCGAGAGCTTCCGCATTCCCGGCATCCAGATCGACGGGATGGACGTGCTGGCGGCGCGCGGCGCGGCCGAGACGGCGCTGGAGTGGGTGCGCGCCGGTAAAGGCCCGATCATCCTCGAGATGAAGACTTATCGCTATCGCGGCCATTCAATGTCCGACCCGGCGAAATATCGCAGCCGCGAGGAAGTCCAGGCGGTGCGGGACAAGTCCGACCCGATCGAGCACGTCAAGAAGCTGCTCGAGGCCGAAGGCGTGAAGGAGGATGAGCTCAAGAAGATCGAGGTCGAGATCCGCAGGCAAGTAAGCGAGGCGGCGGACTTTGCCGAGAGCACGCCGGAGCCCGAGCCGCAGGAGCTGTATACTGACGTGCTGGTGGGGAAGTATTGAGATGGCGATCGACATCAAGATGCCGGCACTTTCGCCCACGATGGAAGAGGGCACGCTCGCCAAGTGGCTCGTCAAGGAAGGCGATGCGGTGAAGTCCGGCGACATCATGGCCGAGATCGAGACCGACAAGGCGACGATGGAATTCGAGGCGGTCGACGAGGGCGTCGTCGGCAAGATCCTGGTCGCCGAGGGGACCGATAACGTGAAGGTCGGGACGGTGATCATGCAGCTCGACGCCGAAGGCGATGCGGCGCCGGAGTCGAACGATGCGGCTCCCGCGCCCGACACCAAGGCCGACGAGACGAAGGACGACAAGGTCGAGGATTCGGCGCACCCGGCGCAGGAGAAGGTGGACACCGGTGCGCGACAAATGTTCAACGCGGCCAAGCGTGGTGCGGCGGTGAGCGATCCCGCCGTTCCGCAAGGCACCGAGATGGTGAAGCAGACGCTGCGCGAGGCGCTGCGCGATGCAATGGCGGAGGAGATGCGGACCGACGACCGCGTGTTCGTAATGGGCGAGGAAGTCGCGCAATATCAGGGTGCGTACAAGGTGACGCAGGGGCTGCTCGACGAGTTCGGCGAGCGCCGCGTGATCGATACGCCAATCACTGAATATGGCTTTGCCGGCGTCGGCACCGGCGCGGCGATGGGCGGCCTTCGCCCGATAGTCGAGTTCATGACGTTCAACTTCGCGATGCAGGCGATCGACCATATCGTGAATTCCGCCGCCAAGACGAACTACATGTCGGGCGGGCAGATGCGCTGCCCGATCGTGTTCCGCGGGCCGAACGGCGCCGCCAGCCGCGTCGGCGCGCAGCATTCGCAGAATTATGCGCCGTGGTATGCGAGCGTCCCCGGGCTGATCGTGATCGCGCCGTATGACGCCGCCGACGCCAAGGGGCTGCTGAAGGCGGCGATTCGCAGCGAGGATCCGGTCGTGTTCCTTGAGAATGAGCTGCTGTACGGCCGCTCGTTCGAAGTGCCCAAGCTGGACGACTGGGTATTGCCGATCGGCAAGGCGCGCGTGATGCGCGAGGGCAAGGACGTGACGATCGTGAGCTACTCGATCGGCGTCGGCCTCGCGCTTGAAGCGGCCGAGACGCTGGCGGGCGAGGGGATCGACGCCGAAGTGATCGACCTGCGCACGCTGCGCCCGCTGGACAAGGATGCGGTGCTCAAGAGCCTCGCCAAGACGAACCGCGTCGTGGTGGCCGAGGAAGGCTGGCCGACGTGCGGCATCGCGAGCGAGATCATCGCGATCTGCATGACCGAAGGCTTCGACGATCTCGACGCGCCGGTGCTGCGCGTGTGCAACGAGGACGTGCCGCTGCCCTATGCGGCGAATCTGGAGAAGATGGCGCTGATTTCGTCGGACCGGATCGTCGAGGCGGTGAAGAAGGTGACGTATCGGGGGTGAACGGGCGACTGCAACTGACGAAATCCGTTCGTCCTAAGCTTGTCGAAGCGCTGCCCATCCTTCGCGGTGGACCGTATCATACAGCGACGGGCTGGGCTTTGTCAGAGTCACTCCGAACGGATCGGGCTACGTTTCGGTATAACGGCTGCAGGTGTACCGCGTCGCGGCTGGCGACGGATTGTAGATCTGCGTGAACACGCGTTTGTCGCGCACGATGAACGATGCGATGTAATGAATGCGTGCGGATCCGCCCGGCAACCACGCGCTGCTGACGACCGGCTTGTATTGATAGTTAACCTCGACAAACATCACACCGGAGTTCGGCGGTGCGGTCACCTTGCTGCCCGTCGGCCCCATACCGGCCGCACCCGGAATTTCGTAGCCCGCGGTCGCGCTGGTTGCATCGGTGCCGGCGCTGTCCGTGGTCGTACCATAATGCGAGTTGAAGTCCGCGCGCTCCGCGGCAGGGGCATCGGGCTTCCCCTTGGTGCCAAGACAGCGCTGCCAGTGGATCATCTGTTTACCGCTTTTCTCCTCCAGGCTCGACACGATGATCCGTCCTCGCGCGGTGAGATCCCACGGATCGCCTTGTAGCTGAGCGGCGGTGAGCACGTCGTTCATGTCGATCTCGCGCAATTGCGAGGTGTTGTTCGACTGGATTTCGCCGACGCGGGAAGCGTTGTCGGCGAGATTCAATGCCACCTGGCTGACGCGCAGGTTCGCCAGCGCGAGGTTGGCGGTCTCGACGCCATACAGGCCGATCCCGAGCACCAGCGGCAGCGCAAAGGCGAACTCCAGCAGCGCCAGGCCACTGGTATCGCTGCGCAGCCGCTGCGCGAGCGCGGGAATGCGGCGGATCATGTGCACACCTGTTTAATCGTGGCGATCGTCTGGGTCTTGTACGGCTGGTTCTTGAGCAAGGTCGTGGCGGAAATCTGCGCCTTCGCCGACCAGCCGAACATGCGCGCAACGGGGAAGATGCGGGGATAGGTGACGGACATTGTATATTTGGTCACATCGTTGGCGCCGCCCTGGCTTGCCCGGCCCGGATCGGCGTCCCATTGCTTGTTGCCATTGACGTCGTCGTAGCATTCGCCGGCGTCGCGCGTGCCGTTGCCGTTGCCGTCGGTGAAGTTCTCCGGTTTCACGAGGGCAAACGAGCTGTAGCTGCGGCGCTGCGACGTGAACTCCGCGTTCTTCGCGATGTTCTTAACCATCGTCTCGACCTTGTCGTCGAGCGCGTCGCCGTTCGTCACGTTCAGTTCGAGCGCGGAATCGCGCCCGGCCTTTTGCATCGCGCCATCTAGGATCGATTGCAGATAGGCCTGATAGAGCAGGTCACCGAGGCCCATCAGCAGCGTCATCATCACCGGGGCCACGATCGCGAACTCGATGATCGTCGCACCCCGCTGATCACGGGCGAGGCGGCAAGACACCTGCCTCACTTCGACACTCGAAGCATCGCGACTTGCTTGGCGATCCTCTTGAAGGTGTCGGACAGCCCGGTGCCGCTGGTCGTATCTAGGGCCTGGCCGATGTTCGACGCGCAACTGGTCAGCTCAGTGGTGGTATCCATGCCGATCGCGACCGTCCACACGTCAATACCGATTGTCCTCGCCTTGTTGCACGCCTCAAGGAAGCGGGCGTTGTGATAATCGGTCAGGCTGGAGAACGTGCCGCCAGATATCCGCCGATCGAACTGCTCGAGTCCGTACAGGCCGTAGATCGTCTGGCTCGGCGCCATGGCACCGTCGGTGAGGAACACGATCACGCGGTTTGGTTGCGCTCGACCCGCCCACGGTGCGGTATCCGCGGCGAAAATGCCGTTGGGAGACAGCATCCGCACACCCCAGATCATGCCGGTATCATGATAGGTGCCGCCGACCGCCTTGAAATCTGTCGCGTCGACATAGGCGTTGACCTGTGCGGCAGTCATTTCCGAAAGGCGTTTCACCGGCTTGCCGCAGGTGATGAAGCCGTTCCTGAAGTTACTCTCCGTCGCCCAGGGAGGAGCCGCGTTAGCATCATCGCCGTTGGTGATGCCCTCTCCCGTGCCCCCGAACGAGCAGGTGCCCCACCAATTGCAGGTGCGGTTGCGGCCGTAGATGACGCTCGCCCACATCGGCTTCCAGCGAGTGGAGATATCGCTGGTCGGGATCAGGTCGGGGTCAAGATCCTTTGAGGCGGCAGTGAAGCTCGTCACACCAGCCTCGGTATCCCGCTCTTCGATGCAGCCGTCCCATTTCGTGGTCTCGCCGGTCACCTTGGTGGGATCGGTGACGGCCGCGCCGGTGATGAAGGACGACACGTCCTGTTCGTATCGGCCGTAGATCCACTGCGGGCTCAGAGTGTTGACGCGATATTGGCAGCGGTCGGTCCCCGACGTCGTCCAGCGATATTCAGTCTGCGATGCAGTGCCGTTCGACTGGTAGGTTTTTGCGGTCGTGGGGTCGCGGGTGGTCGTTAGCGCATTGCACTGGGTTTGCGTCCGCGTCGGCGAAAGGTCGGTCCACGCGCCGGTAGCAGACGTATAATCGTCCCTGACCTTGCGAGTCTGGTAGAACCACTTGTCGCCACTGCTACCGCCCACGAGATACGACGGCGATACCGAGTAGATCGCTTTTCCGGCGTTCACCGTGGATGTGTAGGTAACGAACCCATATCGAATGTGCGTGCTCGAATCCGCGTTCGCGGCCATTGTCGAGTAGAAGTCCTTCACCGCCTGCCGCAGCGCGCCGATGCGTGACCCACCCGCGCCGCTTGATTCGGTAACGGCATAGCCAGTCGAGCCCAGATAGCCGCTCACCGCATTCGTATCGCTTGTCGGACGCGTGTAGGCGGTCGACTTCCCGTTTACGTAGGAGGTGCAATCGGCATTGCTCATCTCCGGCGGACACGCCATCGATCCGGTCGTATCGAGCACGAACATCACGTCCGTATCCGCCACGTCGTAGCGCGCCTCGCACGTGACGTTCAGCGTCACGTCCGGCGTCTTGAACATCTTCATCACCGTCATCGGCACGACGACGGAGGCGGCGCCGGCGACTTGATTGTCGGCTGTCTTGGTCGGCGTGAAGCTGACCGTGTTGGTGCGCATCCAGCCGTTGGTGAAGTTGTTGTTGAAGAAAGTGGTGGCGCGAGAAACCGCTGTGGTATCAAGCGCCGATGAATTGGTATCGGTCATGAACTTGCGGCCGGCCAGCACGCCGGCGTCGCACGCCTGCTGCAGTCTCACCTTTACGACATACAGCCGCGCCATATCGACGGCTGAGCCGGCCAGGGCGGAAACCGGGATGAGGGCGATCGCCATCACCGCCAGCGTGTTGCCGCGCACGTCGCGCCGCAGCCGCCCTAGAAACGTCGTGATGATCGTAGTACCCGCCCGCATGGTTGCTCGATTTGAAGTGGTGATCCCTGCGTGGCGCTATGCCGCGTGAGCCGCTAAGCCGGCCTCAAACGACATGGTTAACGACGCGGAAACCTTCGGGATCGACCCGGCGGGCGGGCATCCGGAGCGGGTGCTGGCGCTGGGGTACGCGCCTGTCGCCGCGCGCGACGGGGTGGCCGCGGTGTTTGCGCTGGATGCGACGCTGGCGAAGCTGGCGCTCGGCACGCGCGATGCGATGGTGGCGCAGCTGCGGCTGACGTGGTGGTACGAGGCGTTGATGGGGATCGGTACGGGTGCGGCGCCGGCGCAGCCGATCCTGCGCGCGCTTGTCGCGGCGGGCGCGGACGGGCCGGCGCTGGCGGGGATGGAAGAGGGCTGGGAGCTGTTGCTCGCTGCCCCCGACGATGCGGCGCTGGGGGCGTTTGCCGAGGCGCGCGGGCTGGCGTTTCGCGAGGCGGCGCGGCTGGCTGGGGCCGCGGATGATGTGGCGGCGGCGGGGGCCGGGTGGGCGCTGGCGGATCTGGCGCCTGCCACGGCCGATGCCGGGCTGGCGGCGCGGGCGCGAGCGATGGCTGCACCCTTGCTGGAGCGCGCGGCTCGGCAGCGGTGGAGCGGTGCGGGGCGGTTTCTCGGGGCGCTGGTGCATGTTGCGCGGGCGGATCTGGCGGGAGTGCGGCCGATCGGGGCGCCGTCGCGGGTGGCGCGGCTGGCTTGGCATCGGATGACGGGGCGGTAGGATGCGGTGGGCGGTGGGAGACTTTCGGCGATGTGGCGGTATCTGGCGGGGGGTGTGGCGGCGCTACTGATGGTGGCGGCGGGGTGGATGGTGTTTTCGGGGCGGGCGCGGAGCGATCCGGTGCTGCCACCTGCGCCACAGGCAGTTGCCGCTGGCGAGGTGGCGGTGGACGATGCGCCGGTGCCGGAGGCTAGCGAGAAGACGCGCGAGGAGAAGCGCTTCGATCGGTACGACAAGGATCGCAACGGGAAAATCGCGCGGGAGGAATATCTCGCGTCTCGGCGCAAGGCGTTTGCGAAGCTCGATGCGAATGGCGACGGGCGGCTGTCGTTCGAGGAATGGGGGGCGAAGACGCTGGCAAAATTCGCCGGGGCGGACGGCGACAAATCGGGCGCGATGGATCGCACCGAATTCGCCACCACCGCGGTCAAACGCTCGGCCAGGCCCAAGTGCGTCTGTCCGGTGGTGGCGGACGGGGACAATTAGGCCGCCAGCCACTCCGCCAGCGCGGTGCGGGCGCGATCGGTGTACATCTTCTTGCGATCGGCCTTCTTGGTGCGGCCCTCGATCGGCGGGAAGAGCCCGAAGTTGACGTTCATCGGCTGATACGTCTCCGCCACCGCGGCGCCGGTGATGTGGTGGAGCAGCGCGCCGAGCGCGGTTTCGGCCGGGGGCGGAGGCATCGCCGTGCCGCTCAGTTCGGCGGCGGCGAAGCGACCGGCCAGCATCCCGATCGCGGCGCTTTCGACATAGCCCTCGCAGCCGGTGATCTGGCCGGCGAAGCGCACGTTCGGGCGCGATTTCAGCCGCAGTTCGGGATCGAGCAGCTCAGGCGAGCGCAGGAAGGTGTTCCGGTGGAGGCCGCCGAGGCGGGCGAATTCGGCGTTTTCCAGTCCGGGGATGGTGCGGAACAGGCGTACCTGCTCGGCGTGCTTGAGCTTGGTCTGGAAGCCGACGATGTTCCACAGCGTGCCCGCGGCATTGTCTTGCCGCAGCTGGACGCAGGCATAGGGCCAGCGGCCTTGCGGATGTTCGTCGGTCGCGGTGCCGGGCTGGTCGAGCCCGACGCCTTTCATCGGGCCGTAGCGCAAGGTCTCACGGCCGCGCTCGGCCATCACCTCGATCGGCATGCAGCCTTCGAAATAGGGCACGTTCTCCCATTCGCGCGGCACGCTCTTCTCGCCGGCGAGCAGGCCTTCGACGAAGGCGTCGTATTGCTCGCGGGTGAGCGGGCAGTTGATGTAATCGGTGCCGTCGCCCTTGTTGTAGCGCGACTGGAACCACGCGGTGCCCATGTCGATGCTGTCGCGATGGACGATAGGGGCGATCGCATCGAAGAAGGCGAGCGCGTCCTTGCCCGTCTCCGCGGCGATCGCTTCGGACAGCGCTGGCGCCGTCAGTGGCCCGGTGGCGATGATCGCCGGACCTTCCGGCAGCGTATCGACGCGCTCGCGAACGATCGTGATGTTCGGGTGCGCCGCCAGCGCCGCGGTGACGGCGGCGGAGAAACCGTCGCGATCGACCGCCAGCGCCGAGCCGGCGGGGACCTTGTGGATATCGCCCTGCGCCAGGATCAGCGAGCCGAGCGTGCGCATCTCCTGGTGGATCAGCCCGACCGCATTGCTCTCCGCATCGTCGGAGCGGAAGCTGTTCGAGCAGACGAGCTCGGCGAGGTGATCGGTGTGGTGCGCGGGGGTATTCTCCCCGCTGCCGCGCATTTCGGAAAGGCGAACGGTGTGGCCGGCCTCGGCGAGCTGCCAGGCCGCCTCGCTCCCGGCGAGCCCGCCGCCGATGACGTGGATGTCGTGGGTCATCGCAAGCCCGTAGCGGGGAGGGGGCGGAAAGGGAATTGCTGGCGGTTGGGGCGGGGGTGCGGCGATGCTGCGGTGCCGCGAATGTTGACAATGTTGAGGCTGTGGCGGGGTTTTCTCCAACGGGCCTCAACATTCGTGGTGGGGATGGGGGATGGCATGGGTGCGACTTTTACAGGTCGGGCGGGGTGTAGGACAGTTCGGCGATGCACCGACCTTTAAGGCCGGATGTGCAAAGCGTCGGCGGTGACATCGGGACTCATCCGCACGGCGCTTCTCTTCATCGGTGTACCGGTGACGCTCGCCTTGATGTTCGGCGCGAGCCTCTGGCCGCTGTTGGTCGCCTATGGAGCGTGGTTCGGACTGATGTTCTGGAGTGCGCGGCGCGGGGGGCGCAAGACAGGCGGCAAGCGGCTCGACCTGTCGGCCGTTGCGTTCATGCTGTTCCTCATCTTCGGGTTGCCGGTGGCGCTGGCATCGGTTGTGGCGACGAGCTGGGTGGCGATCCTGATCGCCTACGCGATTTGGTTCGGCCTGCTGGGGTTGTGGGTCGTCCAGGGGCTGCGGTCGCGCAGGGTGACGAGCGGTGAGGCGACGGGATGGCCGTTGATCGGGGCGATGTTCCTGACGATGGCGGTGGTGCCGGTGCTGACCTTGCTATTGCGGTTGACGGGGCTGGTGTAGGGTCGCTGGCATTCCGTTGCCGGCACGGTTGCCGCCGATGACGTGAATGTCGTTGGTCATCGCTGACTAGTGGCGGGGACGGGCGGGGGGGATTGCTGTTCAGATGGGCACGGCAAGCGGACAAACGCGGGCACTTAAGGCCTTGGCCAAGCGTTGCCCCTTGAGATCCTGTAGGAATCATCTGGAAGTTGTTTCCGGTTGCTGGTCCAAGCCGGCACAGACAAGACTCTTGCCTTTCGCAAGGCGTTGACCTCGCGTCCTAGTGCGGATCGGCTTACAACGTGTTCCGATAGGACGTTGGGCCAGACGTGCTCCCAGGCGATGCCAGTGTCACCCAAGGGGATCATCCGCAACATCATCTCGCGAGCAGCAACCCGCTCGCGAGCAAGCGCGGCATCGAGTCTCAAATCGCGCGAGGGTTCCGGTGGACCAAACAGAAAGCCCTGCCCCGTCGAGGTAATCGCCTGAATTTGCATTCGTCCAGCTACAGCGGCCTGTTCTTCCAACGCCTTGATTTGACAATCGCGGAACACCTCAATTCCGGGCGGTTTCCTTGTGCCATATACGAGGTAGTAGAAGGTCCTGCTCTTGCCCGGGTACTGAACTTCTACATCTGCAACGTAGCGAAATCCGCCCACGTTGCGCACGGCTTCTTTAAACCATCGCAAGAATGCGCGTTTTCGAGCTTCCGGAGTAGAAGCGGGATCAGCTTCCAACCGATTTAGCTCATCACGCCAGTTGACGCCGACAAACAGCCGATCGAACGTTGGCTGCAGTTGCGGCAGATTGGTGAAACGGTTCGCGAAGTCGAACATAAAATTAAAGACAACTTCGCTGCGTTCACGCGAAAGGAGAGGCTTTAATCGCGCCATATCTAACGCGAATCCTTTAGGATCGATCAGAGAGAAGCTGAATGCCCCTGCGGGGATCGTGCCGGCGATGTCTGCAACAACGTCTAGAAAATCGTCTTTGTACGGCGTCACCTGCACAGCAGGGAAATGAGAACCGATACCCTGCAGTTGCAGGAACGCCGATGCATTTCGCTCTACGAGATGCGCAGACATTTTCACGTTTCTGGACCTGCTCGCTGCTCCAGACCAGTAATCACTGGCCTCTGTCAGTGACTTAAGCGCGATGCCGAATGAAGTATCGCTATAGTTTTCGGCCCCGCTTTTCCAAGGACCAGAAAATCCGTCTACGTACACAATATGATCTGCGAAGCTGCCGATCTTATGAACCAAGCGCCCCAAATACTGGCGAAGGAAGAGGTGCTTGATGTAAGCCTGCTCGCGTCCGACATACTCCGGTGGAACCGGCGGAGCAAAAGTAGTCGTCATGCGGCGGCTAGGCTTGGCATTTCATTCCATTCTTTGCCGTCGAGTGACCGACCACCAGACTTTGGCCTGATACCTCCCCATTGCTTGAAGAAGAAAGCGACATTCTGCTCATCGCATTGACGCTGGATGTCTCGCACCCAGTCAGCAGACATTGGCCTAGCCTTCGGCCCACTTTCTCCGCCTACGATTACCCAATGAATGCCGGCCAAATTAATCGGACCAACAGCGCCAATAAGTGGCTCAATAGAAAGAAAGCGTACCCCAGCTGGCGCGGACCTCAGATGCTCGATCCGCGACTTCGCCTTGGCTTCCTCCACCGAGACGCCAAGCCAAATGTGTCCTGGTGCCGCCCGGCTCTTATAGCGGCGTTTTAGATACTCGCGCATCAAAGAGCTTCGCTTCGTCAATACCTGAAATACGTGCCAGTTAGCTCGCTCCATAGTGTCGAAAACAAGATCAACGAACGTGTGCGGAACCTCCTTGTGGAAGAGGTCGCTCATAGAATTGACAAAAATCATGCGCGACCGCCGCCACGCGAGCGGCTGATTTACTCTGCCCGGCCGTAACGTGAGGTCGAAGCCGCTTTCGAAGGGATGGCCTGGCACTCCGCGAAAGCGCTCAGCGAAGCGCAATGCGTAACAGTTGTCGCAACCAGCGGTGATCTGGGTACATCCAGTCACCGGGTTCCACGTCGCATCAGTCCATTCAATGGCGCTACCGTCCGCCATATTGCCCCCTCAGAACAGATGTGGAACATCGCACGGCGCAGATAAGAATGCAACGTTAGATGACGAGCGCCGCAATTGCGACGTGCCAGTAACTTCGGACGCGTGGTCAAGATAATTGTACCAAGAGAGCGCGTGTAGGGTTACCCTCCACCACTCGCCTGGGGCGAGCGGTTTCGCCTCCCCGAGCGAGCTCGGGGAGGATTTAGCCCGCCGCTTTCGCCAGCCCCTTCGACAGTTGCAGCGCGCCGTGCAGCCGGGCGGCTGGGTCGGCCCAGTTGCGCGTCAGCGCCAGCTTCGAATCCGGGCGCAGCTTCGCGATGCCGCCGAGCTTTTCGACGTACGCCAGCAGGCCGTCGATGTTGGGCGGCTTGTCGTCGTGGAAGCTCACCAGCGCGCCCTTTGGCCCCACGTCCATCTTCGAAACGCAGGCGACCTTGGCGTTCATCTTGATCTCGATGACCTTCACCAGATTGTCGGTCGCCTCGGGCAGGGCGCCGAAGCGGTCGATCATTTCGGCGGCGAAGGCGTCGAGGTCGGGCTTGCTGTCGAGATCGTTGAGGCGGCGGTAAAGGCCCATGCGAAGGTCGAGATCGGGGACGTATTCCTCGGGGATCAGGATCGGCGTGTCGACGGTGATCTGCGGCGAGAAATCGCGCGGGCGGCTGGCCATGCCGCCGGCGCGCGCGTCCATGATCGCTTCCTCGAGCATCGACTGGTATAGCTCGTAGCCGACTTCCTTGATGTGGCCGGACTGTTCGTCGCCCAGCAGATTGCCCGCGCCGCGGATGTCGAGATCGTGGCTGGCGAGCTGGAAGCCGGCGCCCAGGCTGTCGAGATCGCTGAGCACCTTGAGGCGCTTTTCGGCGGCGTCGGTCATCATCCGTTCGGGGGGCGTGACCATATAGGCATAAGCGCGCGTCTTCGAGCGGCCGACGCGACCGCGCAGCTGGTAAAGCTGCGCCAGGCCGAAGCGATCGGCGCGGTTGACGATCAGCGTGTTGGCCGAGGGGATGTCGATGCCGCTCTCGATGATCGAGGTGGAGATGAGCACTTCAAACTTCTTTTCCACGAAGGCCGACATGCGCTCCTCGACCTGCGCCGGCGCCATCTGGCCGTGCGCGATGACGTAGCGGATCTCGGGGACTTCCTTGCGCAGGAATTCCTCGATGTCGGGCAGATCGGCGATGCGCGGGGTGACGAGGAAGCTTTGCCCGCCGCGGTAATGCTCGCGCAGCAGCGCCTCGCGCAGGACGACGGGATCCCAGGGCATCACATAAGTGCGCACCGCGAGGCGATCGACCGGCGGAGTCTGGATGACGGAGAGTTCGCGCAGGCCGCTCATCGCCATCTGCAGCGTGCGCGGGATCGGCGTGGCGGTGAGCGTGAGGACGTGGACGTCGGCCTTGAGCGCCTTCAGCCGTTCCTTGTGGGTGACGCCGAAGCGCTGCTCCTCGTCGACGACGACGAGGCCGAGGCGCTTGAAATCGATGCCCTTGGCGAGGAGGGCGTGCGTGCCGATCACGACGTCGAGCTGGCCGGAGGCGAGGCCTTCCTTGACGCGCTTCGCTTCGGCGGCGGGGACGAGGCGCGAGAGGCGGCCGATCTCGATCGGGAAGCCTTCGAAGCGCGTGGTGAAATTGAGGTGATGCTGGCGCGCGAGGAGCGTGGTGGGGCAGACGATCGCGACCTGCATGCCGGCCATCGCCGCGACGAAGGCGGCGCGCAACGCGACCTCGGTCTTGCCGAAGCCGACGTCGCCGACGATGAGCCGGTCCATCGGCTTGCCGGCGGAGAGGTCGGCGAGCGTTTCCTCGATCGCGCGGTCCTGATCGTCGGTTTCCTGATAGGGGAAGCGATCGACGAAGCCGGGGTAGCCGCTGGAATCGGGCTCGGCGATCTCGCCGGGGCGCAGCGCGCGGGCGGCGGCGGTGGCCATCAGCTCGCCGGCGATCTCGCGGATCCGCTCCTTCATCTTCGACTTGCGGCGCTGCCAGCCCTCGCCGCCGAGCCGATCGAGGCTGGCGCCCTCTTCGCCGGCGCCATAGCGCGAGAGGACTTCGAGGTTCTCGACCGGCACGTAGAGCTTGTCGCCGCCGGCGTATTCGAGCTGGACGCAATCGTGCGGCGCCTTGGCGACCGGCACCTGCGTCAGCCCGACGTAGCGGCCGATGCCGTGATCGGTGTGGACGACGAGATCGCCGGGGGAGAGCGTGGCGAGCTCGGCGAGGAAGGCGTCGGCGGACTTGCGGCGCTTGGCGCGGCGGATGAGGCGGTCACCGAGCATGTCCTGCTCGGTGAGAACGGCGACGTTGGGGGCGGTGAAGCCGTGGTCGAGCGGCAGGACGATCAGCGCGACCTGCGTCTCGCCGACGCCGAGCGCCTCCTGCCATGTCTCGGCCAGCTTCGTGCCGGTGAGGCCGTGGTCCCGGAGCAGATGGCCGAGGCGATCGCGCGCGCCGATCGAATAGCTGGCGAGGACGGGGGTGCGGCCGTCGCGGCGGAGTTTGGCGAGGTGATCGACGACGGCTTCGTAGACGTTGCCGCCGGTGTTGCCCGCCATCCGCTCGGGGCCGAAATCGCGCGGGCCGTCGACGCCGAAGTCGATCACGGTCTTGGATTCGGGCTCGTGGAACGGGGTGGTGACGTGCGCGGCGGTGGTGACCAGCGCTTCGTCCCACTCCTTCGGCGCGAGGTACAAGGTCTTCGCGGGGAGCGCGCGGTAGCTGCCGGGTTGCGCGGCCTCGGCGCGTTTGCGGTTCTCGTAATAATCGGCGACCGATTCGAAGCGGGAATCGCCGGCGGCCTTCACGCCGTGATCGCGGACGATCAGCGCGTCGTCGCCGAGATGGTCGAAGAGCGTTGCTAGCTTCTCCTCGAACAGCGGCAGCCAATGTTCCATGCCGGCGAGGCGGCGGCCGTCGCTGATCGCCTGGTAGAGCGGATCGCCGGTCGCGGTGGCGCCGAAGGTCTCGCGATAGCGGCTGCGGAAGCGCTTGATGCTGTCGTCGTCGAGCAGCGCCTCGGAGGCGGGGAGGAGGGTGAAGCCGGGGAGCTTGCCGGTGGTGCGCTGATCGGCGGGATCGAAGGTGCGGACGCTCTCGATCTCGTCACCGAAGAAATCGAGCCGCAGCGCGTGGGTCTCGCCCGAGGGGAAGAGGTCGACGAGGCCGCCGCGGACGGCGAATTCGCCCGAATCGTGGACGGTATCGGTGCGGACATAGCCGTTGGCCGAGAGGAGCGTGGCGAGCTTGTCGCGGGCGATGCGTTCGCCGGGTTGGAGCGTCGCGACGAGCTGGCGGATGCGGAACGGGGTGAGCGTGCGCTGCGCCGCGGCATTGACGGTGGTGAGGACGAGCTGCGGCGCCTTCAGCTTGTGCTGCAGCCGGTGGAGCGCGCCGATCCGCTCCGCCATGACGCGCAGGGTGGGCGAGGCACGATCGTAGGGCAGGCAATCCCAGGCGGGGAATTCGACGATCTCGAGCTCTGGCGCGAAATAATGCGCGGTGGAGGCGATCGCGCGCATTGCGGCTTCGTCGGGCGCGATGAAGACGGCACGCGTCTTCGCGGCGCGCGCGAGATCGGCGAGGACGCTGGGGAGGAAGCCGGTGGGGACGCCCGACAGGGTTAGGGGGGCGGTGGCGGCTAGGATGGTTTGAAGGTTGGGCATCGAATGCTTTCTAGCCCTCTCCCCTTCAGGGGAGAGGGTTGGGAGAGGGGGAGTGTTCGGGGATTACGGCTTGTTACTGCCCCTCTCCCCGACCCTCTCCCCTGAAGGGGAGAGGGAGACTGTTCACTGCCCCTCTCCCCAGCCTTGGTTATGCCTCTGGCCGCATGCCGGGGAGGCCGATCGCGAAATCGACATTCCGCATCGTCGCCATCATCGGCCCGTCCCATTGCGGCGGGCAGGGGATCGAGCCGATCGCCCAGCCCATGATGTCGACGTCCTGTTCCTCCATCAGCGCCTCGAACCAGTCGAGCTGGTCGGGGGTCCAGCTGGCGTGGTGCGCGTCGAAGAAGCCGCCGATCATGAAATCGGCCTCGCGCGTGCCGCGGTGCCAGGCGCGGAAGCGGGTGCGCTTCAGGCGGGTGTCTTGGTCCATCACGGCTCCAACGGCAGTTGGCCGGCGGCGGTTTCGCGCGGCCGGCTTACGGGGTATCGGGACCAGATAGTCATGCGCCCCGAAATCCTCAATCCGCTGTTCGCCGAAGTCACTGCGCTCAAGGGCGTCGGGCCGAGCCTTGCCAAGCCGCTCGAACGGCTGGGGCTCGCGCGGATCGTCGATGTCGCGTTCCATCTGCCGAGCGGATGGATCGATCGCATCCCGCGCGACGAGCTGATGGCGCACGATGCCGGGCGCACGATCGCGATCACCTTGACGCCGCGCGAGATCCGCACCTCCTCCAGCCCACGCGCGCCGACGCGGGTGCAGGCGAGCGATGCGCTGGGCAATTACGTCAGCCTGGTGTTCTTCGGGCGATCGAGCGGGATGGTGCGCAAGCTATTCACCGTCGGCGAGCTGGTGTGCGTGTCAGGCAAGGTCGAGCAATACGGGCAGGAGCTCCAGATCATCCACCCGGAGATCATGGAGGAGGGCGACGGCACGCGCGAACGCGAGGCGATCTATCCGCTGTCGGAAGGGCTGACCTCGCGGCGGCTGGGCGCGATGGTGGCGCAGGCGATCGAGCGCGCGCCCGACCTGCCCGAGTGGATCGAGCCGAGCCTGTTGGCGCAGCGTGACTGGCCGGCGTGGAAGGCGGCGCTCGCGCGGATCCATGCCGACCCGTCGGATGCGGTGGCGCGGGCGCGGGTCGCGTATGACGAGATATTCGCCAATCAGCTCGCGCTGGCGCTGGTGCGGCAGGATACGCGGCGGCGGCGCGGGCGCGCGCTCAAGGGCGACGGGCTACTGCGCGACCGGCTGAACCTGCCCTATGCGCTGACCGGCGCGCAGGGCCGCAGCGTGCGCGAGATCGAGGGCGATCTGGCGCAGGACGCGCCGATGCTGCGGCTGCTGCAGGGCGATGTCGGATCGGGCAAGACCCTCGTCGCGGCGATGGCGCTGCTGGTCGCGGTCGAGGCGGGGGCGCAGGGGGCGCTGCTGGCGCCGACCGAGATCCTGGCGCGGCAGCATTATGAGACATTGCGCGAGACGCTCGCCGGGCTGCCGATCAACGTCGCGGTGCTGACCGGGCGCGACAAGGGGCGGGTGCGCGAGGGCGTGCTGATGGGCCTCGCCGATGGGTCGATCGACATCTTGATCGGCACGCACGCGATCTTCCAGGAGGCGGTGACCTATCGCGATCTGGGGCTGGTGGTGGTCGACGAACAGCATCGCTTCGGCGTGGCAGAGCGGCTGGCGCTGTCGGCCAAGGGCAAGACAACGCCGCATCTGCTGGCGATGACCGCGACGCCGATCCCGCGCACGCTGGTGCTCGCGCAGCACGGCGAGATGGACCAGAGCCGGCTCGACGAGATGCCGCCGGGGCGCGAGCCGGTCGAGACGCGGGTGATCAGCGAGGAGCGGCTCGACGAAGTGGTGAATGCGCTCGGCCGGCATCTGGCGGAGGGCAAGCAGGCCTATTGGGTCTGCCCGCTGGTGGAGGAGAGCGAGAAGAGCGATCTCGCCGCAGCCGAGGCGCGCGCGGCGACGCTTGCGGCGCGGTTTGGCGATCGCGTTGGGCTGGTGCATGGGCGGATGCGCGGGCCGGAGAAGGATGCGGTGATGGCGCGCTTCGCCGCCGGCGAGACGGGCGTGCTGGTCGCGACGACGGTGATCGAGGTGGGCGTGAACGTGCCCAATGCGACGCTGATCGTGATCGAACATGCCGATCGCTTTGGCCTTGCACAGTTGCACCAGTTGCGTGGGCGCGTCGGGCGGGGCGGGGGGCAATCGCGGTGTTTGCTGATGCGGGGCGCGGCGCTGAGCGAAACGTCGCGCGCGCGGCTGGCGCTGATGCGTGAGACGAACGACGGGTTCCGCATCGCCGAGGAGGATCTGCGGCTGCGCGGCGGTGGCGAATTGCTCGGCACGCGGCAGTCGGGCGAGGCAGCGTTCCGGCTGGCGACGCCCGAGTTGCTGGGGGAGTTGCTGCCGGTTGCGTTCGACGACGCGCGGCTGCTGATCGATCGCGACGGCGGGCTGGCGGGCGCGCGGGGGCAGGCGGCGCGGGTGGCGCTGTATCTGTTCGAGCGCGATGCCGGTGTGGCGCTGCTCCGCTCCGGCTGATAGCGCCCGGTTATGACTGCGCTGCTGCCGATCCTGTTCGCCGTTGCTGCCGGGCTGTGTGTGGCGGTGCAATCGCCGTCGAACGCGATGCTGGCGCGATCGACCGGATCGGTGTGGTTTGCGGCGACGATCTCGTTTCTGGGCGGGACGTTCGTGCTGCTGACGATCTGGGCGGCCTATGATCGCACGCCGCTCAGCGCGGTGCGCGCGGCGCCGGCTTGGGCGTGGATCGGCGGGTTATATGGCGTCGTGTTCGTGGCGGCGGTGGCCTATGCGACGCCGCGGCTGGGGCTGGCGGTGACGCTGACCGTTACGCTCGCGGCGCAGCTGACGATGGCGGTGGCGCTGGACCATTTCGGGCTGCTGGGGTTGCGGCAGGAGCCGGTGTCGCTGTCGCGGCTGGCGGGGTTGGCGCTGGTGGTGGCGGGGGTGTTTCTGGTGCGGCGGTGAGGGAGATGATAAGTCCGGTGCTTTGCGGCTAGAAAGCATTAATTCGACATTGGAAATATGAAACGATCTGCTCTTGCCAATATCCGATCATCCGAGCTTCGACTGCCCTCGCCTTAATCAGAGGCTCTGGCGCTATACCGATTTTCCAAAATTCACCGAGCTACTTACGTCTCGACGACTTTGGCTGGCAAACGCCGAAATACTGGCGATCGATGATCCACATGAGGGCCTTCAGGGAGCGGTACAGTTTCCCCATCGAATGTGGCGTTCACTTGATGAAGTCCCCGACGCACTCCGTAAGCAAATCGTGGGAAAAGGCCGCCGAAAGCCCGAAGAAACGGACGATCACGTTTTTGCAGGCTGGTTTATGGGTGAAGAACAGCGTTGTTTTATGACGCTGTCTAATCGCCGAAACTTTTTCGTTAATTGCTGGCACGCTGCTGATCATGAGTCTGTCGCGATGTGGAAGATATATGGATCACCCGGTGCTGGAGTCGCCATCGTGTCTAGCGGCGGCCGACTTCATACTGCTCTGGAGCATTCGAGTGAGAAAATATATCTCGGCGCCGTAAAATATGTTGATCCGCTGACGTTTGAGATTGGAACCCCAAACGCCTTCGACTCCTTGGTACGGAAGCGATCAAGCTTTTCTTACGAGAACGAGGTTAGGATCGTTCATTGGCAAACCGGACGGTATCATGATCCTCTGTCGAACTTTGACTGGGACGAGAGTGCAATGCGTTTCAAAAATATTGTAGAGGATCCGCGCCCGATTTTGCCGGGATTAGCTCTAGACTGTGATCTTGATACCATGATCGAGCACGTGATAGTTTCACCGCTCGCGCCGACTTGGTATCTGCCAATGATCGAGCGATTGAGAGAAAAGCTCGGCTACAACTTCACAATTAGCGCCTCAGACCTTCTAACCGCACCACCAACCATTGACTGATGTCGAACTGGTGAGGTGGCAAGTTACTCCGCCACCAGCATCCCGTGATTCTTCTTCCCTGCCGACACTCGCACCGGCTCAGCGCCTGCAGTCACTGTCGCTAATTCGTCCGACACCTTCTCGCCCGCGACCCTAGCTCCACCCTGCTTGATCAGCCGGCGCGCTTCGCCCTTCGAGGCGCAGAAGCCGAGGCCCACCAGCACATCGACCAGCGGCACGTCGCCCGATGCGGCGAACGTCGGCAACGTGTCGCCGCTGGTGCCTTCCTCGAACGTCTTGCGGGCGGTTTCGGCGGCTTGCTCCGCCGCTGCGCGGCCGCGGCATAATGCGGTGGCTTCGTTGGCGAGGATCTTCTTCGCTTCGTTGATCTCGGCGCCTTCGAGCGCTTCGAGGCGGGCGATCTCGGTTTCGGGCAGGTCGGTGAACAGGCGCAGGAAGCGGGCGACGTCGCGGTCGTCGGTGTTGCGCCAGAATTGCCAGTAATCGAAGTGCGGCAGCTGGTCCTCGTGCAGCCACACCGCGCCCGCGACCGTCTTGCCCATCTTCTGGCCGTCGGCGGTGGTCAGCAGCGGGGTGGTGACGCCGAAGACCTCGGTGCCGTCCATGCGGCGCGCGAGCTCGATGCCGTTGACGATATTGCCCCATTGATCGCTGCCGCCCATCTGCAGCCGGCAGCCGTGGCGCGCGCTGAGCTCGCGGAAATCATAGGCCTGCAGGATCATGTAGTTGAATTCGAGGAAGCTGAGCGATTGCTCGCGCTCGAGCCGCAGCTTCACCGAATCGAACGACAGCATGCGGTTGACCGAGAAATGCTGGCCGACCTCGCGCAGGAAGGGGATGTATTCGAGCTGGTCGAGCCAATCTGCATTGTCGACCATCATCGCATCCGTGGGGCCATCCCCGAACGTCAGGAAGCGTTCGAAGATGCGGCGGATCGAGGCGACGTTGTCGGCGATCCGATCGGTGGTGAGCAGCTGGCGCGATTCCTCCTTGAACGAAGGATCGCCGATCTTGCCGGTGCCGCCGCCCATCAGGACGATCGGCTTGTGGCCGGTCTGCTGGAGCCGGCGCAGGAGCATGATCTGGACGAGGCTGCCGACGTGGAGCGAGGGGGCGGTGGGATCGAAGCCGATATAGCCCGGGACGACCTGCGTGGCGGCGAGCGCGTCGAGCGCGGCGGCGTCGGTGGTCTGGTGGATGTAGCCGCGGTCGGTGAGGGTGCGGAGGAGATCGGACTTTAGGGTGGTCATGGTGGGGGGGACATGCCCTCCTAGGGGCGCTGTCGCAAGCGGGAGGGCAGTTGGTGTGCGCTGATATCCTCCCTGAGCTTGCTCGGGGAGGGGGACCGCTCGCCGGAGGCGAGTGGTGGAGGGGAATGCCGTGAGGCGGTTCGCTTGGGGCTTTCCCCTCCACCAGCTTCGCTGGTCCCCCTCCCCAAGCGAGCTTGGGGAGGACTGAAAGAAGGGGAGGATTACCTTCGCGGCAGCTGCGCGGTGGGGTCTATCGGGGTGCGGCCACGGCGGAGTTCGAAGTGGAGTTCGGGGCGGTCGGCGAAGCCGGTGTCGCCGGACAGCGCGATCGTCTGGCCTTTCTTCACCGCCTGGCCGCGCTGCACGAGCAGTTTGGAGGCGTGGCCGTAGACGCTGGTCCAGTTTTCGCCGTGGCGCACGATGACGAGCCCGCCGAGCGCAGCGATGCCGTCGCCGACATAGGCGACGGTGCCGTCCGCGGCGGCCTTGACCGCGGTTTCCATCGGTACGGCGATCTTGATGCCGTTGTTGCGCTCGCCACTGGCGCCGGCGCCGAAACGGCTCACGATCGTGCCGTCGACCGGCCAGAGGAAGCGGCCCGGGCGGCTCAGCGGTGCCGAGATGGCGGCGGTGGCGGGCAGCACCCGGCGCGGCGTGGCAACCGCTTTCGCCGGGGCCTGGTTCGCGGCGATCGCGGGTTCGCCGCCGGTGATGATGTCGTCGATCTCGAGCCGGAAGGCGGCGGCGCGCTCGGCCGCGCTGCGCGGGCGTGCGTCGCCGGGGATCAGGATGCGCTGGCCGGTGCGCAGGATGTAGGGCTCGGCGAGGTCATTCGTGGCGACGATCCGCGACCATTCGACGCCATAGGCGCGCGCGATGGCGATGCCGGTCTGGCCCGAGCGGACGAGGTGGTAACGGCCGCCGGGGATGCGCAGTCGCTGGCCCGTCCGGATCGTGAAGGGCGGCGCGAGATCGTTGGCACGCGCGATTGCTTCCGACCCGGCTCCTACACGCTCGGCGATTGCGCGCAATGAGTCGCCGGAGCGGACGATGTACGTCTGGTCGGCGACCTGCTGCGCATCGGCGGCGACGGGGCGGGCTTCCCACGCCGGGCGCGGAGCCGGCAGCTGCGAAACCTCTTCCGACGTGCCGCCGCGATCGTCGGGTGCCGGTAGATCGAGCGGCGGGGGCGCTGGCGGGGCGGGGCGGTTGCTCGACGGAATGCACGCCGCGAGCCCGAGGACGAGCGGCAGGGCTGGCGTGATCCGTAATCGCATCACCGCAGCGTTAACCGTTCGCGGGCCGCGGCTCCAGCCTGTTCAGCCCGCCGAGATAGGGCTGGAGCACCGACGGCACGGCGACCGACCCATCGGCCTGTTGATAATTCTCGAGGATCGCCACGATCGTGCGACCGACGACCAACCCCGAGCCGTTGAGCGTGTGGACGAATTTGGTCGCCTTCTCGCTCCCCTTGTCGTCCTTGGCTGGCCGGAAGCGCGCGTTCATGCGGCGCGCCTGGAAATCGGTGCAGGTCGAGCAGGACGAGACTTCGCGGTAACGATCCTGGCCGGGCAGCCAGACCTCGATGTCGAAGGTGCGTGCGGCGGAAAAGCCCATGTCACCGGTGCACAGCTTCATGCGGCGGAACGGCAGTTCGAGGCGGGTGAGCACGTCCTCCGCCGCGGCGGTCATCCGCTCATGCTCGGCCTCGGACTGGTCGGGTTCGACGATCGAGACCATCTCGGCCTTGTCGAACTGGTGCTGGCGGATGAAGCCGCGCGTGTCGCGCCCCGCCGCACCGGCTTCGGAGCGGAAGCAGGGGGTGAGCGCGGTAAAGCGCAGCGGGAGATCGCTCGCCGCGAGGATCTTCTCGCGCACGATGTTGGTGAGGCTGACTTCGCTGGTCGGGATCAGCCAGCGGCCGTCGGTGGTGCGGAACAGATCCTCGGCGAACTTGGGTAGCTGGCCGGTGCCGAACATGGCCTCGTCGCGGACGAGCAGCGGGGGGACGACTTCCTCATAGCCATAGTCGCGCGTCAGCACGTTGAGGCCATATTGGCCCAGCGCGCGGGCGAGCCGGGCGGCGTGGCCGCGCACCAGCGTGAAGCGCGCGCCGGCGAGCAGCGCGCCGGTCTCGAAATCGAGGCCGATCGCTGGGCCGATCGCGTCATGCTCGCGGATGGGGAAGTCGAACGTGGGGCGGGTGCCGCGTTCGTGGACAAGCTGGTTGTCGTTCTCGTCGGCGCCGTCGGGCACGTCGGCGAGGGGGAGATTGGGCAAAGTTGCGAGCAGCGTATCGAGCGTGCCGCCGACCTGTGTTTCCTCGGCTTCCAGCTCGGGCAGGCGCTGCTTGAGCGACGCGACTTCGGCCATCAGCGTCGCGGCAGTGGCCTCGTCCTTCTTGGCTTTTGCGGCGCCGATCGCCTTCGAGGCTTCGTTGCGGCGCGCCTGACCGGTCTGCAATTCGGTCAGCAGTTCGCGGCGGCGGCGATCCAGATCGAGGATCGTTGTGGCGTCGGTCGGCTTGCCGCGACGCGCCATGGCGGCGTCGAAGGCGGCGGGATCGTCGCGGATCAGGCGGATGTCGAGCATGGCGGGGCGCTATGCAGGGCGCGGGGAGGGGAGGCAACCCGCGCGGCTACCGCGGCGTTCTAGATCGCCAAGGAGAAGTGACCATGCAAGTGCCCCACAATTCCGTCGTCCTCGTCGTAGATGGCCGCAAGCTGCTGTTCTTGCGCAACGAAGGCGACGCGGCGCACCCGAACCTGACCGTCGAACATGCCCGCGAGCAGGACAATCCGGCCACGCGCGATCAGGCGACCGACGCGGCGGGCCAATCATCCTTGTCGCAGGGCGCGGCACGCAGTTCGGTCGAGCCGACCGACTTTCACCAGCTGGAGGAGGATCGCTTCGCTGCGGGTGCCGCCGAGCTGCTGAAGAAGCGCGCGCTGTCGCAGGATTACGAATCGCTGATCGTCATCGCGCCGCCCAAGACGCTGGGCGAATTGCGCAAGCATTATCACAAGGAAGTCACCGATCGACTGACCGGCGAACTTGCAAAGGATCTGACCGGACATCCGATCCCCGATATCGAGAAGGCGCTGCTCAACGCCTGATCGCATTCCAACAAACGAAAAGGGGCTTCGCACGACCGGTGCGAAGCCCCTTTTCTTTGCCGTCAGGCGTGCCGCGGATCAGGCGGCGACTTGCTTCCCGAGCCGGCGACGCGCGATCAGCGCTGCGGCGGCAGCGCCGAACAGGATCAGCATCGGCGGGGCCGGCACCGGCGAGGGATTGCCGCTGCTGTTGCCGCTGCTGTGCCCGCCGTTCGATCCCCAGCCGTGCGACGAACCATGGCTCGATCCCCAGCCCTTCGACGACGAGCCGTAGGACGAGCTTGAAGTCGAGGTGGACGTGGAGACGTTGCCGCTCGACGATGAGGAGGTCGAGGTGGACGACGACACGTTGCCGCTGGAGGACGAGGAGACGTTACCACTCGACGACGAAGACACGTTGCCCGACGAGGAGGACGTGCTGCTCACGTTGCCGCTCGACGAAGTGCTGCTGACGTTGCCCGACGAGGTCGAGGAGGTGCTGCTAACGCCGCCGGTCGACGTCGAAGAGCCGCCCGACGATGTGGACGAAGACGAGCCGCCCGACGAGGTCGAGGTCGACCCGCCGCTGGAGGTCGAGGAAATCACGATCCCGCTCGATCCGCCGCCGCTGCCGCCCGAGCCGCCGAAGAAGCCGCCCGCGAAGAATCCACCGCCGCCAACGCCGCCGCCGCCGAACCCACCGCCGATGATCGGCGCGACACCGCCGCCGCCCGATACGAGCGCGGGGCCGGCCGGCAGCGGCACGGGAACCGGCGCTGCTTGCGATGCGACCGTCACGACCGTCGGCGCACAGGCCGCCGTCGTCGTGGTGACGATGCGCCGTACCTTGCCGCGACGCGCGACGGTGCGCTTCACCACGCGCTTGGCCACCACCTTGGGGGCGACCTTCGAGTAGGAAGTGCGCGCCTTCTGCGTTTCCGCGACATGGACCGCGCCGCCGCCGACGACCGCGCCACCAACGGTGCACGCGCAGAGTTTCGCCAAAGCCATCCGCACTGACATGATGTCATTCTCTCAATAATTAGAAGACGTCGCCGTCGTTCTGGTCCTGTCGCAACGATGAAGTTGCTATCCGACAAAGGGAGAAACAAAGCCTTAAGCGCAACGGCGTTAACCATCATTGTGCCACCTGCTCGCGCATGAATCGCAGAACCGCCGGCGGGTTTATGGTTAACGTACCAGTCGGGGACGGAATCCGGCGAGCCAGCCGGCGCAGTGCCGGTTCGTTCATTGCGGGGCAAGAAGGCCGCGCTTATCGGCAGGTTACGCTCGCGAACGCTTGTCGCGTCTAGGGCACGCGACTATAGGCGCGGCCCAGGGGCGCTTGGTGGTGCTGAACACACCCTGACGCGGGCGGGGAGATGGTCGATGGCGACAGCGTACAATCGCGCGGATCAAACGGGTGCATCCGGTCGTGGAGCAGCCAACGACAGTGAAAACCGCTATCCGGACGAGGCCTATCATGACGATGGCTATCGACCGCAGCCCGACGAGCCGTTCATGAACCCGCGCCAGCAGGCGTATTTCCGCGCCAAGCTGCTCGCCTGGAAAGATGCCATCCTGCGCGAGGCGCAAGGCACGCTTTCGCAACTGCAGGTCGATTCGATTCGCGAGGCGGACCTCAACGATCGCGCGTCGAGCGAAACCGACTGGTCGATCGAATTGCGCACGCGTGATCGCCAGCGCAAGCTGATCGGCAAGATCGAGGCCGCACTGCGCCGGCTCGACGAGGGCGAATACGGCTATTGCGAGGTTTCCGGCGAGCCGATCAGCCTCGGCCGGCTGGAGGCGCGGCCGATCGCGACGATGTCGGTCGAGGCGCAGGAGCGCCACGAGCGGCACGAGAAGGTTTCGCGCGAGGACTGATTTCTTCGCGAAGGTGCCGATCCGGTCGGTTTGTTTATAATCCGTCAACACTTCAGGCCATATTCAACGCGTATGGATTCCGCCCGCGCCAGTGTCTTCCTCGATGCCGCGCCTGCCGAGGGCGGCGAGCGCGGTCGCGACAGCATGTTCCTGCTCGCCACGCTGAAGGTGGAGGGCCGCCGCGAGGCGCTTCAGGTGCGCGTGCGCAACCTTTCCACCGGCGGGCTGATGGCCGAGCTTCCCGAGCCGGTATCGCCCGATTCGCCGGTCGAGATCGAATTGCGCGGCATCGGCTCCGTCACTGGCCGGGTCGCCTGGCAGACCGAGGGGCGCGCCGGCATCGCCTTCGATCGCCCGATCGATCCGCAGCGCGCGCGCAAGCCGGTCGGCGGGCGCAAGGACGACGACGGCCCACGACCGCTGCGCTTTCCAAGATAGCGTCGACGAGGCTAGACGGACCGCCCCCGATCATGGCAAAGGCGCCGCCCGGGGCGCATGCGGGCGTGGCGGAATGGTAGACGCAGCGGACTCAAAATCCGCCGTTGGTAACAACTTGTCGGTTCGAGTCCGACCGCCCGTACCACTGACGATCGCCGCCGATTGAGATCGGCTTAGCGATCGATGCTCGACCGGTGCGCGCGGATCGGGCATTCATGCTGTAATGTCAGCAACTTCCCTGCTTCGTTCCCGTACCGCGCCGGCGCATGAGGCGGTCGACGGCGCTTTCGCCGAGTACGACCTGGCCGATCGCGCATCCTATAGCCAATTCCTGGTCTCACACGCCCGCGCGCTGCCGCTGGCCGAGGCGATGGCGGTGAGGGTGTGGCCGGCGTTGCGGCCGCGGACGCCGCTGCTGCTGGCGGACTGCGCCGCGCTTGGCGTTACGGTGGATGTGCCTGCCGAGCCGATCGAGCAGCCCCGTGTCGAGACCGACGCCGAGCATTGGGGCGCGCTGTACGTGGTCGAGGGATCGCGGCTGGGCGGCGGCATGTTGGCCGGACGCGTAGGCGAGGGGCTGCCGCGTGCGTATCTCGCGGCGACGCACCAGCAGGGCGAGTGGCGCGCGATCCGGCAGGCGATCGATGCGGCGGCGGACGGGCAGGACGAGGCCTGGCATGATGCGTTAGTGGCCGGCGCGCTGACCGTGTTCGGCCTTTACGCGATGGTTGCCGTCCGCGTTACCTGACCCGCGCCGTGCTGGTGCGGGCGGTGGCGTGGCGCTCGGCATGTGCCAGCAGCGCGTCGAGATCGGCGCGGCTGATGTCGAAGCTTTCGTCCATGTCGGCGAGCGCGCGGTCGATGTCAGTGGCTTGCAGCGGTGTGCCTAGCGCGGGTGCGGGGGCTTGCGCGCGCGGATAGGCGTGGCGGGTCGCGCGGTGGTACAGCATGGCGATCACGACGAGCGCGATCGAGTTGGTCGCGACGGGCATCAGGGCGAAGGCATAGCCTGCATCATGGATCGCCGGGCCGCCGATCACTGCGGTAAGCGCCGCCGCGCCGCCAGGCGGGTGAAGGCATTGCAGCAGCGACATGACAAGGATCGCGCCGCCCACCGCAATGCCCGCGGCAATTGCGGTGTCGGGGATCAGATCGAACGCCGCGACGCCGATAATCGTCGAGATGACATTGCCGCCAAGTACTGGCCACGGCTGCGCAAGCGGGCTGGTCGGCACGGCGAACACGAGCACCGCCGACGCGCCCAGCGGCGCGACGATCACCGGCAGGTCGGCGGCGGCCAGTGGGAGGCGGCCGCAGATCCAGATGGTCGCGGCGATCCCGAGCGCTGCACCGAGGCAGGCGAGCAGCCGGCCCGACAGGCTCGCGCCGGCGAGCAGAGGTTTGAAGAAGGGCAAAGGCGTCTCGCGGGTGATCGATGGGCGGGGGCGGGGTATCAGGCCCGGCGCGCGCGACCAACCTAGCGCTGGGGTTCCTCGATCGGCATCGTCACGATCGCGCGCAGGCCGGGGCCGTTATCGGCATGCTGCAACTCGCCGTCGAGCCGGCTCATCACCGAACTCATCATCCGGCTGCCGAAGCCAACCCGATCGCCGACGACGCCGCTGCCGTGATCGGCGACGATCAGCTGCAGGCGATTGCGGTGACGCTGCAGCGCGATGTCGATCCGCCCGGTCCCGCCGGGATAGGCATATTTGGTGGCGTTGATGATGAGCTCGGCGGCGAGCAGCCCTACGCTCACCGCGCGATCGGTGGGGATCAGCATCGGCGTGAGATCGACCGTCATCTGCGACGACCATTCGGTGCCGAGCGACGCCTTGAGATCGCCGATCAACTCTTCGAGGTAACGCGCAAGATCGATCGTCTCGATCTGGTCGTCGCGATACAGCCGGCGGTGGACCAGCGCGACCGCCGACAGCCGCGAACACGCCTCGATCAGCTGGTCGGCGACCGGGCCAGGCCCCGCGTCACGCGCCTGGAGCGACAGGAAGGCCGAGACCAGTTGGAGGCTGTTCTGCACGCGATGGTGAACCTCCTTCATCAGCAGGTTCTTCTGGTCGAGCGCGGCGTCCTTCTCGGTGAGCGCGCGCTCGAGTTCGCGATAGAGCCGTGCGCGCTCGCGCGTGTCGCTTGCCTCGCGCAGGGCACGGCGCAGGCGGTGCGCGGCTTCGACCTGTTCGAGCGTCCAACGGCGCGACTGACCGCGCACCATCTCGCTCCACGAGGCGAACGACGTGCGCGGGGTGAGCGTGGCGTCAGGATCTAGGCCGACGCCCTTGTGAGGATTGCCGGCCCACTCGATTTCCACGACCTGCTCGACACGGAACAGGATCAGCAACGATCGCTCCTCCGGCACGGGCAAGGCGAGGATGCCGCTGGCGCGCTCGGGGAAGCGCGCGGCATCTGGGTGTACTTCAGCGAGGTTATGTGAGGCGAAGGCCTCGGTGGTGTTGCGCTCGCCGAGCCAGGCGGCGATTGCGGCGATGTCCGCCGCCTCGGGGCAATGCCCGTAGCGGTCGATGCCGCCGGGGTGGATCACCGCGATCCCGTCGCCGTCGAACATCCGCTGGATGTCCTGGTGCCGGGTCGAGACCGCATTGGTGAGCGGCGGGCGCAGCGACGGCACCAGCACGTCCTCGGCCGCGCGCAAGGCGAGCCGCTCGCGATAGCTTTCGGCTTCCTCCTTGGCGCGGATCTGCCGGGCGAGCCCGCCGGCGAGCGCAACCCCGGCGAGGCGGATGTCGAGCGGCATCTGGCGCGGCGTCTGGTTATGGCAGGCGATCAGGCCCCAGAGGATCCCGTCCTTCACGATCGAGATCGACGCCGAGGCGCTGACGCCCATGTTGTGTAGATATTGCAGGTGGATCGGCGATACGCTGCGCAGTGCCACGTCGCTGAGATCGGCCGACTGGAAGGCTGCGGGGCGGAGTGGGGCGGGGGTGTAGCCGACGTCGGGAATGACGCGTGCGCGGTTGCGCACGTACAGCGCGCGCGCCTGGCGCGGGATGTCGCTGGCCGGGAAATGATGATGCATGAAGCTGCCGAGCGCGGGATCGCGATCCTCCGCCATGACGCGGCCGGCATCGTCGTCGAGGAAGCGATAGACCATCACGCGATCGAAGCCGGTCAGCGTACGGAAGGCGATCGCCGCGCGCTCGCACAGCAGCTGCAGGTTGGTGGCGCGCTCGAACCCCGCGGCGATCGCATCCATCCACGCGAGCATCTCGCCGGCCAGCAAGGGCTCCGCGGGGGCGGGCTCCAGCTCGACGATCAAGTGGTCGGCACCGGTGTAGATCGCGACGTCGAAGCTTTGCTGGTTCAGCCGTACCGCGGCGGCGCGGATCGCGACGCCGGGGGCTTTAGCCGCCGACGCGATGCGCGCGGCAATGTCCTGCGCCAGGAGCGTGTCGAGCGTTTCCCCTAACCAGGCGTCGCCCAGATACGCCTCGCAATCGCCGGCGCCCGCGACGGTGCGCAGGGTGGCAGGATCGACGATCAGCACCATGCCGTGCGGCTGGATGGCGCCGGGAATGTGGATCGGTTCGCGATCGCACTCCGTCAGATCGGGCGCAGCCCGGTCACTGTGCGTCGCCATGCCCCTCTTTCCACGCCAATACCGCGCGAAGGCATGACGCAGCGACGCAAGCTGCGCAATTGATCTCGATCAGTTAATCGTTCTACTCGGCGGCCTCGGCGTAGCGCGCGATCATTGATTGCAGGCGGCTTTCGATGATGTCTTCCGCCTCGGCGACGATGCGATCGACCAGCTGCTTCACCGTCGGCACGTCGTCGATCAGGCCCTGCACCATGCCGGCGGACCAGATGCCGCCATCGGTGTCGCCGGCCTGCATCGCATCCTGCCCGCGCTTGCCCGCGACGAGATGCTGGATGTCGCTGAACTGCGCGCCACCCGCGCGCTCGATCTTCACGACCTCGTCCGACACCGCGTTCTTCATCACGCGCGCGGTGTTGTGCATCGTGCGGAAGATGAGGTTGGTCGCGCGCTCGTCGTTCTCGACCATCTGCTGCTTGAAGCTTTCGGCGATCTGCGCCTCCTGCGTCACGCAGAAACGCGTGCCCATGTTGATGCCGTCGGCGCCGAGCGCGAGTGCGGCGACGAGGCCGCGGCCATCGGCGAAGCCGCCGCTCGCGAGCATCGGGATCTTCAGCTTGTTCGCCGCGGCGGGGATCAGGATCAGGCCGGGGATGTCGTCTTCGCCGGGGTGGCCGGCGCATTCGAAGCCGTCGATCGAGATCGCGTCGACGCCCTTGCGCTCGGCCGACAGCGCGTGGCGCACGCTGGTGCATTTGTGGATGATCTTGACGCCGGCGGCCTTGAACATCGCCCATTGCTCGGCGACCGCGGGGGTGCCCGCGGTTTCGACGATCTTGATGCCAGCGTCGATGATGACGTTCGCATAGGCGTTGTAATCGGGCGCGTTGATCGTCGGGAAGACGGTGAGGTTCACGCCGAATGGCTTGTCGGTCAGATCCTTGGTGCGCTGGATCTCGTTCGCCAGCTCCTCCGGCGACGGCTGCGTCAGCGCGGTGAGGAAGCCGAGCGCGCCGGCGTTGGCAACGGCGGCGACGAGGTGCGCCTTGCCGACCCACTGCATGCCGCCCTGTGCGATCGGATATTCGATCCCGAACGCTTCGGTGAATCGCGTCTTGAGCATTGCCCTCTCCTATTTTGGTGGCCGTGACCGGCGCTAACGTAACAGATGTTATGCTGATGCTGGATCAGCCGCAAGCCTCCAGCGTCATGCCGGGCTTGTCCCGGCATCCACGTTTCCGCGCATCCTCCGGTCGTGGCGCGCGCGGACGGGTGGATCCCGGGACGAGCCCGGGATGACGAAGAAGTCAGAAGTTCGAGCCCAGCGCCTGCTTGCCCGAGCGAGGACGGATCTGGCTGTTCTTGTAGTCGACGTCGGACCAGTCGAGATCCTTGAACTCCTGCCGGCGTGGGCCGAGGTAGCCGAACAGGAAGGCGCCGACCTTGCGCATCTGGATCTCTTCCGCGCCTTCGGTGATGCGGTAGCGGCGGTGGTGGCGGTAGATGTGCTCGAACGCCTTGTGGCGCGAATAGCCGATGCCGCCATGAACCTGCATCGCGCGATCTGCGGCTTCGCAGCACAGGCGATTGCCCCAGTAATTGCACATCGAGACCTTGTCCGAGAGCCGCTTTTCCACCTCATGGTGCGGCATCTGGTCCATTTCCCAGGCGGTCTTGCGGATCAGCAGGCGCAGCATCTCGCACTGCGTGGCCAGCTCGACGAGCGGGAACTGGATCGCCTGGTTGCGCGCGAGATCCTCGCCGAACGGCTTGCGCTGGCGGGCGTAGCGGATCGATTCCTCGATGCAGTAGCTCGCAGCGCCGAGCGAGCTGGCGGCCTGGCGGATGCGGTTCTCATGGACGAACGCCTGCGCGACCGGCAGGCCGTTTTCCTTCTCGCCGAAGATCGTGCTCTCGGGCACCCACACGTCGGTGAACGACACGCGCGGGTGATCGGTCGGCATGTTGAAGGTCCAGAGATATTCCTCGATCTTCACGCCTTCGTCGTCGGTGGGGACGAGGAAGCAGGTGATGCCCTTTGCCGAGCCATCCTCGCCAGTGGTGCGGGCGAACAGCGCGCAATGCGTCGCGACGTGCATCCCCGTCGTCCACATCTTTTCGCCGTTGATGACATAGCCGGGGACGCCATTGCGCACCTCGGGCACGCCGCGGGATTCCATGAAGGTCGCGTCAGAGCCGTGGTACGGCTCGGTCAGCCCGAACGTCACGCGGCGCGTGCCGTTGAGCGTGCCTGAGATGAATTCCTGCTTTTGATCCTCGGTGCCGAAATCGTCGAACATCTTGGCGAAGGGGTTGTTCGCGACGATCGAATGTTCGGTCTGCAGATCGTTGTGGAGGCCCAGGCCCTTAGCGGCGAGATATTCGCGGATGACGCACATCCACAGGTTCGACCCGCCCTTGCCGCCGAATTTGGGATCCATCGCGAAGCGCAGGTGGCCGGCCTTATCGGCGCGGCGCTTGGCCTCGCGCATCAGCTCTTCCCACTCGTGCCGCGGCAGCCCGCCGGCCTCGAAATCGGTGCGCGCATATTCGCGGCGGTGATCGAAGAAGCGGACGTTATCGTCCGCATCCTCGAGCGGCTTGATCTCCGCCTCGATGAAGGCGTCCAGCTCTTTCAGATAGTCGAGCAGATCCTGCGGCAAACCGAAATCCATCACCCATCTCCTAATTAAGTCGATTCTTTTAACTTGCGTAGCGCGCCGCGGCAGGATTTACAGCCCCCCAATCGATCAAGCCGAGAGGGCGATGGCGGAGAGGCTTTCCAAGGACGAACTGGCGCGGCGCCTGACGGCGATCGTGCCGCGCATGGCGCCGGGCGCCGAGCAGGTCGACAATCTGGTGCGGCTGACCGGCGGCGCGAGCATGGAGACATGGTCGTTCGACGCGGTGACGGGGGACGGCAACGCGACGCCGCTGATCCTGCGCCGGCGCACGCGGCTGGTCGAACATTCCGCGGTCACCAAGCCGCCGCTGCGGCGCGAGGCGGATGCGATCGGGCGTGCGGTGGCGGCCGGGGTGCCGGCGCCAATCGTCGCCTATGTCTGCGACGAGGACGCCGACGGGCTGGACGAGGCCTATGTGATGCAGCGCGTCGCCGGCGAAACGCTGGGCAAGCGGATCGCCAACGATCCGGCGTTTGAGCCCGCGCGTGGCAAGCTGGCGCGGCAATGCGGCGCGGCGCTGGCGCGAATCCACGCGGTCACGCCGATCGACGGGATCGAGCGGACCGACGCCGCCACGACGCTCGCCAATTACGAGGCGTCGTGGCGCGCAACCGGCAACGTCCGCCCGACGATCGAGGCGGCGTTCCGCTGGCTCGAGAAGCGCCTGCCACGCGAGCCGGTGACGCCGCGTTTCCTGCATGGCGATTTCCGCAACGGCAACATCATGGTCGATCCCGACGACGGCCTCGTCGCGGTGCTCGATTGGGAACTGGTGCATGTCGGCGACCCGGCGGAGGATCTGGGCTGGCTGTGCACCAGCAGCTGGAAGTTCGGACGGCCCGATCGCTACGTCGGCGGGTTCGGCGACCTTTCGGACCTGCTGGCGGGCTATGCCGAGGCGGGCGGCGATCCGGTGTCGCCGGCGCGGGTCGATTTTTGGTCGATGCTCGGCAGCCTGAAGTGGGGGGTGATGACGATGGGCATGTACGCAAGCTTCGCTGCCGATCCCACCGCCGGCCCCGAGCGTGGGGTGATCGGGCGGCGACTGTCCGAAACCGAGGCGGATATCGTCGCGATCATCGAACGGAACGCGGCATGATCACGCATCCGACCGCGCACGAGCTGGTCGCGGGCGTCGCGCAATGGCTGCCGGTCGATGGCAGCGCGAGCGGGTTCGGGTTGCGCGTGGCGCGCAATGCGCTCGAGATCGCAGCGCGGGATTTGGCGCTGAGCCCGGCGGCGGACGCACGCGCGATCGAACGGATGCGTGCGCTGCTGGGCCGCGACGGCACGCGCGACGAACTCGACCAGGCGCTGGTGGCGGCGATCCGCGACGGGTCGATTGCGCCCGACGATGCGGCGCTGGTGGCGCATCTGAAGGCGACCGCGCTCGATACGATCGCGATCGACCAGCCCAAATACGCGCATACCCTTGGCTGAATCGCGCAGCAGGCTATAGCCCTCGCTCGATCCCGTTCAGACGAACGGGTACGGGGCGTGCTGCCCCGAACCGAGGTAGAGGCACAAGTTTATGGCCGGCATGGGCGCGTTCGATTGGGCTGATCCGTTTCTGCTCGAGGACCAATTGACCGAAGACGAGCGGATGGTGCGCGATACCGCGCGTGCCTATGCGCAGGAGAAACTGGCGCCGCGGATCATCGATGCGTTCGCCAACGAGCATACCGACGTCGAGATCTTCCGCGAGATGGGCCAGCTGGGCCTGCTCGGGCCGACGATCCCGGAAGAATATGGCGGTGTCGGCGCGGGTTATGTCGCTTACGGTCTGGTGGCGCGCGAGGTGGAGCGGGTCGACTCGGGCTATCGCTCGATGATGAGCGTCCAGTCGAGCCTGGTGATGTACCCGATCCACGCCTTCGGATCGGAGGAGCAGAAGCGCAAATACCTTCCAAAGCTGGCGAGCGGCGAGTGGATCGGTTGCTTCGGGCTGACCGAGCCCGATGCCGGCTCCGATCCCAGCGGCATGACGACGCGCGCGGTGAAGACCGATGGCGGTTATCGCCTGTCGGGCTCGAAGACGTGGATCTCGAATTCGCCGATCGCCGACGTGTTCGTCGTCTGGGCGAAGAGCGATGCGCATGGCGGGGGCATCCGCGGCTTCGTGCTGGAAAAGGGCATGAAGGGGCTGAGCGCGCCGAAGATCGAGGGCAAGCTGTCGCTGCGCGCGTCGATCACCGGCATGATCGTGATGGACGAGGTAGAGCTGGGCGAAGACGCGCTGCTGCCCGACGTGCAGGGGCTGAAAGGGCCGTTCGGCTGCCTCAACCGCGCGCGCTACGGGATCAGTTGGGGCAGCATGGGGGCGGCGGAATTCTGCATGCATGCCGCGCGGCAATATGGGCTCGACCGGCAGCAGTTCGGCCGACCGCTCGCCGCGACGCAGCTGTTCCAGAAGAAGCTGGCGGACATGGAGACCGAGATCGCGCTCGGGCTGCAGGCGTCGCTGCGCGTCGGGCGGCTGATGGACGAGGGGCGGTTCGCGCCAGAGATGGTCTCGATCGTGAAGCGCAACAATGTCGGCAAGGCGCTCGATATCGCGCGCGCGTCGCGCGACATGCATGGCGGGAACGGGATCTCGGGCGAATATCAGGTGATGCGGCACGTGATGAACCTGGAGACGGTGAACACGTACGAGGGCGCGCATGACGTGCATGCGCTGATCCTCGGGCGCGCGATCACGGGGATCGCGGCGTTCTAGATATCTACCCCGGCGAAGGGATCCCATCAAAGTATTACTTTGATGGGGCCCAAGGCCGGGGCCCAGTATCGGGCCGGCCGCAACTGGGCCCCGGCCTTCGCCGGGGAACAGGAATGAATACACCTCTGAAGGGCATCAAGGTCGTCGAACTCGCGCGCATTCTCGCGGGGCCGTGGGCGGGGCAGATCTTGGCGGATCTCGGCGCCGAGGTGATCAAGGTCGAGAGCCCGGCGGGGGACGATACGCGGACGTGGGGGCCGCCGTTCGTCGAGCATGCGGGGCAGCGCGCGGCGGCTTATTATCACGCCTGCAACCGGGGCAAGAGCGGCATCGTCGCTAACTTCACCAACCCAGATGACGTCGCGCGCGTTCGGGCGTTGATCGCCGGTGCAGATGTGGTGATCGAGAATTTCAAGGTCGGCGGGCTCGCCAAATATGGGCTCGACTATGCCAGCCTCGCGGCGGATCATCCGCGGCTGGTGTATTGCTCGATCACGGGCTTCGGGCAGGACGGGCCGTATGCACATCGCGCCGGATACGATTTCATCATCCAGGGCATGGGCGGGATGATGTCGCTGACCGGCGAGCCCGATGGCGCGCCGCAGAAGATGGGCGTTGCGGTCGCCGACATCATGACCGGGCTGTATGCGACGATCGGCATCCAGGCCGCGCTGCTGATGCGCGAGCAGACTGGGCGGGGGCAGCAGGTCGATTGCGCGCTGCTCGATACGATGGTGGGCGTGCTGGCGAATCAGGCCGCCAATTATTTCGCGAGTGGCGAGAACCCGGCGCGGATGGGCAATGCGCACGCCAATGTCAGCCCCTATGCGGTTTTCCCGACCAGCGACGGCTGGTTCATCCTCGCGGTGGGGAATGACGCGCAATATCATCGCTTTGCGGCGATCGTCGGGATCGGGCCGGACCCAAGGTGGGACAGCAATGCCGGGCGGATCGAGCATCGCGCGCCGCTGTTCGCGCTGATCGAGGCCAGATGCCGCACCTTCACGCGAGACGATCTGCTCGCGCGGCTGGAAGTTGCGGGCGTGCCCGCGGGGCCGATCAATACCGTCGAGCAGGCGTTGAACGACCCGCAGATCGCGGCGCGCGGCATGGTGCTGGCGCCGAACGAAACGCGCCCGATCGCCGGGCTGCGGACGCCGATCCGCTTCTCGGGCGCCGAGCTGGCACTGGAGCGTGGCGCGCCGCCGCTGGAGCTCTGAGCGACCTTGCGCCGTTCGACATAACTTTTGTTGTGCTGAGCGGCAGCGCGCGATACCGGCCGGGAAACGATTAGGAGAGCGCATCCGTGAGCACGCCACCCCTTGCCGGCATTCGTATTGTCGAATTCGCCGGAATCGGCCCTGGGCCATTCGCCGGCATGATGCTCGCCGATCATGGCGCCGAAGTGATCCGCATCGATCGCCCGTCGAAAGGCGGCGGGATCTCGATCGACAGCAAGGATCCTCTGCTGCGCAATCGCAAGTCGATCGGCATGGACTTGAAGGACCCCAAGGCGATCGCCGCGGTGCGCAAGATCGTGGCCGGCGCCGACGGGATCATCGAGGGGTTTCGCCCCGGCGTGATGGAGCGGTTGGGGATCGGCCCCGACGTGCTGCTCGCGGACAATCCCAAGCTCGTCTACGGCCGGATGACCGGCTGGGGGCAGACCGGGCCGATGGCGCCCGAGCCGGGGCATGACATCAATTACATTGCGATCTCGGGCGCGCTGCATGCGTTCGGGCGCAAGGGCGAGAAGCCGACGCCGCCGATCAACCTGGCGGGCGACTTCGGCGGCGGCGGTATGTTCCTCGCGTACGGGATGCTCGCGGCGTTGCTGCACGCGGCGCGGACCGGCGAGGGGCAGGTGGTCGATGCGGCGATGACCGATGGGTCGGCCGTGCTGATGACGATGATGTGGGGCTTCCGCGGCATGGGCCGGTGGAGCGACGAGCGCGGCACCAACCTGCTCGATACCGCGGCGCATTTCTACGACACGTACGAGACGAGCGACGGCAAGTTCATCTCATTGGGCGCGATCGAGCCGCAATTCTACGCCGAGTTCCGCGCGGTGATGGGGCTGTCGGACGACAAATGGGCGGCGCAGATGAATGCGCGGCAATGGCCGGCGCTGAAGGACGAGCTGACTGCGCTGTTCAAGACGAAGAGCCGTGACGAATGGGTCGCGGCGTTCAGGGGGCACGACGTGTGCTTCGCGCCGGTGCTCGGGTTCGACGAGGCGTATGATGACGCGCACAACCAGGCGCGCGGCACGTTCGTCGAAGCGGGCGGGGTGAAGCAACCGGCACCCGCGCCGCGCTATTCCAAGAGCGGCACGGTGGCGCCGGCGCTCGGCGGCGGGCGTGACGATGCCGGCGTGCTGCGCGCGCTCGGCTTCGACGACGCGGAGGTCGCCGGGCTCGGCTATTGAACGGGAGGCGGCACGATGCGGGCGAGCGAACATTTCCTGACCTCGGCGGAGGATAGCGACGGCAACGTCTGGGTCGTGCGCGCTGACGACAACGACACCGCCTGTCACGTCGCCGACCTGTTCCGGCTGAGCGATCATGTGCGGGTGACGATCATCGCGCCCGACGATCCGCTGGATCTGGATTGACGTCGCGTTGAGCGCCGTTGCCAGGTGACGGATCCTGGCGACTGGCGCTAAGGCAAGCGAATGACGAAGCTTACCGTCAACAACGAGGCGATCGAATATCGCCTCGATCCCGCCACGCCATTGCTGTGGGCGCTGCGCGACGCATCCAACCTGACGGGCGCGAAATACGGCTGCGGGACGGGGAGTTGCGGCGCCTGTACCGTGGATATCGATGGTCGCGCGGTGCGATCGTGCCAGGTGACGATCGCGGCGGTCGAGGGCAGTTTCGTCACCACCGTGGAGGGGCTGTCGCGGGACCGGGCGAATCCGGTGCAGCTCGCGCTGATCGCCGACAATGTCGTGCAGTGCGGTTACTGCATCCCCGGCATCGTCATGGCGGCGGCGGTGCTGATCAAGAACGATCGCGATCCGTCCGAAGCCAAGATCAAGCAATCGATCACGAACATCTGCCGCTGCGGCATCTATCCGCGGCTGGTGGAAGCGATCCAGCGCGCGGCGCGAGCGGGGCGCGGCGACGAGATGCTGCCCGCGGGCGCACGGCCGGGGATCGATCCGGCCGAGGCGGCCAAGAGCGTGCCGGCGCTAAGCCCGGCGCCCAGTGGGGAATGATTTAGAACGACCAAGTCCGTTCGCCCTGAGGAGAGGCTGAGCTTGTCGAAGCCTCGTCTCGAAGGGTACACACCTCGGTGCTTCGAGACGGCATTTCGACAAGCTCAATGCCTCCTCAGCACGAACGGTATAAGGCATCCCGCGCCTAATCCTCGTTGATGCGGCTCGTCGCGCGGGTGTCGCGCATGCGCAGGTACACGATCAGCGAAACGCCGATCATCGCGGTCACATACCAGTAGAAGCCGCGCTCCCACCCCGCATCCTTGAAGCGTAGCGCGACATATTCCGCGGTGCCGCCGAACAGCGTGTTGGCCAGCGCATAAGGCAGCGCCACGCCGAGTGCACGAATGTTGGCGGGGAACAGCTCGGCCTTCACCACCGCGTTGATCGAGGTGTAGCCGGTGACAATCACCAGCGCCGCCATCACCAGCAAGCCGGCGGCGAGCGGGCTCTTCACCGTCTCGAGCGTGGCGAAGATCGGGTAGGTCGCGAGTAGCCCGAGCACGCCGAAGCCGACCATCAGCGGCTTGCGCCCGATCCGGTCGCTCAAGCCACCGGCGAGCGGCTGGAGGCACATGAAGACGAAGAGCGTGGCGGCGTTGATCTGGCTTGCGGTCGTACGGTCGAAGCCGCTGGTGTTGACGAGGAACTTCTGCATGTAGATCGAGTAAGCGTAGAAGGCGAGCGTGCCGCCGGCGGTGAGCAGCATGACCGTCGCGGTCTCGCGCGGGTGATGCGTGACGAGCGTCCAGAAGCCCGATTTCGGCCCCTCGGCGCGCTTGAAGCTTTCGGTTTCGGCGAGGCCGCGGCGGATGCGGAACACCACGATCGCGAGCACGCCGCCGATCGCGAACGGGATGCGCCAGCCCCAGGCGTCGAGCGCGGCCTCGCTCATCGTCGATTGCAGCAGCAGGAGGACTAGCAGCGCGACGAGCTGACCGGCGATCAGCGTGACATATTGAAAGCTGGAGAAGAAACCGCGGTGCTGTTTGCCCGCCATTTCGGAGAGGTAGGTCGCGCTGGCCCCATATTCACCGCCGACCGACAGGCCCTGCATCAGCCGCGCGAACACCAGCAGTGCGGGGGCGACGACGCCGATCGTCTCGTAGCCCGGCGTGATCGCGATCAGGAACGAGCCGGCGCACATCAGCGTCACCGACAGCGTCAGCCCGGCCTTGCGGCCGCGGCGATCGGCGTAGATGCCCATGATCCACGCGCCGACCGGACGCATGATGAAGCCGACCGCGAAGACCGCGGCGGCGCTCAGGAGCTGCGCGGTACGATCGCCATCGGGGAAGAAGTGCGGCGCGAAATAGAGCGTGAAGGCGGAATAGGCGTACCAATCATACCATTCGACGAGATTGCCGGTCGATCCGCCGATGATCGATTTGAGCCGCGGGTTCACGGCTCGACCTCACCCGGCGGCAGATCCTCGATCGGCGGCAGCTTGCCCGACAGCGCGGCTTCGAGCTGGTCGCGGTCGAGTTCGCCTTCCCAGCGTGCCACCACCAGCGTCGCGACGGCATTGCCGACGAAATTGGTGAGGCTGCGGCATTCGGACATGAAGCGATCGACGCCAAGGATCAGCGCCATGCCCGCGACCGGCACCGACGGCACGATCGAGAGCGTTGCGGCCAGCGTGATGAAGCCCGCGCCGGTGACGCCGGCGGCACCCTTCGACGAGAGCATCGCGACGGCGAGCAGCAGCAACTGGTCGCCGAGCGGCAGATCGATGTTGGTCGCCTGCGCGATGAACAGCGCGGCGAGCGTCATGTAGATGTTGGTGCCGTCGAGGTTGAACGAATAGCCTGCGGGGACGACGAGCCCGACGATCGATTTCGGCGCGCCGGCGCGCTGCATCTTCTCGATCAGCGCCGGCAGCGCCGCCTCCGACGACGAGGTGCCGAGCACGAGCAGCAGCTCGGCCTTGAGGTATGCGATCAGGCGGAAAATCGAAAAGCCGCACAGGCGCGCGACGAGGCCCAGAACGACGAGCACGAATAATAGCGAGGTGAGATAGAAGGTTGCCACCAGGCCGGCGAGATTGGCCAATGTCCCGACGCCATAGGTGGCGATGGTGAAGGCCATCGCGCCGAACGCGCCGATCGGCGCGGCGCGCATCAGGATCGACACGAGCTTGAACACCGCGACCGAGATATCCTCCAGCACCGAGAGGATGCGGGTGCCGCGTTCGCCGATCGAGGCGAGCGCGATGCCGAAGAGGATCGCGACGAACAGCACCTGAAGGATGTTGCCGGCGGTGAGCGCCGAGACGAACGTGTCTGGGATGACCGACAGGAGGAAGCCGGTGAGCGTCGTCTCTTGCGCCTTGGCCGTATAGCCCGAGACTGCGCCTCTATCGAGCGTTGCGGGATCGATGTTCAGGCCGGCGCCGGGCTGCACGACATTAGCCACGACGAGCCCGACGATCAGCGCGAGAGTGGAGAAGAAAAGGAAGTATCCGAATGCCTTGGCGGCCACTCTTCCGACGCGGGCGAGATCGCGCATGCCCGCGATCCCAGTGACGATCGTGAGGAAGATCACCGGGGCGATGATCATCTTCACCAGCTTGATGAAGCCATCGCCGAGCGGCTTGAGCGCCGCGCCGGCGTTGGGGAAGAAATGGCCGATCGCGACGCCGAGTGCGATCGCGATCAGGACCTGGACGTAGAGGTGGCGATACCAGGGGCCGGCGGGCGATACGGTCGTGGTTTGCGGCAGCATGCCGATCAATCCCCTAGGAGGGGACGCGGTTCAAGCCCTTCCTCCCGCGTGAGCAGGCTGCCCGTCTAGCTCCCCTCCCGCTTGCGGGAGGGGCTGGGGGAGGGCGTGTCCACAAGCGCCGCATTCGATCTCACGGACAGTCCCTCCCCCGACCCCTCCCGCAAGCGGGAGAAGGGAAGAAATAGGGTTGCCGTCACCCTGATCTCACTTGAAAGAAAGGCGAAGGAGAGGGGCCATCCAAAGCCTGTTGATCGCCAACCGCGGCGAGATCGCGATCCGTATCGCGCGCACCGCCGCCTCGCTCGGGCTGGAGACGGTGGCGGTGTATTCCGCCGACGATGCCGATGCGCCACACGTCGCCGCGGCGCATCGCGCGGTCGCCTTGGTGGGTGAGGGGCCCGCGGCGTATCTGGCGATCGATGCCGTCGTGGCGGCCGCGCGGGATGCGGGGTGCGATGCGGTGCATCCTGGGTATGGGTTCCTCAGCGAGAATGCGGCGTTTGCGGCGGCGTGCGCAGCGGCTGGGCTGATCTTCATCGGGCCGGGGGCGGATCTGCTCGCGCTGTTCGGCGACAAGGCGGCGGCGAAGGTACATGCGCGTGATGCCGACGTGCCGGTGCTTGCCGAGGGGGCGGATGCGACGGGGGCGGTGATCGTCAAGGCGGTTGCCGGTGGCGGCGGGCGCGGCATTCGCGTGGTGCGAGATCGCGCCACGCTCGAGGTGCAAGTGGCGGCGGCGGGGGCGGAGGCGCTGGCGGCGTTCGGCTCGGCGGAGGTGCTGGTCGAGCGCTATGTCGCCGACGCGCGGCATATCGAGGTGCAGTTGGCGGGCGATGCCGGGGGCAACGTGGTGTCGCTCGGCACGCGCGACTGCACAGTGCAGCGGCGGCACCAGAAGCTGATCGAGATCGCACCGGCGCAGGCGCTCGATCCGGCGCTAGCAGCGCGGATCGAGGCGGCGGCGGTGCGGCTGTTGCAAGGCACCGGCTATGTCGGTCTGGCGACGGCGGAGTTCCTGGTCGATCGCACGCTGCCGCCCGATCATGCGGATGCTTTCGCTTTCCTGGAGGTCAATCCGCGGCTGCAGGTCGAGCACACCGTAACCGAGGAAGTGACCGGGTTCGACCTGGTCGCGCTGCAACTGCGGCTCGCTGGCGGTGAACCGTTGCCGGCTGTGCTGCCCGAACCGCGCGGGGTCGCGATCCAGCTGCGGATCAACGCCGAGACGATCGGCGCGGACGGGACCCCGCGTGCCTCGGGCGGTACGGTCTGCGCGCTCGATGCGCCGGGTGGGCCGGGCATTCGCATCGACGGCGCGGCGCGACTCGGGCTTGCCGCGAACCCGCGGTTCGATTCGCTGCTCGCCAAGCTGATCGTCCATGCGCCTGACTGGACGAGCGCGCTGGCGCGGGCGCGGCGCGCAGTGGCGGAGTATCGGATCGAGGGCGTCGCAACGAACCTCGCGTTGCTCGCCGGGCTGCTGGCGCGCGAGGAAGTCGCGACAACGGCGATCGATACCGGATGGTTCGATCGCAATGTCGCTGACCTCGTGCCGGCGGCGGCGGAGGCCGCTCCAGCCGATGCGCAGTCGATTGTCGCGCCGCTTTCCGGGGTGGTCGTCGCGATCGGCGTGGATGTGGGGGATCGGATCCTGGCTGGCGCTGAGGTGGGTACGATCGAAGCGCTCAAGATGCAGCATGCCGTCGTGGCGCCGCGCGCCAGTGTGGTGCGGGCGATTGCCGCTCAGGCGGGCAAGGTAATCGACGAAGGCGCGGTGTTCCTCGAAATCGACGCGATCGAGGGTGAGGGCGATGCCGCGGTGGCCGTTGCGGCGCCCGACCCCGATCTGATCCGTGCTGACCTCGCCGAGGTGCGCGCGCGCCATGCGCTCGGGCTCGACGAGAACCGGCCGGAGTCGATGGCGCGGCGGCAGCGGACCAACCAGCGGAGCGCACGCGAGAATATCGCCGACCTGTTCGATCCGGGCAGCTTCATCGAATATGGCGCGCTGACGATCGCGGCGCAGCGGCGGCGGCGGAGCCTTGACGATCTCATGCGCAATACGCCGGCCGACGGGCTGATCGGCGGAATCGGGACAGTCAACGCCGCCGATCACGGCGAGGAGGCGGCGAAATGCCTCGGTCTTGCCTATGATTACACAGTGCTGGCGGGGACGCAGGGGCACAATAATCATCGCAAGACCGATCGGCTGCTCGGCATTGCTGGCGATCTGAAGCTGCCGATCGTCTTCTACACCGAGGGCGGCGGCGGCCGGCCGGGAGATGTCGACTCGGTCGGCGCGACGGGGCTGGACGTGCCGACGTTCAAAAGCTTCGCCGCGCTGTCGGGCGTCGCGCCGCGGATCGGGATCACCTCGGGCTATGCCTTTGCGGGCAATGCGGTGCTGTTCGGCTGTTGCGACATCACGATCGCGACGCGCGACGCGCATCTTGGCATGGGTGGCCCGGCGATGATCGAGGGCGGTGGGCTGGGGGTCTATTCGCCTAAGGAGGTCGGGCCGGTCGAGATGCATTGGGCGAGCGGCGCGATCGACGTGCTGGCCGAGGACGAGGCGGACGCCACCGATTATGCGCGGCGGTTGCTGTCGTTCTTCCAGGGGCGGGTCCAGGGTGGCGAGGCGCCCGACCAGCGCTTTTTGCGGCATGTGGTGCCCGAGAACCGGCTGCGCGTGTTCGATGTGCGGCGCGTGATCGACGGGCTGTTCGACGTCGGCTCGTTCGTCGAGCTGCGCGGCGGCTATGCCAAGGGGATGATCACCGGGCTGGCACGGCTCGATGGGCGAGCGGTGGGATTGATCGCCAATGATTGCCGATACTTGTCGGGCGCTATCCATTCCGAGGGTGCGGACAAGGCGGCGCGGTTCTTCCAGCTTTGCGATGCCTTCGGGGTGCCGATCGTCTCGCTCTGTGACACGCCGGGGTTCATGGTCGGGCCTGACGCCGAGAAAACCGCGCCGATCCGCCGCGGTTCCCGGATGTTCATCGTCGGGGCGGCGCTTGGCGTGCCGGTGTTCACCGTCGTGGTGCGCAAGGCCTATGGGCTCGGCGCGCAGGCGATGGCGGGGGGATCGCTGCATGCGGGGCCGTTCACCGTTGCCTGGCCGACGGGCGAGTTCGGCGGCATGGGGCTCGAAGGCGCGGTGCGGCTGGGCTATCGCAAGGAGCTTGAGGCCATTGCCGATCCGGAGGTACGAGGCCAGCAATATCAAGAGCTTGTAGCGAATTCCTACGAGCGCGGGAAAGCAGTGTCGGTGGCGCAATATCTCGAGATCGACGCGGTGATCGACCCGGCGGATACGCGAACCTGGCTGCTCCGCGGCCTCGCCTCGACGCCGGTGCGGCGGTCCGGGCGTTACATTGATACGTGGTAAGAACACTGGGTGAGGATGTGAGATGATCGAGCTGTATCATTGCGCCGACGCGCGCTCGTTTCGCGCCTTGTGGGCGCTGGAAGAGCTGGGGCTGCGCTACGAACTGCACGTGCTGCCTTTCCCGCCGCGCTTCCGGCAGCCGGAGTATCTGGAGGCGAACCCGCTAGGCACGATCCCGTTGCTGGTCGATGGCGACACGCGGATGACTGAGTCCGCAGCGATCGTGCAATATCTGGCGGTGCGCTACGGCCCGACCGATCTGGCGGTCGCGCCCGATGCGGCGGAGTATGGCGCGTGGCTCAACTGGCTGCACTTCGGCGAGGCGACGCTGACGTTCCCGCAGACATTGGTGCTGCGCTATCGCGTGCTGGAGCCCGAGGAGCGGCGCTTGCCGCAGGCGGCGGATGATTATGCGCAGTGGTTCCATTCGCGGCTGCGGCATGTCGAGCGGGCGCTGGCGGATCGCGAGTGGCTGGTCGGGGGGCGGTTCACGATGGCCGACATTTCAGTTGGTTATGCACTCCTGCTGGCGAAGGATCTTAAGATCGACAACGGCTTCAAACCCGCCGTCGCGGCGTATTGGGAGCGGCTGCAGGCGCGCGATGGATTTGCCCGGGCGAAGGCGGCGCAGAAGGCCTGACCCCGTCAGCGCGCCGCGAGTTTGCGGAGCGCGCGTTCCAGCCGGGCGGGCTCCTGCGCGCCGCTGATGACGAACTCGCGATCGATCACGATCGTCGGAACCGAGGTGATCCCTTCGGATCGCCACTCGATCTCGTCGTCATGCACTTCGGTTGCAAAGGCACCGCGGGCCAGCACGTCGGCGGCGGCGGCGCGATCGAGTCCGGCTTCCGCGGCGGCATCCGCCAGTACGGCGTGGTCCGAGACGTTGCGGCCGTGCGTGAAATAGGCGGCGAGCAGCGCGTGCTTCAGCGCCAGCTCACCCCCCTCGCGCCTCGCCCAGTGCAGCAGGCGATGCGCGTCGAACGTGTCGTAAATCCGGTCCGAGCGCCTCGCCATCGACACGCCGGCCTCCGCGGCGGCGGCGCGCACGCCGCCACCCCGTTCGCGTGCCTGTTTGGGCGTGATGCCGTATTTGCGCGCGATGTTGTCGGCGACCAGCTCGCCCTCCGGCGGCAGGCCGGGGTTGAGCTGGAGCGGGTGGAAGACCAGCTCGGTCGCCACCGCATCACCGACCGTGGCAAGCGCGCGCTCGAGATTGGCGAGACCGATCAGGCACCATGGGCAAACGATGTCCGACACGAAATCGAGGCGGAGGATGCGACTGCTCATCGCTTGGCGACGCTGTCGATCGCATCGAGGATCTGCGGGATCAGTTCGACCGGCAGATTGTGCCCCATGCCCGGGATCTCGACGAGCCGCGCGCCCTGGATGCTCGCCGCGGTGTCGCGTCCCGCTGCGGCGGGCACCAGCGCATCGTCGGCGCCATGGACGACGACGGTCGGCGCCTTGATCGCCTTCAGCCGGTTCCGACGGTCGCCATCGGCGATGATCGCGGCCATTTGCCGCGCGAAGCCATCGGGGTACGTCGATCGCACGATGCTCTCGCGCACGCGTGTCGCGAGCAGCTCGGGTTCGACCGGATAAGCCGGGCTGCCGATGACTTGCGCGGCGTGGATGCCGTGCGCGACCAGCGCATCGATGTCGTCGGTCTTGGGGCGGTTGACGAGGACGTCGATCGCCTCACGCCGCGCGCGCGGGAGCGACGGGTTGCCGGTCGTCGACATGATCGAGGTGAGCGACAGCGCGCGCGCGGGATAGGTTGCCGCAAACAGCTGCGCGATCATGCCGCCCATCGATGCGCCGACGATATGCGCCTGAGCGATCTCCAGCGTGTCGAGCAGCCCCGCGGCATCGGCGGCCATGTCGGCGAGCGTATAGGCGACCGTCGGCTTCAGCTTCAGCATGCGCTGGAACATCATCAGCCCCAGCCGCGGGCGGCCCGCTTGTGCGAACTTGGTCGACAGGCCGATGTCGCGATTGTCATAGCGGATGACGTAATAGCCGCGCGCAGCGAACGCCTCGACGAACGGCAGCGGCCACAGCGTCAGCTGTGCGCCGAGCCCCATGATCAACAGGACCGGCGGATGCGCCGGGTCGCCGAACGTCTCATATTCCAACTCGATGCCGTTCGCGCGCGCCTTCATGGCCTCTCCCTTACGCCGTGACGATCGTGCCAGCCTCCACCCGGACAGGCCATGGCGTCAAGCCGGCACCGTAACAGGGGCCGACGAGGCACGCGCCCGTGGCTATGTCGAACAACGCGCCGTGCCAGCTGCAGGCGATCTGCCCGGCTGCAACATAGTCGTCGAGCTTCTGTGCGAGCGGCAGGCCGAGATGCGGGCATTTGTCGAGGTAGCCGAATACCTCGTGACCGCAGCGGACGACGAAGCCGTGGAAGCGGCCGGCGAGCAGCTCGAGGACGAAACTGCGCGCGGCACCATCGGCGATTTGATCGAGCGCGCCGAGCGACACACCGGCGGGGGTGGCGGTGAGACGTTCGGTCAGGGGAGCTGCGCCTTGGGGAAATCGGCCCAGCATTCGTCGTAGTCGGGCTGCGCGTGTTCGGCGGCCAAGCGGGTCGGCCGGTACGGCCAGCAGCTTTCGAGCATGAAGGCCATCGTGCCGGCGATCTTGTGCGGCTTGAGATCGGCGTTCGAGGCGGCGTCCCACGTCGCCTTGTCGGGGCCGTGGCCGCTCAGGAGGTTGTGGAGGGAGAGGCCGCCGGGGCGGAAGCCTTCGGCCTTGGCATCATAGGCGCCGGTGATGAGGCCCATCGCTTCGGACATGATGTTGCGGTGGAACCACGGCGGGCGGAACGTGTCTTCGGCGACCATCCAGCGCGGCGGGAAGATCACGAAATCGGCGTTGGCGCGGCCGGGGACGTCGCTGGGGCTGGTCAGCACGGTGAAGATCGAGGGATCAGGATGGTCGAAGCTGACCGTGTTGATCGTGTTGAAGCGCGACAGATCGTAGCGCCACGGCGCGAGATTGCCGTGCCACGCGACGACGTCGAGCGGGGAGTGGTGAAGCTCCGTGCGCCAGAGGCTGCCGAGGAATTTTTGGATCACTTCGCAGCGCTCTTCGCGATCCTCGAACCAGGCGTGCGGCGTCTCGAAATCGCGCGGGTTGGCGAGGCCGTTGGCGCCGATCGGCCCTAGATCGGGGAGGCGGAAGAGGCTGCCGTGGTTTTCGAGCGCATAGCCGCGCGCGCCGCCATCGGGGAGGAGCGCGCGGAAGCGGACGCCGCGCGGGATGAGCGCGATCTGGCCGGGCGCGATCTCGATCCGGCCGAGTTCGGTGAGGAGGTCGAGCCGGCCCTCCTGGGGGACGAACAGGAGTTCGCCGTCGGCGTTGACGAAGACGCGGTCGATCATGTCGCGATCGGCGGCGTAGAGATGGAGCGCGACGCCCTCGAGATCGGCGGGATCGCGCGTGGTGAGCATGGTCGTCATGCCGTCGATCAGGTCGACGTTTGGGGTTGGGGTGATCGGGTCCCAGCGGAGGCGGTTTGGGGCTAACGGCTCATGCGTGGTGCCGGGCGCGAAGGTGCTTGCGCCTTCGTAGCGGGTAAAGGGCGGGTGCTCGGCGGAGGGGCGCAGGCGGTAGAGCCACGAGCGGCGGTTCTCGTGGCGGGGCGCGGTGAAGGCTGTGCCGGAGAGTTGCTCGGCGTAAAGGCCGTAGGGGGGCTTCTGCGGCGAATTGCGCCCGATCGGGAGCGCGCCGGGGACGGCTTCGGTGGAGATGTGGTTGCCGAAGCCGGGGGTGTAGCTCGCACTGTCGGTTGGCATCTTCGCCTCTCCGTTTGTTCTCTTCGTCATGCCGGGCTTGTCCCGGCATCCACCGTGCCGCGCATCCTCACGCTTCAGGTTTGGCGGCGCAGTGGATCCCGGCACAAGGCCGGGATGACGGGGGTTTTGGGTCACGCGGCTGCCGCTCCACCCGCCGACGCGTCAGACGCGTCAGACGCGTCAGACGCGGCAAAGCCGCGCCTCGTGCGCGGGCTCTGCCGCGCTGGCCGGTCGCGGCCGAGCGCAGGCGCGCTCGCATAAGGTCGATGCTTAGGCATCGACCTTTATGACGCCGCGCCGGATCTGGTCGAGCTCGATGCTCTCGAACAGCGCCTGGAAATTGCCGTTCCCGAACCCCTCGTTGCCCTTGCGCTGGATGATCTCGAAGAAAATCGGGCCGAACATGTTTTCGGTGAAGATCTGCAGCAAAATGCCCTCGCCATTCTCGACCGAGCCGTCGAGCAGGATGCGGTTCCGGCGCAAGCGTTCGAGATCCTCGCCGTGGCCGGGGACGCGCTTGTCGACGAGTTCGTAATACGTCTCGATCGTATCCTGCAGCTTCACGCCGCGATCGCGAAGCCGCTCGACGGTATCGTAGATGTCGTCGGTGGTCAGCGCGAGGTGCTGGATGCCTTCGCCCTGATATTCCCGGATGAATTCCTCGATCTGCGACTTGTCGTCCTGGCTCTCGTTCAGCGGGATGCGGATCGCCTTGTCGGGGGCAATCATCGCCTGGCTGAACAGGCCGGTCGCCTTGCCCTTGATGTCGAAATACTTCTGCTCCTCGAAATTGAAGAGCGTGCGGTAGAACTGGCTCCAAACCGACATCTGCCCGCGGCGGACATTGTGGGTGAGGTGATCGAGCAGATCGAGCCCGACGTTGTTCTTGGCTTCGGCTTCGCGCCAGCCGGGATATTCGGCCCAGCCTTCGTACAGATCGATGCCGTCCTGGATGAAATACAGATACGAGCCGCCGATGCCCATGATGACGGTATCGTCCTCGTCGGTGAGCGTCGCGCCGTTGGCGACGGCCCAATCGAGCGCGCGCTTGGGATCGGACACGCGGAACGCCATCGCGCTGGCCGAGGCGCCGTGCTCGTTGCGGAACTGCTTCACGCGGCCCGCCTCGTCGCGGTTGAGCATCAGGTTGATGCGGCCCTGCTTGTAGCGGGTGATGTTCTTGGTCGGATGGCGGTGCGTCGGCACGAAGCCGAGCTGTTCGAACTGCGTCGCCATCGCCTGCGGATCGGGCGAGGTGAATTCGACGAATTCGAAGCCGTTCAGACCCAACGGATTTTCGGGGGGATTTCCGGGTGCGTTGTCGAGAGACATGGCGGCATCCTCATATGGTAACAATTGATACCATCATCGTAGTTTGTGTGATCTGTGTCAAATGCTACCGCATCCACGATGACCAACCAGCTCGTGCTCGACCGGTTCCTGCCGTATCGCCTGTCGGTCACCTCGAACCTCGTCAGCGACCGCATCGCGCGCGCCTATGCGGCGCTGTTCGGGCTGACCATTCCGGAGTGGCGGCTGATCGCGGTGATCGCCGAGGTCGCGGCGATTACCCAGGCGGACATTGGCGAGCAGACGCGGATGGACAAGGTGACCGTCAGCCGCGCCGCGATCGCGCTGGTCGAGCGCGGGTTGCTCGCGCGGGCGCCGAACCCGAGCGACAAACGCTCGCACCATCTGTCCCTGACGGCGGCGGGGCGCGACCTGTATGCGAGCGTCGCGCCCAAGGCATTGGAACTGGAAGGCAAGATCTTCGCTCGGTTCTCACGCGCGGAGCTGGATGCGTTCGTCGCGATGCTGCGCCGGATCGACGAGGCTGCCCTCGAAGAGTGACAGGTGGGGAAGAACGACATGACCGACGCGCCGCTGATCGCCGGGATCGAACTGGGCGGCACCAAGTGCATCGCGATCCTCGCCAGCGGCCCAGAGGCGATCCACGAGCGCGTCGAGCTGCCGACAACCAAGCCCGACGAAACGCTGGCGGCGCTCGAGGCAGTGATCGACGGCTGGAGCGGGTTCGCGGCGCTTGGGATCGCGAGCTTCGGGCCGGTCTCGATCGATCACGGCGCAGGCGACTATGGCCGTATCACCTCGACGCCCAAGCCGGGCTGGGCGGGCACGGATGTCGCGCGGCGGCTGGCGGCACGGTACGATGTGCCGACGGGCTTCCACACCGATGTCGTCGGCGCGGCGCTGGGCGAGGCGCGGTGGGGGGCGGCGCAGGGGCTGGCCGACCTCGCCTATGTCACCGTCGGCACCGGGATCGGCGTCGGGCTGGTGGCGCATGGCCGGCCGGTCGATGGGCTGACGCACAGCGAGCTGGGGCATCTGCGCCCGCAACGGCTGGCGGGTGACGACTGGACCGGCGTGTGCCCGTTTCACGGCGCGTGCGTCGAGGGGCTGGCGGCGGGCCCCGCGATTGCCGCGCGTACGGGCACCAAGGGGCAGGATCTGCCGGCCGAGCATCCCGGTTGGGACGGAGTCGTCCACGCGCTGGCTCAGCTGCTGCACGCGGTGGTGCTGACCGGCGTACCGCGGCGGATCGTGATGGGTGGCGGGGTGATGGTGGGCAGTCAATTCCTGTTTCCGCGCGTTCGCGCCGCGCTGAAGGCGTCGCTGGGTGGCTATATCCAGCTCGTCGAAGTGGAAGACGTCGACACGTTCGTCGTGCCGCCAGCGCTGGGCAACAATGCCGGGCCGCTGGGGGCAATCGTGCTGGGTGAGCTCGCGCTTGGCGCGCGCTGACCTGTAACGTTCGCGCGCTCGTTGATCAGCGCGGCGTGAAGCGCAGCTTGATCCCGTGTTTCGGTCGCAACGTCAGCCGGCTTACCGGTTCGGGGCGTTCGTCGGGCGGGCTTACGAGATCGAACGCGCGCACGACGCTGGCGAGCACCACCACCGCTTCCTGCATCGCAAAGCCCTGGCCGACGCACAGCCGCGGCCCCTGGCCGAACGGCAGCCACGCCTCGCGCACGCTCGTCTTGGTCGCCGGGTCTTCGTAGCGCGTCGGATCGAAGGCGTGCGGGCAGGGCCAGTGTTCGGGGTTGCGCTGGATCAGCCACGGCGAAACGACGAGCATCGCGCCGGTCTCGAGGTGTTTGTCACGCATCTGGGTGGGGCACGTCACTTCGCGCGGCATAAAGGCGACCGGTGGGTAAAGCCGCAGCGTCTCGCGAAAGACGTTGCGGGTGAGCGTCAGGCTTCGCACCGCCTCGGGTTCGATGTCGCCGGTCCCGACGACCTCGGTCACTTCGCCGAGCACGATGGCTTGCGTCGCGCGATCCGCGGCGAGGCAGTAGAGCGCCCAGCTCATCGCGCTCGCCGATGTCTCGTGGCCGGCGAGGAAGATCGTCGAGACTTGCCCCATCAGCTCGGGCAGCGTGAACGGCTGGCCGGTTTCAGGGTGGCGCGCGGCAAGGAGCGAGGTGAGGATATCGTCCGCGCCGGCGTCGTTCCCGGCATGATACGCCTCGAAGCGTGCGCGGACGATCGGTTCGAACACCGCGTGGATGTCCTTCGCCGCGACGCGTGAGCGCGCGAAGAAGCCGAACGACGGCAGGCGGTAGAAGCGCAGCATCGAGGCGGACTGGGCGTGGCGCTGGAAGCGGTTGAACCCGCGGTAGATCTGGCCAGCGCCGGCGGCGTCGAGCGGGAGCGAGAAGAGTGTGCGGAAGATCACGTCGGCCGCAACATGAGTCATCAGCGGATCGACATCGATCGGCCGTGAGAGGTCGAGCGCGCGGATGCGCGCGATCAGCGCGTCGGCGGCGTCGCGCATCATCGGCAGCGTGCGGCCGAGCGCGGCGTGCTGGAACGCCGGGTTGATCATCGCGCGCTGCGTCGCCCAATCGTCACCGTTCGCCGAGAACACGCTGTTGCCGATCGCCGGGCCGAGTGTGCGGACGAGCAGGTGGTGCTTGGGAAACTCGCGCCAATTTCCCATGATCCGCTTCACGAGGACGAGTTCGTTGGCGATATACATCTGCAACCCGGGGGTGCGGATCTCCCCCATCTTCATCGTGTAGCTCTTGGCGAAGAGCACATGGATCCACGAATTCCAGCCGCGCACGAAGCGCCAGAACAGCGACGATTTCTTCGGGTGCGGATCGGGGAAGGGGGGTACGAAGCGGCCGTCGACATGCTCGCCGCCGATGTTTGGCAGCGTCATTGGATCTGGCGAAACGCCGCGATCGAGGCGTCGATCGGGCGCGCCGCGGCCATCAGGCTCGGAAAGTCGAGCGGCGAGACGCGATCACCCATCCGCAGATAATCGAAGTGGATCTCGTACTTGTTGGCATATCCCTTGTGGTACGTGTCCGGGTTGTAGAACAAATGGAAGCGTGGGGAGAGCAGCTCCATCCGCGGCTTGGGATCGGTCGCGACGATCGCCATCGGATTTACGCCATGATAGGCCGCGCCATCGGGCGGCGAGCCGATGTCGATCCAGCGGAAATCGGCGGTCGCAAGGCGGCGGAGCTGATCGTGGAAACGCGTCGCATCCCATCGTCACCAGCGCGAAGTTCGCTGGCAGCGTATCACCGCAGCGATCGAGCAAGCGGACCATCAGCGGAATCGACAGGATCGATCCGTTGCTGTGGGTCAGCAGTATTATCTCGTCCCACGGCTCAGCGAAGCTCGCCGCGATCTCTTCGGTAAATACGGCAAGCCGGGCTTCGATCTCGGGATGCGCTTCGCCGCCGCCGAGTTCGCTGTTGAACACGAAGAAGCGCAGCAGCCATGGCGCATGCCATTTGGTCAGCAACGGCGCGGAGATGGCTACTGCGGCGGCGAACCCGACCAGCAGTGCGATCCAGCCGGGCAGCCAGATCGCGGCCACACCCCACAGGATCAGCGTCAGCAGCAGTGGCAGCGCGATCGTCAGCACCGGGGGGTAGAAAAGCGTGATCAGCGGGCCCCTGCCCAGCTTTTTGCCCTTCTCGAAATCGAGGTGGCGGATATTGGCGCTGTACGCGCTCCAGGCGCGCACGGCGAGCTTGAACGGATTGCGGATCCACGCCGTGCGGACGATGTCGTCCCAGCGCAGGAAACTATAGTCGGTGATCACGTCCTGCGCGGGGTTCGCGATCGTCCAGTCGGCGCGCAATGCGCCAACGTTGCGGCGGGTCGAAACCGTCGCTGGCTCTCCGGTCAACGCGGCGTAGCGGGCGACCGCCTCGGCCGCGAGCGAATGGTAGAAGCGCACGCCGCGGGGGTCGAAGCCGCCGACGTAGAAGACTTTGCGCTTGAACCCCGCCATCGCGCTTGCCTACACGATCGGATGGCCGAGCGGGAACGGAATTACTGCGTCTTCCTCGACCACCGCAAATACAATCGTAACATCGGCTGCCGCCGGCATGATAATCTTTATGGCATTGCCGGAGGCGGAACCGAGCGACAACGCTGGGCCGTCGACCGCGATTTCTACCGCACGATGCGCGCGCAGGGCGATCCGATGGCATTGCCATCCTATGTGACGTGCCTGTTGTTCGGCTGGTTCTTCTGGAACTATCATTCCGGCCGCTGGCCGTGGCGCGGGCAGTTGCTGCGCCGTTTCGTGAAGGCACCAAGATGATTGTGAGCGTTGGTGGGGTGACGTTCGGCAACGATCTGCCGTTCGTGCTGGTGAGCGGCCCGTGCCAGATCGAAAGCCGCGATCATGCGCTGCGGCTGGCCGAGGCGATCGCCGCGATGGCGCGGGCGGCGGGCGTGCCGTTCGTGTTCAAATCCTCGTTCGACAAGGCGAACCGCACGTCGATCGGCGGACGGCGCGGGGTGGGGATCGACGAGGGGCTGCGCGTGCTCGCCGACGTGCGGGCCGCGATCGGCTGCCCGGTGCTGACCGATATCCACGCACCCGAGCAAGCAGCCCCGACCGCCGACGCGGTGGATATCCTCCAGATCCCGGCGTTCCTGTCACGCCAGACCGACCTGCTGCTCGCGGCGGGACGCACCGGGGCGGCGGTGAACGTGAAGAAGGGCCAGTTCCTCGCGCCGTGGGACATGGCGGCGGTGGCGGCAAAGATCGCCTCGACCGGCAACGAACGGATCATCCTCACCGATCGCGGCGCGAGCTTCGGCTACAACATGCTCGTCAGCGATCTGCGCGCGCTGCCGATCATGGCGGAGACGGGCTATCCGGTGATGTATGACGCGACGCATTCGGTGCAGGCGCCGGGCGGAATGGGGGGCTCCTCCGGTGGGGACCGTCGCTTCGCCCCGCCGCTGGCGCGCGGGGCGGTGGCGGTCGGGGTGGCAGCGGTGTTCGCGGAGGCGCACGACGATCCGGATCAAGCGCCGTCGGACGGCCCTGTGATGCTGCCGCTGGAATGGCTGCCGAGATTGCTTGAGGATTTGCGGCGGATCGATGCGGTGGTGAAGGAGGGGTGAGGCGGGTGTGCCTCGATTCGCCGGGGCGCTCCACCCTATACCCCGGCGAAGGCCGGGGGCCAGCAACGGGCCGCTCGCAACTGGGCCCCGGCCTTCGCCGGGGTACGAGCTACGCCGGCGGTCTCTCGTTCCAAGCAATGACTTGATGATCGATCACTTCGCCAAAAGCGCCGGTGCGGAGCTTCGCCGGCTTCGCACCTAACGCTATCAGCGCGAAGCGCGCTGCGCCGTTGCTCGTGACCAGCAGCACGGTGCCTTCCGAGCCCTCGAAGAACCCGCGCCACGCCGCGATCCGCTCGGCCGCATTGACGATCCAGCCCGGCGGCGGGACGGCATCGCCTTCCCACGCCGCAAGCGCTTCTGCCCCGATCCGGGCGGTCACGGCTTCTTCGGTTTGCCCCTCGTCCGACCCATGATCGATCTCGCGCAGCCATGCGGCAGACTCTGCGACCAGATACGGCACGACGATCGCCGCGGTCTTGCGCGTGCGAAGAAGCGGCGAGGTCAGGCATCGATCGAAGCGTACGCTGGCAAAATTGTCCGCTAGCGCGCGCGCCTGTTCCCGTCCACACTTGACCAGTGCGAGATCGGTGCGGGCGCCGATCCGGCGCGGCGGCTCGCCCGGCGCAAAGGTGTTGCCGTGGCGCACGATGATCGCCCTCATGCGCAATGCGGGTCGCCGTGCGCCGCGATCAGCGCCTCGGCGCGGGCGATATCCACTTCGGTGTCGATCCCCGACATGTCGAACACAGCCGGCGCGACCTCAACCGCAGCGATCCGCAGCCCGAGTTCAAGCAGCCGCAATTGCTCCAGCCCCTCCAGCTGTTCGAGTTCGGTCGGCGGCGCCGCCTCGAACGCTTCGAGCGCGGCGCGGCGGTAGCCGTAAAGCCCGACATGCCGCCACACGGGGCAGGGGAGGCCAGCGCGGCGCATTGCGGACTCGTCGCGAAGCGCCGGCAGGATCGTCTTGGAGAACCACAAGGCGCGGCCATCGGCGGCGCGCACGCACGTCGTGCCGCTGAACGGGGCTGCCCATTTGTGCGCGCGGAACGCATCCAGCGTGTCCCACGACAGCTGCACGACAGGGGTCGCTACATCCATATCGCCGTCGCGCAGAGCGGCGACCACGGCGGTCAGCGCGTCGGCCGGCTGAAACGGTGCATCACCCTGCAGATTGACAATGATCGCGGGCGCCTCCGCTTGCAGCCGCGCGGCGGCGAGCGCGCGCCCCGAGCCGGAAGCGATCGCCGGATCGGTCATCACCGCGGCGCACCCCGCCGCCTCGGCATGCGCAGCAATTCGCGGATCGTCGGTCGCGACCACCAGCGTAGCGTCGATCTCGGCCAGCGCGCGGCGCGCAAAGGCGATAGTCCGGTGGAGCAGACTGACACCGGCAATTTCCCGCAGCGGCTTCATCGGCAACCGAGTCGAAGGTCCGCGTGCGGGGATGACGACGAGCAGGCTCATCGCCGCACCTCGTTCGACGCCGGCGCCAGGCTCAGACGACGCCAGCGCGCAGCACGTCGTGCATATGGACCGCGCCGACCAACCGATCGCCATCGCACACGAACAGCAGCAGGATGTTGCGTTCATGCATCCGCCGCACCGCCTCTGACGCCAGCTCAGCCGGGCCGATGTATGTCGGGGGCGCTGTCATGAACTGGCTGACGGTGTTCGAAAGATTGCCGTTGCTCGTCACCGTGCGCCGCAGATCGCCATCGGTGAAGGCGCCGATCAGCTTCCCCTCGGCATCGACGACCGCCGTTCCGCCAAGCCGCGTGCGCGTCATCTCGATCGTCGCGTCGAGCAGCGTTGCCTCGGGTGTCACGCGCGGAATGTCCGGCCCCCGCGCCATCAGGTCGCGCACCTTGAGCAGCCGGGCACCCAGCCGGCCATTGGGATGCGTGCGCCATGGTGCGCGAGAATCGGGGCTATGATTTCGGCGCCTGGGCGCATCTGCTGCGGCTCGAACCGGCGCTGTACGGTGCGGACGCGCTGTACATCATCAACGACAGCATCTTCGGCCCAAGCGATCCAAAACAGTTCGGCGACGTGATCGCAGCGGCGCGTGCCAACCCGGCCGATCTGGTCGGGCTGACCGAGTCGCTCGAGCGCGGCTGGCACATGCAGAGCTATTTCCTGCGCGCCAACGCCGCGGTGCTGTCGTCTTACGCCTTTCAGATCTTCGTCAATTCGGTGCGCGTGATCCCCGACAAGGACGATCTGATCAACGAATTCGAAGTGCCGCTGACGCAGCGGCTGTGCGCCTCGGGCTATACCGCTGCAGCGCTGTTCAAGGTCGATGAAGCGCGTAAACCAACGCTCTTCTCGTGGAAGCGGCTGCTTGTCGCCGGCTATCCGTTCGTGAAGCTGCTGCTCGTGCGTGGCCGTTTCCCGCATATCGATACCGACGGGATGGACAAGGCGCTCAAGCGCGCCGGGTTCGACCAGGATCTGCTCGACGCGACTCTCGCCTGTCGCACCGACGAGCCGCTGCCCGAGCCCAGCTACCCCTTGCTTGCCCGCCCGCTCACGTCGCGGCTGAAGGACGAGGAGCCGCCGCGCAAGCCGTACAAGGTCGCCTTCTACGGCCCGTGGAACTACGACAATGGCCTGGGCTCGGCGAGCCGCGGGATCATCGCCGGCATTCGCGCCGCCGGCGTCCGGCTGAACCTGCACCCGATCCACAAGCCGTTCCATGTTCACAAGCCGCTGACCCCGCCGCACGACGTGATCGACTTCGACGGGGCGGCGGATATCGCGATCGTTCATCTCAACCCCGATTCCTGGCATCTCCTAACCGACGAGCAGCGCAGCGAGATCGGCCGCGCGCGGCGCCGCATCGGCTATTGGGTGTGGGAGATGGAGCATCTGCCCAAGGCGTGGCGGCGCGACTTCTCGTCGGTCGACCGCATCTGGGCGCCGAGCGGCTACAATGCCGCACTGTACGAGGCGCAGGACGAAGCGCCGGTCGACGTGGTGCCGCATGTCGTGCCGGTCGAGGTCGACATGGCAAGCAACCGCGCGCCGATCCGCGAGGCGCTTGGGCTGCCGAGCGAGCGCCGCCTGTTCCTCTACGTGTTCGACGGCGCGAGCTATCTCGTGCGCAAAAACCCAGCGGCGCTGATCCGTGCTTTCGGCGCGAGCAAGCTGGCGGAGCAGGGTTGGTCGCTGGTGCTCAAGACCAAGCATCTGATGGACCGCGCGGGCGACGGCGAGGCGCTCGCTGCGCTGGCGGGCGAAACCGATGGCGTGATCTTGCTTGATCGCTCGCTCAGCAGCCGTGAACTCTCTGATTTGGTCGCCGCGTGCGACATCTACGTCTCGCCGCATTGCGCCGAAGGGTTTGGGCTGACGGTGGCCGAGGCGATGGCTGCGGGCCGCGTCGTCGTCGCGACCGATTATAGCGGAACGACGCAATTCCTCGACGATAGCTGTGGATTCCCCGTGCGCGCTACGTCGTGGACGCTCGCTGAGGATCATGGGCATTACACCAAGGGCGGCACCTGGGCGAAGGTCGACGAGGCCGCGCTGGCCGATGCGCTGAGCACCGCGGCGGCGCGCATCGACGCTGGCGACACGTCGATCGGGGAGGCCGCGCGCGATCGGATCGCGCAGATGCTGTCGATCGCGGCGGTCGGCGCGACGGTCGCCAAAAGTCTCGACGCCGTCCTCACCGACACCACCGACATCCGCCGCGCGCCCCCGCGGATCGAGGAAGGCGCGACCGGGACGCCGCTCTCGGCTTTCGACCCCGGCGCGATCCTGAAGGTCGTCCCGCTCAAGGCCGGCTCGCTCGTTCCAACAACAAACGCACTAGCGTCTGTGGATGATGATCGAGAAGTTTGGGCAATGTTCGTCCCCGAAAACGGCGGCGTCCATCCCCTCACCCGCCGCATCTTCGAACGCCACGCGACGCCGCGCCCCGACGTGTCGCTATTCTACGCCGACGACGCGGCGTTTGGCGAAGCGACGCTGCTCGATCAGATCCGCCTGAAGCCGCAATTCGACCAAACGCTGTTCGCCGCACAGGATTATATCGGCGCGCCGCTGTTCGTCCGCGGCTCCGCGCTCCACGAACTGGGCGGCGTAAACGAGGATCTCGGCGAGGCGGGGCTTTACGATCTTGTGTTGCGTGCGGCCGAACGCGGCATGTCGATCGGGCGCATTCCTGAGGTACTTTTGGTGCAGCCGGGCGAGCGCCCGATCGCACCGGCGGATGCGCGTCGCGCGCTGATCGAAAATTCTCCGCTGTACGCCGGCTATGACGTGTCGAGCGGGCCTGCGGCGAATACGCTGCAGCTCGCAGCACGGTTCGGCGACGATCGCCCGCAGGTCACGATCTGCGTGCCGACGCGCCGCACCGCGATCGAGGACGGCGACGGAACCTATATCGAGCGGCTGCTCGCCAGCATTGCGACGGCTGACTGGCCGGCGCATCGCCTCACCGTGATCGTCGCCGATGATATCGCCGGCAGGCCCGAGTGGGAGCACGGCGACTGGCCGTTCACGCTGCGCCGCATCGAAACGCTGCGCGAACCGCATGTGCCGTTCAACTTCGCCGCCAAGGTCAACACGCTGTGGCGCGCGGCGGAGAGCGATCTCGTCATGATCACCAACGACGATGTGGTCGCGCTCGATAGCGGATGGGTGGCGGCGCTCGCCGGCTTCGCGATGGATCGCGACGTCGGCGCGGTCGGGCCGCGGCTGCTTTACGATGATGGCACGATCCAGCATGCCGGCATCTATGGCGGCGTGCTCGGCACCAGCGTTCACGCCTGGCTTGGCCGGCGGCCGGGCGCACCGACCTATCAGGACTGGGCGATGACTCAGCGTGAGGTCTCGATGATCACCGGGGCACTGATCGCGACGCGGCGCAGCGTGCTTGAAGCGGTCGGCGGCGTCGACGAGCGCTTCAGCCTGGAGTTCAACGATGTCGACCTGTGCCTGAAGATCCGTCAGCTCGGCCTCAGGATCGTCTACAATCCAGCGGCCGAGTTGATCCATTCGGAGAAGAAGTCGCGTGGCGATACGGTGCCGCCGGGCGAGCAGCTCGCGCTGTTCCTCAGCCGCTGGCAGGATTGGCTGGCGGACGATCCGGCGCTGCCGCCGCGCCTGCGCCGCGACATGCTCGATCTCACGCCATCGGCCGGGCGGGGGGATTGGTTCGTCTGAGCACGCACGAGCGCGCTCAGTCGATCAGGTCGCCCGCCGTAGCGTCGCCAGTCGTGCGCCGGATCTTGCGGCGCTGCTGTCGGCGCGGTGAGGCGCGCTCCATCGCCACGGCGATGATGATGAGCACGAACAGCATTGCGCCGAAGAAGATCATGTAGTCGGACGTGAAGTCGAAACGTGCTGCGTTCATTGTCTCGATTGTCCGGTTGCGCCGAGGGTCGAGTATAGGCTTAGATCAGTTGCGTCGGTTTTGAAAGTTGAGGGCGTTACCCGCGCGCGGCGGGTGGCGGTTCGGCCGCCATCAGCGCGCTCCATTCACCGGCCACTGTCGCGAGGTTCGCCCGCGCAATCTCGTACAATGCCACGTCGCGCTGATTGTACTTTGCGATCGCAGCGTGGAGGTCCGGGGTGACGTCCACGTGATTGTCCTCCGTGTCCTCGGTCGCTCGCTTGTGCTCGGACGGGAGCAGGTTCGTGCCCAGCAGTCGCGAGAGGATGTTGAACGACAGGGCATAGTTTTCGAGCAGGCCGACAAAGGCGTAGTTGCTGCCGATGAAGGCGTTGATCTGATCAGAGGTGACGACGTCATTCGGCATCAGGAAGCGCGCCATTTTATTCTGTGTCTCGGGTGCCTCAATATAATGCTCGATCGTCGGGAAGCGCGCGATCGTCTGTGCGTAGGTCGGGTGGGATGGCGTGCGCGAATAGCGATAGTCGGAAATGACGCGTTGGATCGGATCGCGCAGGAAAGTGAAGGCGCGCGCATCGGGCCGGGCGGTGCGGATCGGGGCAGCCATGTCCCAGGTGAAGTGCCCCGAGCACGAACGCGCCGCTGCGATCGTGCCATCGTCGATCACCGCGGCGATCTCGTCCTCGATCCGCGTGAATGTGACCGTCTCGCCGTAGAAATACTGGCGATGGATGTTGCGGTACGGCCGGCGCATCCGGGCGAGCTCCGCGGATAGCGACGAGCCCGCAGTCTTCGGCACGTGGATGAAGATGCACAGTTCCTCCGTGAAGCGCTCGTTCGCGAAGAAGGGCGCAAGGCCTTTCGTGATATTGCCAAACGCCACGCCGGCTGCTCCTCATTTGCTGAAGCGGGGCTATGCCGCAGCAACTCCCGTGGCTCAACGGCTGGCGGCGGCTCCTTCAAGCGGGATGCCGTTGCGCTCCGCTGCGCGGCTAGCCGCGAGATAGCCGCCGCCAGCGGCGGTCAACGCGAGAAAGCCGACGACCAATGCGTCGAGCAACATCATGAGCCAGACCAGCCAATCCGGTCGCCCGATCGCGCCATAGCCGAGCGCATAGTGCAGCAGCATCAGCGGCACCGAGCCGGCAAGCGTGTAGCCAACCGCACGCCAGAAGCTGCCAGCCATGACGGCGAAGGAACGAAGCGGGCCGATCCGCGCATTGCCCAACGGCCAGGCGACGAACCAGGCCGTGAGATACATACCGATCACGCCCACCCCGATTGCAAAAGCGAGGCCCACATATTGCGCTAGCCGCGCGTCGAGGCCGAGCAGCACGCCGATCGGAGGGCCGAACAGGCCGATCCATTGTGTCACGGCGTGAAGCGCGAACTGGATACCGAACAGCGTCGCGGCGGGCCGTTCGATCCGCTTCGCCCTTTCGGCATTGCGATCCCACGCCATGTAACGGACGAACCAATAGCCCGGCAGGATCATCGCGAGCGTCTTGGCGCAGCCGAACGTCAGGCGTCGCTGATCCATCGCGACTCCACTGACGCCGTGCCGATACATCCCGATGTCGATCTCGACGACATGCTGTGCGAATTCGATCAGGACGGGGATAGAGAAGAGGATGGGAAGCGCGACCGCAAAGGCCCAGCTATCGGCATAGAGCCGCTTGATATCATTCCACATGCCAAGCCCCGCCGTTCCGCCGCCGCGATGGCGAGGAATGACGGGGCTTGCAACCACTTGCCCCGAATGATCAGGCGGTAAGTAAGCGCTTCTCGCCGGCGATCTTCATCATCGCCTTTTGCAGCTTTTCAAATGCGCGCACCTCGATCTGGCGGACGCGCTCGCGACTGACGCCATAGACTTGGCTGAGTTCCTCGAGCGTCTTGGGATCGTCGGTCAGGCGACGTTCCGTCAGGATATGCTTCTCGCGATCATTGAGATCGTCCATCGCGCTTACGAGCATGCCGTGCCGGACGTCAGCTTCCTGCGCCTCGGCGACGACCTGATCCTGCAACGGCGAATCGTCCTGCAGCCAATCCTGCCACTGACCCTCACCGTCCTCACGCATCGAGACATTGAGCGACGTATCGCCGCCCATCGCCATGCGACGGTTCATGCTGGTGACATCGGCCTCGGTAACGCCGAGATCGGTCGCGATCTTCGTCAGATGCTCGGGCTTGAGATCGCCGTCTTCGAACGCATCGAGCCGGGCCTTCATGCGACGCAGGTTGAAGAACAGCTTCTTCTGTGACGCGGTGGTGCCCATTTTCACGAGGCTCCACGAACGCAGGATGAATTCCTGGATCGAGGCGCGGATCCACCACATCGCATAGGTTGCGAGTCGGAACCCGCGATCGGGCTCGAACTTCTTCACGCCCTGCATCAGGCCGATGTTGCCTTCGCTGATCAGCTCGGACACCGGCAGGCCATAGCCGCGGTAGCCCATGGCAATCTTCGCGACGAGGCGGAGATGGCTGGTGACGAGCTGCGCTGCCGCTTCGGTATCGCCATGTTCTTGAAAACGCTTGGCGAGCATATATTCCTGCTCGGGCGCCAGGATCGGGAATTTCTTGATCTCGGCGAGGTATCGATTGAGGCTTTGCTCGCCGCCGAGCGCCGGGATTGTCGCCGGGAGGTTGCCGCTAGCCATAATAATTTTCTCCCTTTCCGGAGCCCGCTTGCCGCACTGCAGCGAAGCGCTTCCACGTTATACGTCGAGTTGACTGAACAGTTCCTGCATGTCTGCAGGCATCGCACTATCGAACGACAAAGCGATACTTGTCACGGGATGAATGAACCCGAGCCGCGCGGCGTGGAGCGCCTGACGGCGGAATGAAAGTTCATCAAGATCACGCTTATGAGCCTGTTTTGTTCTACCATAGACGGGGTCACCCAGCAAGGGATGGCCGATCGACGCCATGTGGACGCGCACCTGGTGCGTACGCCCGGTTTCGAGCCGGCATTCCACCAGTGCGGCCTCGCGCAGCCGATGTTCGGTACGGTAATGCGTCACCGCGCGCTTGCCGCCGGCGACGATCGCCACCTTCTTGCGGTTGCTCGGAGAGCGGGCGAGCGGGGCGTCTACTGCGCCATCGGGCGGCATCGGCCGGCCGCCGACGATTGCCTTGTAGCGCCGGTCGATCGAGTGATTGGCGAACTGCTTGGCGAGCCCCTCGTGGGCGCGGTCGGTTTTCGCCGCCACCATTAGGCCGGACGTGCCCTTATCGATACGGTGAACGATACCCGGCCGGGCGACCCCGCCGATTCCCGACAGCGAGCCGCCGCAATGATGCAGCAGCGCATTGACGAGCGTACCATCGAAATTGCCTGCCGCCGGGTGAACGACGAGGCCCGCGGGCTTGTCGATCACGATGAGATGATCGTCCTCGAACGCGACCACCAGCGGGATATCCTGCGCTTCGTTGTGCGCCGGGATGGGATCTGGGACAGCGACTGCGAATACCTCGCCCGCCGCTGCGCGCTTCGCCGGATCGCGTACCGCGACGCCGTCGCGATCGACCTGTCCGGCGTTGATCAACACCTTCAATCGCTCGCGCGACAGCGTCGGCACGGCATCGGCCAGGGCACGATCGAGCCGCCAACCATCGGCTGCCGCTGCGATCGTCGCTTGAATGACGGAAACCCCCCGGTCCATTAGGTGACTTATATGGATAGTACGCTCCAAATTTCAAGTTTGCTGGTCGAGCGGATCGTCGCTGAAGCGAGCGCGTCGCGCGACGAGGTTTGTGGGCTTCTGTTGGGGTGCGATGGCATCGTGACGGAGGTGCGGCCATGTCGCAACGTACATTCCATGCCCGCCACGCGGTTCGAGCTCGATCCGGTGGCGCTGTTCGCCGCGTTGCGCGGGGTTAGGGCGGGCGGTCCGCAGGTTCTTGGCCATTATCATTCGCACCCGTCTGGCGTGGTTTTGCCGTCCGCGACCGATGCTGCCGACGCTGCCCCGGACGGCACGTTCTGGCTGATCGTCGCAGGTGATGTCGTCGCCGCCTGGCGAGCAGTGAGCGATGGAGCGGTGCACGGGCGCTTCGATCCGGTTACCCTCGCCATTGCACGCTAGACTCGGCTGCTTCATGGAACGCCGATGACCATCGATCCCGTTGATTTCGCGAGCCTGCTCTGTTCTCGCCTGTGCCACGATTTGCTTTCGCCGATCGGGGCGCTGAACAACGGGCTGGAGCTGCTCGCCGACGAGACTGATCCCGCAATGCGCGAGCGCTGCATGGAGTTGCTGGCGGAAAGCGCGCGCACCTCGGCGGCCAAGCTCAAGTTCTTCCGCCTCGCGTTCGGCGCTGCCGGTGGCTTTGGTGAATCGGTCGATTCTCGCGAGGCGCAGCAGGCGATCGAGGGTCTGTTCGGCGAAACGAAGCGGCTGACGATCAACTGGATGGTCGAGGAGCAGTTCCTGCCCAAGACGGCGATCAAGGTGCTGCTGAACCTCGCGATGATTGCGGGCGACGCACTGGTTCGCGGCGGCACGCTCGATATCGGCGGCGAGGCGAACGACGGCGCGATCGAGATCGTGCTGAAGGCGGAAGGCCCGCGCATCGTGCTCGACGAGGAACTGCGCGCGACCTTGGTCGATGGGGTCGCGGGCGATGCTGTGACACCGCGGGCGGCCGCGGCGTTCCTGGTGCATCAAATGGTGTCAGGCGCGGACGGCAAGGTGCTGGTGAGCGCACCGGCAGACAATGTGCTCCTTTTCGGTGCGGCGATGCGCGCGCAGTAAACGCGCTCTTTACCGGCTTGGGCGCACAGCACGCCGGCCATGGACGATCTGCTGCAGGAATTCATCGCGGAAACGCGCGAGACGCTCGCCGCGCTGTCGGGCGAGATCGTCGCCTGGGAGGCCGATCCGTCGGATCGGGCGCGGCTCGATTCGATCTTCCGCTTTGTCCACACCGTGAAAGGCAGCTGCGGTTTTCTTGATCTGCCGCGGCTCGCCCGGCTGAGCCATGCCGCCGAGGACGTGCTGCAAAGCGTACGCTCGGGCGAGCGGGCGCCCGACACGCGGCTGGTGAATGCCGTGCTAGCGATTGTCGACCGGATCGGCGAGATCGTCGAGGCGATCGACGCGGGCGCCCCGCTCGACGATTCGGCGGAGGATCTGCTGCTCGCGGCGCTCGATGGCGAGGCCGCACCCGCGCCAACTGCGGCTCCCGTCACGACTGCGTCGTCGGCCGCAAGCGCGCCACGCGCGCCTGCGCGCAGCATTCGCCTGTCGGTCGATCTGCTCGATCGCATGATGAACGGCGTGTCGGAAATGGTGCTGGCGCGCAACGAGCTCGCCCGCCGCCTGCGCGAGACGGGCGACCTGTCGCTCGAGTCCGCGATCGACCGGCTGTCGCTGACCGTGTCGGAGCTGCGCGATACCGTGACGCGGACGCGGATGCAGGCGATCGATTCGCTGTTCTCCGCCGTGCCGCGCCTGGTGCGTGATACAGCCGCAGCGTTGGACAAGAAGGTCGCGCTGTCGATCGAGGGCGCCGATGTCGAACTCGACCGCGAGATGGTCGAGCTGCTGCGCGATCCGCTCATGCACATTGTTCGCAACGCGATCGACCATGGGATCGAAACGCCCGAGGAGCGTCGTCATGCCGGCAAACCCGAGACTGGGCGGCTCGCCATCGTGGCGCGGCAGTCGGGCAATCGCATCATCGTCGAGATCGTCGATGATGGCCGTGGGGTCGATACCCTGCGGCTGGTCGAACGTCGCATGGTGCAGGAGCCGACGCGTGCCGCCGAACTCAGCGCGCTCGACGAGCAAGCGCGCCTCGCACTGGTGTTCGAGCCCGGCCTGTCGACACGCGATGAAGTTACCGCGCTGTCGGGTCGCGGCGTCGGAATGGACGTGGTGCGCACCAACGTGGAGCAGATCGGCGGATCGATCCGCCTCGACAATGTACCCGGGCGCGGCCTCACCACCACGATCGAGGTGCCGCTTACGCTGGCCATCCTGTCCGCGGTGGTGATCGAAGTTGGCGCCGACAGCTATGCCGTGCCGCGCCAGGCGGTGGAGGAAATCATCGCGGCTAATTCGGCGGCGGTGCGGATCGACAAGGTGGGCGATACGATGCTCGCGACGGTGCGCGGCCGGCGCCTGCCGCTCGTCTCGCTCGGCGAAATGCTGGGGGCGGGCGAGGGGATCGGCCCGATGCTGATGATCGTCAACTTGCCGGGCGGCATGTTCGCGCTTGGCGTCGACGCGGTGATCGATACGCAGGAACTGGTGGTGAAACCGGTCGCGCCGGCGGTGATGATGGCGGGAATCTATGCCGGGCAGATGCTGCCCGACACCGGGCACCCGCTGCTGCTGCTGGACTGCGCCGGAATCGCGGCGGTGGCCGGCATCGCATTCGAGCGCGTCGTGACATTTGAGCCCGAGGAGGCGGAGGTTGTGCCGGAAGGCCCTGCCGTCTTGCTGTTCGAGGGCCTGGATGGCCAGCGTCGCGCGGTCGCGCTGAGCAGGATCGATCGGATCGAGACGGTGCCCGCGGCGTCGTTGCGGCAGGCCGGAGGACGCTGGTGGGTGACGGCGCGCGCCGGCATCGTCGCGCTGCTACCCGGCGACGCGCCGATCGCCGAGCGGGGCGACCTCTCGATGCTGCTGATCGATCAGACGGACGGCCCCGTCGGCTATCTCATCCGGCGTGCGCTCGACATCATCACTATCGATAACGAAATCCTGCCGGTGGATGGCGCCGGCCTAGTGACGGGCATTGCAGTGATCGAAGGCGAGCCGGTCGAGCTGGTCGAGCCATTGCGCCTGCTGGGTGTCACGCTAGTCGCCGTCGGTGCGCGGCCAATCTGCCTGCTGCAGGGCACCGACACGATCTGGATGGAAGCATTCCTGCGTCCGACGGTCGAGGCGGCCGGGTATCGTGTCGCCCGCACGCTTGCGCCCGGCGAGAGCGCGGCGGTGACGCTTTCGACCGAGGATACGGCCGATCACGGCAGCGGGATCGTGCGGCTTGCGCGGGACGCCACTACCGGCCGGCCGCAGCTGGATCCGGAAACGCTGGCGCGCGCGCTCGGTATGGGAGTGGGCCGATGAGCGGATTGCATCTGCTGGCGCATGTCGGCGGCCGCGGCATCGCGGTGCCGTGCGAGGCGGTCGAATCGGTCGTCGGTATCCCGGCGATCGTCGCGGCGCCGCGTGCGCATCCGGCGGTCCGCGGGCTTGCCGCGTTGCGCAGCCGGGTCGTGACGGTGGTCGACACTTGGCATGTGCTTGGACTCCAGCCCGGGCCGGAGGTTGCGAGCCGTGCGATCCTGACCGTCGTCGACGGGCATTATCATGCGGTTCTCGTCGATTCGCTCGAGGACGTGGCGCCGCTGGCGGTGGAGCCGGTTCCGAGCGGCCTGGCACTTGGCCCACGCTGGGGCGCACTGGTTACCGGCGCCGCCGAGCGTGACGGCGAGCCGCTGCTCGTGATCGATCTGTCGGCGCTGGTCGGGTCACTGACTACGATCGATTAACGCGGTCCTTACCCTTCGCGGTGCAGGAAGGATCGTCAAAAGGACAGTACGGGGTTGCGTAATGAAATCGTGTCTGGTCGTCGACGATTCGAAAGTGATCCGCAAAGTTGCGCGGCACATCCTGGAGGGGCTCGATTTCTCCGTGTCCGAAGCGGCGGACGGGCGCGAGGCGCTCGACTCATGCATTGCTAGCACGCCTGACGTGGTCTTGCTCGATTGGAACATGCCAGTGATGAGCGGGATGGATTTCCTCCGCGCGCTCCGTGAAACGACTCTGCAGCACCGCCCGAAGGTGGTGTTCTGCACCACCGAGAACGGCATGGCGCATATCCGCGCCGCGATCGAGGCCGGCGCCGACGAATATGTCATGAAGCCGTTCGATCGCGAGACGCTCGAAAGCAAGCTCCAGATCGTCGGCGTCGCCTGACCGCTGCGATGGCGAGCAGTGCCGCCCTTTCCGCCGCAGGGGCAGCCGCGACTGGTGAGCATCGGCGTCAGCGCGTGCTGATTGTCGATGATTCGTCCGTCGCGCGCGCGGTGTTGACGCGGATGGTGGAGGACGGTGCAATCGCACTTGTCGCTGCGACCGTGCCGGACGTGCAGGGCGCGCTCGAGTTTCTCGCCAGTAACACGGTCGACGTCATCCTGCTCGATCTTGAAATGCCGGGCGTCGATGGGCTTACTGGGCTTCCCGCGCTGCTGGTGGCAAGTGCGGGCGCCAAGGTGCTCGTCGTGTCGTCCGCGGCCGGTGATGGCGCGGCGGCATCGGTTCAGGCGCTGGCGCTCGGTGCGGCCGATACGCTGGTCAAACCGGGGCGCAGCGTCACCGCCGGCGGCTTCGGCCATGCGCTGGCCGAAAAGCTGGCGCGACTGGGCGAGCGGACGAGCCCAATGCTGCGCGCGGTGTCGCGCCGCGCCGCCGCGGCGAAGGTGGGCCCGCAGCGCGAATTTGACCTCGTGGCGATCGGTGCGTCGACAGGCGGGATCCTCGCACTCAACACCATGTTACGTGCGCTGCCGGCGTCGTTCCGCACCCCGATTGTCGTGACACAGCATCTTCCGGCTGCCTTCGTCCCCTATTTCGTCGGGCAACTGTCCGCTGCCACAGGCCGGCGCTGCGAGGTCGCGAGCGATCGGCTCGCCTTGCGTGAGGGGATGGTCGTCGTCGCGCCGGGCGACGCGCATCTGGTCGGCGTGTCGCTACCCGGCGGCCGCGCTGCCGTTCGCTTGTGCCGCACGCCAGTCGCCAATGGCAACATGCCGTCGGTAGATCCGATGTTCACGACGTTCGCCGACTGCTTGGGGCCGCGCTTGTTGGCGGTGGTGCTGAGCGGAATGGGACGTGATGGCCTTGAGGGCGCCGGCCGGGTTCATGCGACGGGCGGCAGCGTCGTCGTGCAGGATGAAGCGAGTTCGGTCGTGTGGGGAATGCCCGGTGCGGTCGCCGCTGCGGGCCTGGCCGACGCGGTGTTGCCGCCCGAGGCGATCGGCGCCTTCGTCGGCGCTACCCGGGCGCTCGCCTGATGCCGTCTCGCATCAAAGCCTCGTCCGATGCGAGCCCGGGCACGGTCAACGTGCTCGCCGCCTTGCTCGAGGCGCGGACAGGACAGCGCATCGCGGCCAATCGCACGTGGCGGATCGACACCGCGCTGAAGCCGATCGTGGCCGAACGGAGCCTCGGCTCGATCGATGAACTCGTCCGGCAAGTGCTGGAAGGCACTAGTCCCGCGTTGGCTGACCAGATCGTCGACGCGCTGCTCAACCAGGAAACGTCGTTCTTCCGCGATGCAGGCGCGATCGAGGGGGCGGTCGAAGCGATCGCCACGCTCGACGTTCGGACACCGCGCGTCTGGTGTGCGGGCTGCGCGAGTGGCCAGGAGCCGCTCTCGCTTGCCATGGCCTTCGCCGACCGCGCGGGGATCGAGCCAGACATCGTCGCGACGGACGTTTCTTCCGCGGCGATCGCGCGCGCTCGTGCCGGGCGCTTTTCGCAATTCGAGATTCAGCGCGGGCTGCCGATCCGGCGGATGCTGCGCTGGTTCGAGCAGGACGGCAACGACTGGGTGGCGAGCAGCGATCTGGTCCAGCGGGTCACGTGGCGGCGGCACAATCTGGTTGCCGATCCGGCGCCGGGCCGACCGTTCGACGCGGTCTTCTGTCGCAACGTCCTGTTCTATCTTGCGCCAAGCCTGCGTGCCAGGGTGCTCGATACCATAGCGGACTGCTTGCGGCCGGGCGGCCTGCTGCTGCTCGGTGCGGGTGAGACGGTGATCGGCCAGTCGGACCGCTTCGCCCCCAGCAAGCGCTTCCGTGGCATGTACGAGATGACACGGCGCGAGGCGAACCCGGTTTACATGGCGCGCTGATCGCCCCACGGGGCAGCGCGATGCCCCAGACCGCACCCGCTCCCGCACCATTCGGCGCGCGCGACCTGCTGGTTGTGCTCGCGATGAACCTGCTGTGGGGGTTCAATATCATCGCCGTGAAGATGGCGGTGAGCGAGATCGCGCCGCTGACAGCAGGCTTTCTGCGTCAGGCGCTGGTGCTGCTCGTGTGCGCCGGATCGCTGCGCATCGTGAAAGGGCGGATGCGCGCGCTGGTCGCGCTAGGAACCCTGTCAGGCGGGCTGTTCTACGTCGCGATCAACCTGTCGCTGGTGGTCGCCGACAACGTCGGTGCGCTGGCCATCGCGGGACAACTCGGCGTGCCGTTTTCGATGCTGCTCGCGATCATCTTCTTTCGCGAACGCATTCACGGGCCACGCATCATCGGCATCGTGCTGGCCTTCGCCGGCGTCGGGCTGCTGGTGTTCGATCCCGCCGCGGCACGCGAGGGGCCGGGGATCGCGCTCACCGCGATCGGTAGCTTCATCTGGGCGGTCTGCTCGCTGATCCAGCGCCAGCTGCGCGGCGTGGCGATCCTGACGATTTATGCCTGGGTCGGCCTGCTCGGTTCGATCGTGCTCGGCGGGCTGGCGCTCGTGTTCGAGCCCGATGCGATGCGCAGCATCCCGCAACTGCGGCTGGGCACGCTCGGCTGGGTCGCCTTCTCGGCGATCGGATCGACCGTGCTCGGGCAGGGCGCGATGGTGTGGCTGCTGCAGCGGCATCCGGTTTCGACCGTCACGCCGCTGACGTTGGCAGCGCCAGTGGTGGCGGTGTTCGCGGCATCCTATTGGTTCGACAGTCCGCTTGGATGGCCGATGCTGGCGGGCGGGGCGGTGGCGATGCTAGGAGTGGCTATCGTGACGATCCGAACCGCCCGTGCCGAGGAGCATCCATGACGCCGATCGAGGCGCCGTCGCCGAACTTCGATGATCGCGCGCTGCCGATCACGATGATCGTGCTTCACTACACCGGCATGGCGGACGGCGAGTCGGCGATTGCCCGGCTGCGCGACCCCGAGGCGAAGGTGTCGGCACATTATGTTGTAGCGGAGGACGGCACGACGCTGCGGCTGGTGCCCGATGAGAAACGCGCGTGGCACGCAGGCCAGTCGCACTGGCGCGACATCGACGACGTGAACTCCGCCTCGATCGGGATCGAGATCGTCAATCCCGGCCATGACCTCGGCTATCGCCCCTTTCCGGACGAGCAGATCGACGCGGTGATCCGCCTCGTCCACTCGCTGAAGGACCGGTACGAGATTACGCGCGGCAACATCGTCGGCCATTCGGACATCGCCCCGGCACGCAAGCGCGATCCGGGCGAGCTGTTTCCTTGGGGAAAGCTCGCCCGGCTACGACTCGCGCTGCCGCGCCCGACGAAGAACCTGATGGACCCGATGTGGAGCGAAGGCGGCTTTCTGCTCGCTCTTGAGCGCTTCGGCTATGACGTCACCGACAAGATGGCGGCGATCATGGCCTTCCAGCGCCGCTTCCGCCCGGAGCTGGTCGATGGCGAGATCGATGCAGAATGCCGAATGATCCTGCTCGCGCTGTTGCTGCCGAAACCGCAGGGGGATGATTGACGCGTCGGCACGCGACGCTACAGCCCCGCATACATCAGAGGGCTGGGCGGCCGCGTCGTGTTTTATCGCACGCCGAGGAAAGTCCGGGCTCCATGGAACAACGGTGGCGGGTAATGCCCGCCGGGGGTGACCCCAGGGAAAGTGCCACAGAGAGCAGACCGCCCAATCTTCGGATGAAGGCTTCGGCCAGGCAAGGGTGAAAGGGTGCGGCAAGAGCGCACCGCGCTGCCGGTAACGGTAGCGGCATGGCAAACCCCACCGGGAGCAAAACCGAATAGGGGCGGCATATGGGCGTGTTCCCGCCCGTCGCCCGGGTTGGTTGCTTGAGCGCGTCGGCAACGGCGCGCCTAGATGAATGGTCGCCCATCCCGGCAACGGGTGGACAGAACCCGGCTTACAGGCCCTCTGGTGTCACCTTTAACCTTTGCTCCTCAATCGCTAGATAGCTCAACCATGGCCCGTTCCACCCGCACGAATGACTGGGGTTTTCCCCGCTGGCGCGAATATGGCGCATCGCGCGAGGCGACGACCGTGCGGTTGTGCGATCGCCACGGCTGCGGTGAACCCGGCAATTGCCCGGCACCCAAATCGCCCAACAGCCCGGAGCGGTGGTATTTCTGCCAGGTCCATGCCGGCGAATACAATCGCGGTTGGAATTACTTCGAAGGTCTCGACGCCGAGGAAGCTGCTGAGCGCGAGCGCGAGGAGCGGCGTGATGCCTCGGGCTACGAACAATCGCGGCACCAGAGCTGGGCCGGATCGGGCGACGGCACGCGCTCGCGTGACGAAATGCGCTCGCTCGAGGTGCTCGAGGTTGAGGTCGACGCGAGTTTCGACGAGATTCGCGCGGCGTGGCGGCGGCTGGCGAAATCAAACCATCCCGACGTCCGCCCGGGCGATGCGGACGCAGCAACGCGCTTCCAGGCGATCCAGGCGGCGTACGAGGTGCTGCGCACGGCCGAGGAGCGGCGGAGCTGGAAGCCCGCGTGAAGCGCGCGCGGTCGCAATGGACTGGCGCCGTGCTGGTGTGCGGCAAATGTTCGAAGAAGGTGGGTGGCGGCTTTGGCGCGAAGGGTCGCGAGCGACTGGCCAAGGCGCTGCGCCGCGAAGCTGGGTTCGGCAAGGGCCGAAAGGCCGTGATCGGCGTTGTCGAGGTGAAGTGCCTTGGCCTCTGCCCCAAAAACGCCGTGACCGTCGTGGACACACGTCGTCCCGGCGAGTGGCTGGTGATCCCCGCCGGCGGCGATCTGGCGGAGGTGGCGACCCGCTTCGTGGATGAGTGATCGAGTGAGAGAGTGATGATGTCGACGATGCGTATCCTGGCCGCCGCGCTGATCCTGGCCACTCCCGCCACCGCGCAGCGTGCGCAGGGGTGGGAAGGCATCTGGCGCAATTCCGCCGACAGCGTCAGGATCCGGGTCGCGCGTTGTGGTGCCGGGCTGTGCGGCACGGTGGTGCAGGCGAGCGCGAAGGCGAAGGCCGACGCCGCGGCGGGCGGCACCGATCGGCTGATCGGCACGCAGCTGTTCCAAGATTTCCGGCGCGACGGCGATGGGCTTTGGTACGGTCAGGTATACGTGCCCGATGTCGATCAGACGTTCGACGGGACGATCGAGCAGGTCGATCGCAACACGATCGTCGGCACCGGCTGCCTGTTCGCGGGCTTCGGCTGCAAGACGCAGACGTGGCGGCGCGTGCGCTGATGTCGCCTAGCTCGTGATCCATCTGTCGGTCGCCATTGGGCGTTTCGTCGAGGCGCTGTTCTTCGCGATCCTCCGCGTTGCCGGCATGATTACGGGCGTGGTGCTGGGCGTGGCCTTGCTGGGGCTGATCCTGTTCCTGGTGGCGCGCTGGCTGATCGCGCGCGGGCGCGAGGCGCCGCGATGATCGCGACCCCGGCATGGCCGCCGCGTTCTACGCCGCGACTATTCGTCGATCGACCGCTCGCACCGGGCGCGCTGCGGATTGATGGGCCGCAGGCGCATTATCTCGCCAGCGTTATGCGCGTGAAGGCTGGTGATCCAGTGCGGCTTTTCGATGACGCGACGGGCGAGTGGCTCGCGTTAGTGTCGGCGGCTGGCAAACGCGACGTGACGCTCGACGTGACCGAACGGCTCGCCGAGCGCGAGGCGGTGCCTGACCTGTGGCTGGTCGCTGCGCCGCTCAAGAAAGGCCGGGTCGACTGGATGGCTGAGAAGGCGTGCGAGCTGGGCGTCGCGCGGCTGGTGCCGGCGCTGACGCATCGTACCGTGGTCGACAAGCCGAACGTCGATCGGCTGCGTGTACACATGATCGAGGCAGCCGAGCAATGCGGGCGCACTGCCTTGCCGCAGGTGGCAGAGCCAGTGAAGCTCCCGGCACTGCTCCGGGACTGGCCGGAGGGCCGTGCGCTCTATTTCGCCGATGAATTGGGCGGATTACCGGCGCGCGACGCGATCAAGCCAGGGCCGGCGGCGATCCTGATCGGGCCCGAGGGAGGGTTCGACGACGGCGAACGCGCCGCGATCCGCGCGTTGCCGCAGGCGGTTGGCATGTCGCTGGGCCCGCGCATCCTGCGGGCCGATACCGCGGCGGCGGCCGCGGTCGCGATCTGGATGGCGACGGCTGGGGATTGGTAGCACCTAAACCGTTCATGCGGAGGAGGTGCTGAGCGGTAGGCGAAGTGCCGTCTGGAAGCGCAAGTGGTTCGAGACGAGACTTCGACAAGCTCAGCCTCTCCTCACCACGAACGGGGTGGCCACTAGCCGCCGTCACAATCCCAGATTAAGGGCGCGCAATGACGACGAAAACCGTTTCGGATAGCAACTCGCCCTTTATCGAGTCGCGCGAGCAATTGATCGCCAGCTTCGCGCGCGGCGAGAAGCCGAAGGAGCGGTGGCGGATCGGGACCGAGCACGAAAAGTTCGTCTATGCCCGTGACGATCATCGCGCGCCGAGCTGGGACGAGCCGAGCGGTATCCGTGCGCTACTGACCGAGCTACAGCAATATGGCTGGACGCCGGTGATGGAGAACGGCAGCCTGATCGCGCTGAATGGCGCCGACGGATCGGTGAGCCTCGAGCCGGCCGGCCAGTTCGAACTGTCCGGCGCGCCGCTCGAAAATCTGCACGAGACTTGCGCGGAGACCGGTCGTCACCTCGATCAGGTGAAGGCGGCGGGCGAGAAGCTCGGCATCGGCTTTCTCGGGCTTGGCATGTGGCCGGATAAGACTCGCGCCGAGCTGCCGATCATGCCCAAGGGCCGCTACGCCATCATGCTCCGTCACATGCCGCGGGTCGGCACGATGGGGCTCGACATGATGCTTCGCACCTGCACGATCCAGGTGAACCTCGATTACGCGACCGAGGCGGACATGGCGCAGAAGTTTCGCGTTGGCCTCGCGCTGCAGCCGCTCGCGACGGCGCTGTTTGCGAATTCGCCGTTCACTGAGGGAAAGCCCAATGGCTTCCTCAGTTATCGCAGCCACATCTGGTCGGATACCGATCCCGCGCGCACGGGCATGCTGCCGTTCGTGTTCGAGGACGGCTTCGGCTACGAACGCTACGCCGACTACATGCTCGATGTGCCGATGTACTTCGTCTATCGTGACGGCAAGTATATCGACGCGGCCGGGCTCTCGTTTCGCGACTTCTTGAAGGGCGAACTGTCGGTGCTGCCGGGCGAGCTGCCGACGCTCGACGACTGGACCGATCACCTGTCGACCGCCTTCCCCGAAGTGCGGCTCAAGACCTTCCTTGAGATGCGCGGCGCCGATGGCGGGCCGTGGAACAAGATCTGCGCGCTACCGGCGCTGTGGGTCGGGCTGCTCTACGATCAGGGCGCGCTCGATGCCGCTTGGGATATGGTGAAGGGCTGGTCGATCGAGGGGCGGCAGGCGCTGCGCGATGCGGTGCCGAAGCTCGGCCTCGACGCGCCGTTGCCCGGTGGCGGCACGCTGCGCGACATCGCCGGCGAGGTGCTCGACATCGCCAATTCGGGTCTGGCGGCGCGCGCGCAAACGAATCGTTCAGGCGACAACGAAACGGGATTCCTCGATCCGCTGCGCGACATCGTACGATCGGGCAAGGTGCCCGCGCAGCAGCTGCTCGATCGGTACAATGATATCTGGGGCGGCGATCTGTCGAAGGTCTACGACGAGCAGAGTTTCTGAGCATTGCCGGCGTGAGAGGCCGCCCGATCCGCATCGGCCTGCTCGGCGGTTCGTTCAACCCGGCGCATTCCGGCCACCGCGGCATCAGCCTCGCCGCGATCGAGGCGCTCGACCTCGACGAGATGTGGTGGCTCGTCTCCCCCGGCAATCCGCTCAAGCCGGCAGCGGGGATGGCGCCGCTGCCGGCGCGACTCGCTTCCGCCCGCCGCGTCGCACGCGCCGCGCGTATCCGCGCGACCGATATCGAGACGCGGCTTCGCACGCGCTTCACGGTCGATACGCTGGCTGCGCTCGTTCGCCGCTACCCCCGACATCGCTTCGTCTGGGTGATGGGCGCGGACAACCTGCAGCAGTTCGACCGGTGGCGTGCGTGGCGACGGATCGCCCGCACCGTGCCGATTGCGGTAGTTGCGCGTCCGGGCTATGACGGCACTGCCCTCGCGGCACCCGCGATGGGTTGGCTACGGCGCTTCCAGAGGCCCGCACGCCAGGCAAGGAACTGGACGAAGTGGAGTGTGCCAGCCCTGGTGCTGCTACGTTTCCGCCCCGACCCGACCTCCGCGACGCAGCTTCGTGCCGCCGACCCTGCCTGGCATCTGCGTGATTCGCTTCCCATATCCGTCGCCATACCTTCCACCCAGGAGTGATCTTGCCCGCAACCGCCCACGCCTATCGATCGCCGGACGCCGACAGCGTCGCGGCCTTGCATAAGCTCGTTCTCGACAGCCTGGACGACGATCAGGCCGTCGACACCATCTCGATCCCGCTCGCCGGCAAGTCATCGATCGCCGATCATATGGTGATCGCGAGCGGTCGCTCGACGCGGCAGGTCGCCTCGATGGCGTCCAAGCTGTCCGAGAAGATCAAGGCCGAGACCGGGCGTTCGCCGCGGATCGAGGGACTGCCGACGGCGGACTGGGTGCTGCTCGACGCTGGTGACGTGATCGTCCACCTGTTCCGCCCGGAGGTTCGCTCGTTCTACAATCTCGAGCGGATGTGGTCGTTCGGCGACGCGCCGGTGCCCACGCCAGCGCCGACCGCCGGAGCCGAGATCGGGACGGCCTGACCTGATCCTTCATATCGTGGCACGTGGGCGGATCGGGCGATCGCCCGAGGCCGAACTTGTTGATCGGTATCTGAAGCGGATCGCTTGGCCCACGCGTGTGACGGAATTGCCAGATCGCGGCGGGCGTGTGCCCGAGGTGGCGGCGGGGACGCGTCGGGTGATGTTGGACGAAACCGGCGCCGTGCAGTCGTCGGTCGAGTTCGCCCGTACGCTCGAGCGCTGGCGTGACGATGGGGTGCGCGAGGCACGGTTCATGATCGGCGCGGCGGACGGCTTCGGCGATGCCGAACGGGCAGGGGCGGACTTGCTACTGTCGTTCGGGCGCGCGACTTGGCCGCACCTGCTGGCACGCGCGATGCTCGCGGAGCAATTGTTTCGCGCTACCTCGATCCTTGCCAACCACCCGTATCATCGCGAAGGCTAGCCGCCATGCGGTGGCCGAAGACAGCGATGCTTCTGGCGGCAACGGTGCCGCTCGCCAGCGCCGTCGCGGCACCCGATCCGCTCGCAATCGAACGCGACCGGCTTCGGGCCGCCAAGGCCGATGCGATCGACGCGGCCAACCGCGCCGCCGATCTCGCACGCCGCGCTGCCGAGGAGCGTAACGCTGCGGCCAAGGCGCGTGCCGAGGAAGCCACTGTTGCGGCACGGATCGAGCGCGCTGAGGCGGAGATCGCCGCCGCGCGTGCGCGCGTCACAATCGTGGGCACGTTGCTGGCCCGCCAGCGCGCCGCGCTCGGCGAGCGACAAGCACCGGTGGCGCGGCTGATGGCGGCGCTGGCCTCGCTGGCCCGTCGGCCGGCGGCAGCTGCGGTGGTCCAGCCGGGATCGGTGACCGATCTGGTGCATGTCCGTGCCGTGCTCGGCAGCACGCTGCCCGCGATCCGCAGCCAGACGACAGAATTGCGCGACGATCTGGCGCAGACGCGCGCGCTCCAGGCGAGCGCGGCGCTGGCGGCGGAGAGCCTGGCCAATGGACGCCAAACGCTGGTGCAGGAGCGCAGCGCGCTCGCCGCGCTACGGGCGCGCCATGCGCAAGCGGCGACTCAGCTCGGGCGTGACTCGCTGATCCAGTCCGATCGCGCGATCGCGATGGGCGAGGCAGCGCGCGATATTGTCGATCGGATGGCGGCGATCGGCGAGACGCAGGCGACGCTGGAGGAATTGGCCCCGCTTGCCGGGCCTCCGGCGAGCGCCGGTGGAGCAGCTGCACCGGCCGTCTACCGCCTGCCGGTGCAGGGCCGGCTGGTAACTGGGTTCGGCGAAGTGATCGACAATGGCGTCCGCGCGAGGGGGCTTACCTTCGCGGTCGAGGCGAAAGCGCCCGTCCTTTCGCCGGCGGCGGGCCGGGTGGTGTTCGCTCGGCCGTTCCGCCGGTTCGGCACGATCGTGATCGTCGATCATGGCGCGGGGTGGAACAGCCTCGTGACCGGGCTGGGCGCGGCGGCCGTACGGCGCGGCACCGAGGTGATCGCCGGTCAGCCGCTCGGCCGTGCGCCTGATGGAACGGAGCCGCGCGTGACGATCGAGCTACGCCGCCGCGGGCGGCCGGTGGACGCGGCGGCGTTGATTGGGTGAGAGCATCCACACGTTTCCCGCTCAGCCCCCGTTAAGCTCCGGCAGTGCTTTGATCGGGCGCGCGAAAGTCGCTACATGCGGCCGATCCGCTCCCGAGGATGGTTACGCATGAAGTTCCCGCTGCTCTCCGCCACTGCCCTCGTTGCCACGTTGGCGCTGGTACCGCTCAGCACGGGAGCGATGGCGGCAGTCGATACCGGCGCCTATCGCGAGATGGAGCGGTTCATGGACGTGTATAACCGCGTCAAGGGCGACTATGTCGACAAGGTTACCGACGATCAGCTGATCAAGGGCGCGATCGACGGCATGCTGGCCGCGCTCGATCCGCATTCGAGCTATGTCGATGCGTCCGACTATGAGAATTTGCGCATCCAGACCGAGGGTAATTACGGCGGCCTTGGCCTCACCGTCTCGATGGAAGACGGCGCGGTGAAGGTGATTGCGCCGCAGGAGGACTCGCCAGCGTGGCGCGCCGGGATCAAATCGGGCGACTACATCACGCATATCGACGGCAAGCTGATCTACGGTGGCACGCTCGACGAAGCGGTCAGCCAGATGCGCGGCAAGCCCGGCAGCAAGCTTGCCATCACCATTGTGCGCCCTGGCCGCGACAAACCGATGGAGGTCGCGCTTACCCGCGAAATCATCATCCAGCGCCCGGTGAAGTGGGAAGTGAAGGGCGATGTCGGCTACATCAACATCAATACGTTCTCCGAGACGACGGGCGCCGACACGCGCGGCGCGGTAATGGCGATCGAGAAGTCGCTTGGCCGACGCCCGCTCGGTTATGTCGTCGATCTGCGCGCGAACGGGGGGGGGCTGCTGACGCAGGCGATCGAAGTGTCCGACGTGTTCCTCGAGGGCGGCGAAATCGTTTCGCAGCGTGGACGCGGCAAGAACGATATCGAGCGCTACTACGCCAAACCGGGTGACCTGACGCACGGCCTGCCAGTGATCGTCCTGACCGATTCCGGCACCGCCTCCGCTTCCGAGATCGTCGCCGGCGCGATCCAGGATCATCATCGTGGGCTGGTGATGGGCGAGCGGACGTTCGGCAAGGGATCGGTGCAGACTTTGCTTCAGCTCGGCCCCACGACCGCGCTGCGGCTGACCACGGCGCGTTATTACACGCCATCGGGGCGTTCGGTGCAGGAGGGCGGGATCGAGCCCGACATCAGGGTGCCGCAACTGAGCGACGCCGATTACAAGTCGCGCCCGGTGTTCCGTGAGGCAGACCTTCGGCGTCACCTGATCAACGAGGTGAAAGCCGATGACAAGATCCTCGAGGAGGACACCAAGGACGATCCGCGCTTCACCGCGACGCCAGACGCGCTGAAGAAGCAGGGCGTCGAGGATTTCCAGCTCTGGTATGCGCTGAAGACGATCGCGCGGCTGGGTGGGCCGACGCAAGTCGCGGCGGTGACGTCGTCGATGAAGAAGGATCTCGCCGCTAAGTGACCGATGCGCAATCACGGGCGCGGTTCATCGCGCTGGTCCTGCCGTTACTGTTGCTTGCGGGTGCCTGGGGATCGCAGCTGATCGGTGGGCTCGTACCGTGCGAGATGTGCCATTGGCAGCGCTGGCCACATTATGCCGCGGTCGTCGTAGCGGCGCTGGCGTTTGTCGTGCCGGGGCGTTCGAGCAAGGTGGCAGCGATCGTCACGGCGGCGGTGCTGATCGCGCTGTCGGGACTGATCGGCGTCTTCCACGCCGGTGTTGAATATCATTGGTGGGAGGGGGTCACCGCCTGCTCTACAATGGTAACCGGCGAGGGTGTTTCGACCGACGAGATGCTGCGCCGGATCCTCGCGGCGCCGGTGATCCGGTGCGACGCGGCGCAATGGAGCCTGTTCGGCATCTCGCTGGCCGGGTTCAACGCGATTTTCTCGCTCGGTGGAGCGGGGGTAATCGCATGGTTGATTGGGAGAGCAAGATGAGCTGGAAGCCTGGTGATCCGCGGCGTGACACGCCAGCGATGATTCGTGTCGACCAAGCCGGCGAATATGGCGCGACGCGGATCTATGCCGGGCAACTGGCCATCATGGGGCATCGCTCGCCGGTCGCGCGCAAGATCGCCGGCATGGCGTTGCAGGAGGAGCGGCACCGGCAGTTCTTTGACCGGATGCTGGCAGAACGCGGCGTCCGCCCGACCCTCCTGCAGCCGATTTGGAACGTCGCGGGTTATGCGCTGGGTGCGGTGACGGCGGCGATCGGTCCGGAAGCGGCGATGGCCTGCACCGTGGCCGTCGAGACCGAGATCGATAAGCACTATGCCGATCAGCTGATCGAGCTCGGCGAGGGTGACCCCGAATTGAGCGAGGCGGTGCTCGATTTTCAAGCCGAGGAGGTCGAGCATCGCGAGACGGCGCTGGCCAGCGGGGCCGAGGATGCGCCGGGTTATCCGCTGCTGTCCGCCGTGATCCGAATGGGCTGTCGCGTCGCGATCGCGACCGCGAAGAGAGTGTGACGAGGATGATGGCATGCGACTGATCCGATCGACCGTGCTGGCGTTGCTGGTCGCGACGCCGCTTGCGGCGCAGACCGCGCCCGGCGAGCAAGCGCCGGCCAAGCCGCCGCAGGTGGTGATCGTGCCGCCGCCCGGCCGGGTGGCGCTGCCGGGTGCCGAGCGCCCTAGTCGCCAGACGATCTCGACCGAGACCGCCCGCGGCGCGCCGGTCAACGGCGTGCTCGTGCTCTACGGCAACGAGCGCTGCCCGACGAACACCAACGGCGAGGAGATCGTGGTGTGCCAGCGTCGCAGCGCGCAGGAGCAATTCCGTATTCCCAAGGAAGTCCGCACGTTTGAGGTGACGCCGGAAAACGAATCCTGGGCGACGCGCGAAAAGACCAACCAGGATGTCGGCAACGTCGGCGTCGGCTCCTGTTCCACCGTCGGCGCGGCGGGAGCGACGGGCTGCTTCGTGCAGAATGCCCGCCGCGCGAAGACCGAATCGCGTGCGCGGGAGAAGGCGGCGACGGCGGATCTGACGCCGTACTAAACCCCACCGTCGTGCCGGGCTCGTCCCAGCATCCACGGTGCAACCCACGCTTCGGCCGATACGCGCGCGGACGGGTGGATGCCGGGCCTAGCCCGGCATGACGGCGGCTATTGATCGGCCCGTCCTGCCAGCGTAAACCAACGAGCAATCACGTAACTGGCGCCAGCGCGGAGCACCGCGGGGGAGCGTGACCGAACACTGCCGCGCGCCTGGGCATCACCTCGAATGCGAAGGAAGATGCCCGATGCGTATTGCATTCCTGCTGTTCCCGAACGTCACGCAACTCGATCTGACCGGCCCGGCGCAAGTGCTGTCGCGGTTGGGCGGCGATGCGCGGCTCGATCTGGTGTGGAAGACGCTCGATCCGGTGCCGACCGACGCGGGTTTCTCGATTTTGCCGACGGCGACCTTCGACGAGGTCGACCACGCCGATATCCTGTGTGTTCCCGGTGGGTTCGGCGTTAACGGCGTCATCGCCGACGACGTAGCGATGGCGTGGGTCGAGCGGATCGGCACGTCGGCGACGTGGGTGACAAGTGTTTGCACTGGCTCGCTAATTCTTGGCGCGGCGGGGTTGCTGCAAGGTTATCGGGCAGGGTGTCATTGGGGACAGCGGCATATGCTGCCGCTGTTCGGGGCGGAGCCGGTGGCCGAGCGCGTGGTGGTGGATCGCAACCGCGTTACCGGCGGCGGCGTGACTGCGGGGATCGACTTCGCGCTGACACTCATGGCGCTGATACGCGGCGAGAATCACGCGCGCGCAGTGCAGCTCAGCCTGGAATATGATCCCGCGCCGCCGTTCGACGCCGGGTCGCCCGAACGGGCGGGAGAGACGCTGGTCGCGGTGTATCAGCGGCGGGTGGCGACACTTGCGCCGGGGCGGGATGAAGAGCTGCGCACATTGGCGCAAAAACGGGGGTTTACCCTGAGGTAGCGACACTCAAAACCCCCGGTACCCCGGTGTAATGCCGGGGTAGGGCGGGGGCGTCAGAGGTCGATCAGGATCCGCGTCGGATCTTCGATCGCATTCTTGAGCGCGACCAGGAACGTCACTGCCTCGCGGCCATCGACCAGACGGTGATCGTAGCTGAGCGCGAGGTACATCATCGGGCGAACCACGACCTGCCCGTCGCGCACGACCGGGCGATCCTCGATCCGATGCAGTCCGAGCACGGCCGACTGCGGCGGGTTGATGATCGGGGTGGACATCAGCGAGCCGAATACGCCGCCGTTCGAGATCGTGAAGGTGCCGCCCTTCATCTCGTCCATCTTGAGCGTGCCGTCCTTCGCGCGCTTGCCGAAGTCACCGATCGTCTTTTCGATCCCGGCGACCGACAAATCCTGCGCATCGCGGATCACCGGAACGACCAGACCGTTCGGCGCCGAAACCGCGACCGAGATGTCGGCATAGTCGTGATAAACGATCTCATCGCCTTCGATCGAGCCGTTGACCGACGGCACGTCCTTCAGCGCCATGCACGCGGCCTTCACGAAGAAGCCCATGAAGCCGAGCCGGACGCCGTGCTTCTTCTCGAACAGATCCTTGTACTTGGTGCGCGCCTCGATCACCGCGGTCATGTCGACGTCGTTGAACGTCGTCAGGATCGCGGCGGTATCCTGCGCTTCCTTCAGGCGCTTCGCGATCGTCTGGCGCAGGCGCGTCATGCGCACGCGCTCTTCCTTGCGACCGGTGGACGCGGCGACCGATGGGGTGACTGGCGCTGCGGGGGCAGCGGTCGGCGCCGGCGCGGGTGCCGGTGCCGGGCGCGAGGAGGCTGCGGTGGCGACGTCCTCCTTGGTGATGCGGCCGTCGCGGCCGGTGCCCTTGATCGTCGCGGGATCGACGCCGTGCTCGAGCATCGCGCGGCGCACCGACGGGCTCAGCGCAGCTGGGGTATCGTCGCCCACCGCAGTGGCGCCATGGTTGCCATAGCCGCCCGCAACCGGCGTGCCCTGATCGGCAGCGACGGGCGCTTCCGGCTCGGCCTTGGGCGCCTGTGTGACGGCGGGCTGCGGCGCGGGCGCTGCTGCAGGCGCGCCGTCGCCAGCATCGATCGTCGCTATCATCGCGCCGACCTGCACCGTCTCACCGACTGCGACGGCATGCTGCCCCATCACGCCTGCGACCGGGCTGGGCACTTCGACCGAGACCTTGTCGGTTTCGAGGCTGGCGATCGGCTCGTCCGCGGCGACCTTGTCGCCCGGCTGCTTCAGCCACTCGCCGAGCGTCGCTTCGGTGATCGATTCGCCCAGCGTGGGGACCAGAACTTCGGTTGCCATGTCTTCGCTTCCCTTGTTCCCCGGCGAAGGCCGGGGCCCAGTTGCGATGAGCGGGTTGCCGCGCGCATCGCTTGATTAACGTCTACCTTCGCGACTGGTCCCTGGCTTGGCGCCGATCAAAGCAACTCTTTGATCGGCGCCATTCACCGGGGATCAGCAGCAAGATCAGCCTGTCGCGATGCCCGCCTTCTTGGTCGATTCGGCAGAACGCGTACGCCGGATTTCCTCGCGGACATTGTGCCCGAGCGCATCGGCAATCAGCGCGCCCTGTTCCGCCTGGTGGCGCTTCATCAGGCCCGTGGCGGGCGATGCTGCCACGGCACGGCCGGCGTAGCGCGCGCGCTTCGTCGCGCAGCCCGCCATGCCGAGCGCTTCCTCGATGAACGGCTCGACGAAGAACCAATAGCCGTTGTTGCGCGGCTCTTCCTGCGCCCAGACCACGTCGGTGAGGTTGGGCATCCGCGCGATCCGCTTCGCCAGCGCGTCGGTCGGGAAGGGATAGAGCTGCTCGACGCGAACGATCTGCGTGCCGGTGTTGCCCGCGGCATCGCGTGCCTCGATCAGATCGTACGCCACCTTGCCGGTGCACAGCACGAGCCGCGTGGTCGCTTCATCCGCTGCGCCATTGGTATCCGACAGGATGCGCCGAAAGTGCGAGACGCCGACGAAGTCCTTCGCCGACGATACGGCCAGCTTGTGCCGCAGCAGCGACTTGGGGGTGAAGACGACCAGTGGCTTGCGGAAACTGCGGTGCATCTGCCGGCGCAGCAGGTGGAAATAATTCGCCGGCGTGGTGCAGTTCGCGACCTGCATATTGTCCTGCGCGCACAGCTGCAGGAACCGCTCGGGCCGCGCCGAGCTGTGCTCCGGACCCTGGCCTTCGTAGCCATGTGGCAGCAGCATCACGAGCCCGTTGGCGCGCAGCCACTTGGATTCGCCGCTCGCGATGAACTGATCGATCATGATCTGCGCGCCGTTCACGAAGTCGCCGAACTGCGCTTCCCACAGCACCAGCGTTTTCGGATCGGCGAGCGCATAGCCATATTCGAAGCCAAGCACGCCATATTCGGACAACGGGCTGTCGAGCAC